>JAEUNJ010000175.1 GCA_016791145.1 Rhodocyclaceae bacterium | reverse complement strand
CGCTGTCCACCTGCCGGCGGCTGGCGATCAGGAAGAGCGGCACGTTGTGCTCGTTGGCCAGTTCGACCGCCGCATCGACGCAGGCGCGGCTCATGGGACCGACGCCGAGCAGGGTGCAGCGGCTGCGGGCGATCAGGCGTTCGATGCGCTGGCGGATCACGGGGCGGCGGCTCCGCTGTCCTTCAGACGGTCCACTGGCCGGAGAGCTTGCCCTCGACCTGCGGCGGCGCCTCGGGGTCGTAGGGTTCGAAGAAGCGCTCCAGGATGTGCAGGCAGGCCTCGGCCACGGCCCGGTCGCCGCCGTGGCGCTGCGTCACGTGGTCGGCCGCCGCCTTGGCCAGGGGATCGGCGTTGCCGGGGGCGATGGCGTAGCCGACCCGGCGCATGACGTAGTGGTCGAAGATGCCGTCGCCCATGTAGATGACGCGCTCCAGGGGGTAGCGCTCGGCGATCCACTCCAGGCGGCGCACGGTGCTCACCAGGTCCAGGGGGTAGCCCATGTCCTCGACGATGCGCTTGCGGGAGATCGGGAGGCCCTTCCGGTCGCCCGTGACGAAGCGCACTTCCAGCCGGTCCTTGAGCAGCGAGAGGCCGTCGTTGTCGTCCGGGCCGAAGACCTTGAACTCCTTGCCGCGCACCGAGTAGAGGAACTGGCCCGTGGTCAGCACGCCGTCCACGTCGAGGATCAGGACCAGGGGGAGGTTCTCCGCCATCAGTATTCCCCCGCCGTGTTCTTCTTCCGGTAGTAGTCGGCGAAGGCCGCCTTGAGTTGCAGGCAGCGGGCCCTCAGGGGTTCCGGCGCCTCCCGGCCGACGCCGAGGAAGTACAGGTCGTGGCTCACGTCGTCGTTGAAGAAGGCCCAGACCGGGAACCAGGCATCCAGGTTCGCGAGCCCGGAGAAGTCCTCCGCCTCCAGGTTGCGGTAGTAGGCGAGGCCCTGGCCGACGGTGAGCGGGGAGGCCGCCGGGTCCGTGTCGGGCGTGCCGTGGCGGCGCCGGCCGCGGGAGGCGCAGGTCATGACCATCAGGCCGTCGTGGCGGAGCAGCCGGATCATGTTGAGCCAGGTCTCGCGCCAGTTGGGGTTGTGCTCCATCATCTCGCAGGAGATGACGACGTCGTAGCTGCCGGCCGGCGCCCCGTGGTCCTCGCCGCGGCAGACCAGGTCCACGCCGGGGCCCTGCCCCACGTCCAGGCCCAGGTAGTCGCATTCCTCGAACAGCGGCCGCACCGAGCCGTTGATGTTGAGGCTGCCCACCTCCAGCACCTTGCGGCCGCGGAAGAACTCCGGCAGGAACTGCTTGACCGAGGCGACGAAGAACATCTGCTGGGGGTGGGCCATGGGAACTCCGGTGGGCAGGCGGGAGCTTAGCGCTCAGGCGGCGGCCGCCAGGGCCAGGGCAGAGGGGAATTTGTGCGCCATTATCCGGCACTCGCCGAATCCGGCCTCCAGGGCCTGGCGCCAGGCGTCGGCGCCATACTCGGTCCAGACCACGTAGTCGGCGGCCCCGGCCCCCGGGCTGCCATGGTAGGAGGGCGGCATCCCCTCCCGGGAGAGGGTCAGCCGCCCCGGCAGCAGCGGCACGGTATAGACGCAGTGGCCGCCCGGCTTGAGGACCCGGCGGCATTCGGCCAGGGCGCGGACCGGATGGCGCACGTGCTCCAGGGTGTCCGAATGGATCACCAGGTCGAAGCTTCCGCCGGCGTAGGGCATGGCCATCATGTCCACGTCGGGATAGGTCGCCAGCCGGTGGCCGGGCCGGCCGGCCAGGAAGCGGGTGAGCGACCCCGCCGGGTTGATCTCGAGCACCTGCAGGCCGCGCGCCGCCATCCACTCGCCGTACTGGACGAACAGGCCCTGGAATCCGGTCACCTTCATCATCGCCGCGGCCAGCGCCTGGGAACGCAGGTTGGTCCCGCAGCGCCGGCAGTGGCCGCCCTGCTGCTCGTCCACCAGCCGCCATTCCTCCGGCGACAGCCGCCATTCCTCGGCGAGGCCCTTCCAGATGACCGGGGCCACGGCGAACTCCGTCCCGCCGCAGCAGGGACAGGCCAGGGCGGCGTCGGGAGGACGGAATTCGAGGCGGTCGGCCATGTCAGCGCTTTCGTGGAAATTCGTTGCCGGCGGCGGCCGCGGCGAAGGCGGCCAGGGCCGCCGCCATCTCGGCGACGGGCGTCGTCCAGTCGCCGGGCTCCGGCTGCCGGAACAGGCGCATGGCCGGATACCAGTCCGTTGCGGCGCCCGACATCCAGCGCCAGTCGGCGGCGTAATGGAGCAGCGTCCAGGTGGGACGTCCGAGGGCCGCCGCCAGGTGCGCCGTGGAGGTGTCGGAACTGATCATCAGGTCGAGACCGGCCATGATGGCGGCCGTGTCCGTGAAGTCGCCGCCCTCCGCGGCCGGGTCCCGGGTGCCGTCCGGCATGGCCATCGACTCCAGGTCGCGGCG
This sequence comes from Rhodocyclaceae bacterium, assembly GCA_016791145.1. Lineage (GTDB taxonomy): Bacteria > Pseudomonadota > Gammaproteobacteria > Burkholderiales > Rhodocyclaceae > JAEUNJ01. The sequence continues at coordinate 7,642 of JAEUNJ010000175.1, read as the reverse complement.
GCCGTCCCCCTGCTGCAGGACCACCCATTCGATGCCCGGCACGGCGAGGAGCGGTGCCAGGGGCGCGAGCCGGGGCGAGCGCACCCGGTCGTTCTTGACGTTGGGATTGCCGGCCCAGACCAGGCCGACCCGCAGGCGGCCGCGCGTCGGCCCCAGCCACGCCGCCCAGCGGCTGGCCGCCTCGGCCGGCGCGGCGAGATAGGGGAAGGTGGCGGCCGGGGAGGCCAGGGCCAGGCGCGCGGGCAGCGAGATCAGCGGCGCCTGGCAGTCGAAGGCGGGCAGCGGCTCCCCGGCGTCGCAGACGGCCTCCACGCCCGGGAGGCCGGCGGCGATGCCCTTCAGCCCGGCCTGGAGTTCCAGGATCACGCGCCCGCCCAGGGAACGCAGCAGGGGAACGAAGCGCAGGAACTGCATGCTGTCGCCATAGCCCTGCTCCCAGTACAGCAGGAGCCGCCGGCCGTCCAGGCGTTCCCCGTTCCAGGCCGGCTCGGCGTAGGGCCGCGGCCGCAGGTCCGGCTTCGCAAGGCGCCACTCGTACTCGCGGAACCCCTCGGCGAAGCGGCCCAGGGTCAACAGCGCGGTGGCCAGGTTGTAATGGGCCGGCACCTCCTGCGGCTTCGCCGCCAGGATCGCCCGGTAGCAGGCGACCGATGCCTCCACGTGGCGGGAGCGTTGCAGGGCCACGCCCTTGTTGTAGAGGGTCTCGGGCGGCGGCTCGGGGAGGGACAGGGCCTTCTCGTAGCAGGCCACCGCCTCGTCGAAGGACTCCCGGTCGTTGAGCACGTTGCCCAGGTGGCCCCAGGCCTCCGCGAAATCGGGCCGCAGGGCCAGGGCGCGCCGGGCGGCGCCCTCGGCGGCGTCCAGGTCCTGGAGCTCCCGATGCACGTCGGACAGCAGGCTCAGGGCCTGGGCGTGGTCGGGGCGCAGCGCCACCACCTGCCCGTAGGCCTCGCCGGCCTCCGGCAGCCGCTTGCCGGCGCGCAGCAGGTTGCCCAGGTTGTACCAGGCGTCCGCATAGCCGGGCAGCAGCGCGATGGCCCGCCGGTAGGCGCGCTCCGCGCCGCCGGCCTCGCCCAGGTGGCGTTCCACCACGCCGAGCAGGCACCAGGCGTCCGGCCGCGCCGGCGAGGCCATCAGGGCGGCCCGGGCGAGCCGCCGGGCCAGGCGCTCCCGGCCGTCGCGGTACAGGTCGAAGGCCGCCTGGAGCAGGGGCGCGCCGGCATCGGCCGGGCCCGCGGCGGGACGCCCGGAGCGGACGGCGGGCCCCTTGACCCCGAAGCGCCGGCCCAACTCGCCGGCGACGCGGCCCACCGGCGTTTCCCAGTCGCCCAGGTCCGGCTGCCGGAACAGGCGCACGCCGGGATACCAGGGGCTCGTGTCCCCGAGGCCCCACCGCCAGTCCGAGGCGAAGGACAGCAGCACCCAGGTCTCGCAGCCCAGGGCGGCGGCCAGGTGGGCGGTGGAGGTGTCGGAACTGATGACCAGGTCCAGTTCCGCCATGATGGCCGCGGTGTCCGAGAAATCGCGGATCTCCGGTCCCAGGTCGCGGCAGCCGGGCGGCAGGCGGACGCCCTCCAGGTCGCGCCGGCCGTCTCCGTGCTGCAGGAGGACCCATTCGACGCCCCGGATTGCCAGCAGGGGCAGCAAGGGCGCCAGCCGCGGCGAGCGCAGGCGGTCGTTCTTGACGTTGGGATTGCCTGCCCAGACCAGGCCGACCCGCGGCCGCCTGCCGCGGCGGGCGAGGCGGGTCCGCCAGGCGGCCGCCGCCCCCGGCGGCACGCGCAGGTAGGGGCGGTCCGCGGGCAGGTTGCGCTCGTCGATGCCGAGCAGGCGCGGCACGCTCAGCAGGGAGGCCCAGCAGTCGAACCCGGGCAGGGGCTGGCCGGGCTCCACCGCCCCCGCCACCCCGGGCTGGGCCGCGGCGAAGGCGCCCAGTCCCGGCTGCACCTCCAGATGCACGCTGCCGCCCAGGGCGGCGGCCAGCGGCACGAAGCGCAGGAACTGGATGACGTCGCCATAGCCCTGCTCCCAGTGCAGGAAGAGGCGCCGGCCTTCCAGGGGCTCGCCCTTCCAGGGCGGGCGCGGGTATTCCCGCGGCGGCGGGTTGCGCCGCGCGTGGCGCCACTCGTATTCCGCCAGGCCCTCGCCGATCCGCCCCAGCATCAGCAGGGCCAGGGCCTTGTCCCAGCGGGTGTCCGGGTTGGCCGGGTCGAGGCGCTCGGCGGCCAGCAGGACCTCCAGCTGGGCCTCCGGCTCGGCATGGGCGGACAGGGCGGAGGCCAGGTTGGAGAGGGCGTTGCGGCTTGCCGGGGCGAGCCGCGCCGCCTCCCGGTACAGGGGCAGGGCGTCGTCCAGGCGGTCCTCGTCGCGCAGCAGGTTGGCCCGGTTTCCCAGCATGTCGGCATAGTCCGGCTTGAGGCCCAGGCCGGTGCGGTAGGCCAGGTCGGCGGCGGCCGGCCGGGACAACCGGCGCAGGGCCACGGCCAGGACGTTCCAGGCGTCGGGCCGGACGCTGCCCGCGTCCACGATGGCCGCCGCCCGGGCCAGGGCTTCGCCCGGCCGGCCGGCCTCCAGTTCGCCGATCGCCGCCCGCAGCCCGGCCTCCTCGGCCTGCCGCCGGGCGGCGGCCGCCGGCGCCCGGGCCACGGCCTCCACGTGGGCCTCCCAGTCGCGCACGAAGCCGGCCGTATCGAACAGGGGCGCCGCCTCGCGGGTGTCGGCGAGGCGGCGCCGCAGGGCCGCGAGGCGCTTGCGGTCGCCGGCCAGGGCGACGGCCATTTCCACATAGGCGGGCCGGTCGGGCGCCACCAGTTCCGGCAGGCCGGCCGCCTTGAGCAGGCTGGCGCCGACCCGGGTCGCGAAGGTCCGGCCGGCCACGGTGATGGCGGGCAGCCCCGCCCACAGGGCGTCGCTCATGGTCGTGTGGGCGTTGTAGGCGAAGGTGTCCAGGAACAGGTCGGCCAGGCGGTGCCGGGCCAGGTGCAGGTCCTTGCGCTGGCGCGGCGCGAAGACCAGCCGCTCCGGGGCGATGCCCCGGGCGGCGATTTCGCGGCGCAGGTTCTCCCGGGCCGCCGGGTAGCCGTCGATGAGCCACAGCACGCTGCCGGGGACCCGGGCGAGGATCGCCGCCCAGGCGTCGAAGACGGCCGGGTCGATCTTGTAGTGGGCGCAGAAGGAACAGAACACGAAGCCCCGCGCCGGCAGCCCCGCCTCGGCCCGCGTCGGCGCCCCGGCGGCGACCGGCTGTTCGTCGTCGTTCACCTGGTAGCAGTGGGGCATGTGGAGCAGCGCCTCGCTGTAGTGCCGGGCCGCCTCCGCCGGCACCACCTCGGCATCGACCAGCGCATGGTCGATGAAGTCCGCCCCCATGCTGCCCGGATAGCCGAGCCAGGCCACCTGGACCGGGGCCGGGCGCCAGGCCAGGATGCCCGTCCGCGCCTCCCGCGTGTAGCCCTTCAGGTCCACCAGGACGTCGATGCCGTCGGCGCGGATGCGCGCCGCCGCGTCCCGGTCCGACAGGGCGGCCAGGTCGACGAAGTGCTCGGCCTCGGCACGGATGCGCCGCCGGTATTCCGATCCGTCCTCGGGACCGTAGCTGTACGCGTACACCTCGAAGCGCCCGCGGTCGTGGCGCTTGAACAGCCCGAGCATCAGGTGCGCCGTCGCGTGGTCGTGGAAGTCGGCGGACAGGTAGCCCAGCCGGATGCGCGGCCCGCGGCCGGCGGCGGGATGGTCCGCGTGGGGGACGATGCCGCGGGAGACGAAGGCGGCGAAGCGGCGCGCGATGGCCAGCTGCTCGTCCTCGCCGATGTCGCCGGGATAGGCGGTGAAGGGAAAGGGCAGCGCCGGGTAGGCTTCGGCGCTGGCGCCGGCGACGGCGGGCTCGAGCAGGGTCCGCCGCAGGTCCGCGTGGTTGCGCCAGTCGCAGACCTTCTGCCGCAGCGCGAAGGCGAACACGTGGGCACTGGGATCATCGCCGTAGGCCGGGGCCGCCCGGTCCAGGTAGGCCAGCGCCTCGTCCACCCGGTCCAAGCGCGCCAGGGCCGTCCCGAGGTTCACCCACAGGGCGCGTTCCGCCAGGCCCAGGGCCTCCGCCTCCCGCAGGGCGGCCAGCGCCGGGGTGTTGCGGTTGGTGCGCAGACGGTTCAGGCCCAGGTGGAACTTGACCATGGCATGGCGCGGGAGGAGGCCGTCCAGGCGCTCGTAGAGGGCCGCCAGCGCCCGGTGGTCGCCGAAGTGCTCGAGGATCAGCCCGCCCTCGACGAGGATGCCGGCATGGTCCAGGCAGCGCGGCAGGACGGCCTCGAAGCCCCGCTTCGCCTCCTCCCAGCGGCCGGATTCGCGCAGCGCCCGCAGCCAGGCCACCTGCCGCTCCGGGTTCTCCGGCTCGCCGGCCGCCAGCGCGGCGGCGGCCGCGAGGGCCAGTTCGGGGCGCCCGGCGGCCGGGGCCAGGCGGGCCACCTGCTCGCGCGCCGCGCCGTGGCCGGGCTGCCGCGCCAGGGCCTGCACGTAGGCGTCCAGGGCCTGGGCGGTCTCGCCGCAATCGTGGAGCGCGTTGCCCAGGTTGAACCACACGTCGGCGTGGCCGCCATGGGTGGCGAGGGCATGGCGGTAGCTCTGGATGGCCCCGGCCGGGTCGCCGAGGCGGCGCTGGGCGATGCCGAGCAGGAACCAGGTCTCCCCGTCCGCCGGCCGGTCCGCCAGGCGCCGCCGCGCCCCCGCCGCGGCGGCGGCCGCGTCGCCCGCCTCCAGGGCCGCGAGGATGGACGCCGGCTCGGCGGCGATCATGCCGTCGGCAAAAAAACGGGCCGCTCTTCGCGGCCCGCCCAGGCGACGCCGGCCCCCGTCACCAGCGGATGTCTCCGCTGTCCAGGGTGCCGGCGGTGACGCCGGTGAGGTTGATCTTCATGTCGGCGAGGCCGTCGGCGTTGCTGTCGATCTCCAGCACGCCGGCCGTGCGCATGATGGCGTGCGGCGTTCCCCCGCCGGTGAAGACGAGGTTGTCGGTGGTGAGGCTGCCCGAGCCGCCGGTGATGGCGTTGAGGTCGATGATGTCCGCCCCCCCGGCGCCGGCCGCGAAGCCGGTGATGGCATCCGGCGACCCGAACGGCGAGTCGGCGGCGCTGCTGAAGATGAACACGTCCGTCCCGCTGCCGGCGGTGTAGGTGTCGATCCCGCCGCCGCCGGTGACGCTGACCCCCGCCGGGCCGAAGAAGACGAAGGTATCCCCGCCCGTGGTGCCGACGACCGTCTCCACCGCGGACACCTTGAGGGTGCCGGTTCCCAGCATGGTCACGGTGTCGGCGCCGGCCGACCCGATCACGGTCTCCACGCTGCTCGCCGCCAGGGAGCCCGCGGCGAGCATGCGCACCACGTCGCTGGTGCCCGCCGTGCCGAGGACGGACTCCATCGCGGAAACCGACAGGGTGGTGCCGATCATGCGCACCGCGTCGCCGGCGCCGGCCGTGCCGATGGCCGTCTCGACCCCGTTCAGGGCGGCCGTGACGCCGGAGGCCAGGTACTGCACCACGTCCGTGGTGAAGGTGCTGCCGGTGACGGTCTCGATGGCGGAGATCGACAGGGTTCCCGTGGATGCCATGGCCACCGAGTCCGCCCCCGTGGAACCGATCAGGCTCTCGAAGGCGGACACCGAGACGGCCGTCGTCCCGGTGGGGCCGAGGAAAGTCAGGGTGTCGGTGCCGGCGGAACCGATGAGCGTCTCCACGGCCGACACGGACACCGACCCCGCCGCCAGCAGGCGGACCGCCTGCCCGGCATCGGCCGTGCCGAGCACGGACTCGATGGCGGAGACGGAAAGGGTGCCGCCGTCCTTGAAGTTCACCACGTCGGTCCCGGTGGTGCCGATGGCCGTCTCCACCTTGCTGAGCAGCACGCTGCCGGCCGCCAGCAGCGTGACCGCCTCCACCGCGCCCGACCCGGCCACGGATTCGACGGCGCTGATGGCGATGGTCCCGCCGTTGAACAGCACCAGGTTGTCGGTCCCGGTGGTGCCGATCAGGGTCTCCACCGCCGACAGGCTGATGGTGCCCGCCGTCATCAACTGCACGGTGTCGCCGGCCCCGGTGGTGCCGTGGACGACCTCCACCGCGCTCACGGAGACGGTCGCCCCGGCGCCGATGAGCTTCAGCGTGTCGGGCGAGGACCCGGTGCCGATCACTGTCTCGACCGCGGAGGTGGCCAGGGTCATGGTGTTGAGCATGACCACGGCATCGCTGCCGCCGCTGCCGACCACCGTGTCCACACCGGACACCGAGACCGTGTCGGCGGAGAGCAGGGTCAACCGGTCGGTGGTGCCGGCGGTGCCGGTCACCTTCTCGACCTGATCCACCGCGATGGTCACGTTGGTGCCCAGGAGCAGGAGGGCGTCGGTGCCGGCCGAACCCACCACCGTCTCGACCCCGGACACGGACAGGGTGCCGGCGCCGAGCATGGTGATCACGTCGGCGGTGGTGGTGGAAGCCGTGGCCGTCACCACCTCGACGGCGCTGACCGCGAGGGCGCCGGCGGACAGCATCTGGACCGCATCGCCGGTGGCCGAGGTGCCCTGCACGGTGCCGATGCTGCTCACCGCGACCGTGGCCGCCGCCAGCAGGGTCAGCACGTCGGTGGCCGAGGCGCCGATGATGGTGTCGGTGCCGCCGCCGCCGTTCAGGGCCAGGTTGCCGGCCCCCAGCAGGCGGATGGTGTCCGCCGCCGTCCCCGCGATCACCGTCTCGACGGCGGAGATGGAGAGGCTGGCCGAAGCGGTGCCGAGCAGGCGCACCACGTCGTTGGCCGCGGTGCCGCCGACCACCGACTCGACCGAGCTGACGGCCAGGGTGCCGCCACCGAGCAGCGTGATGGCATCACCCGCCGAGGTCGTGCCGACCAGGGTCTCGACGTTGCTGACGGCGATCGCCCCGGCGGCCAGCAGGTTGATCACGTCGGGCGTGACGGTGCTGGCCGTGCCGACCACGGTCTCGATGTTGCTGACCTTGACCGGCGACGTGGCCGCCGCCGGACTGAGCAGGAGCAGGGTATCCGCGCCCGCCGCGCCGATGGCGGTCTCGACGCCGGAAACGGCCAGGGTCGCATTGCCGATGAAGCGCGCCGCGTCGGCCCCCGTGCTGCCGAGGACGGTTTCGATGGCGCTCACCGACAGGGTGCCGCCGGACAGCATGCGGGCCACGTCGGCGCTGCCGGCAGTCCCGACCACGGACTCGACCAGGGACACGGCGAGGGTGCCGGCCCCGAGCAGGGTGACCGCATCGGCGGTGGCCGTGCTGCCGGTGCCGATGACGGTCTCCACGTTGCTGGCCGCCAGCGTGCCGGCGGCGAGGAACTGGATCACGTCGGTGCCCGCAGTGGCGCCGATCACCGTCTCGATGGCGGAGATCGACACCGTGCCGGCCCCGAGCAGGGTCAGCACGTCGCCGCTGCCGGTGCCGCCGATGGCCGTCTGGACATCGGTCACCGAGACGCCGGTGGTGGCGCCCAGGAAGCGCACGGCGTCGGCGCCGGAGAAGCCGATGACGGTCTCCACGGCACTGACCGACAGGGTTCCCGTGCCCATGGCCCGGACCACGTCGGCGCCGCCGGTGGTGCCGACCACCTGCTCGACGCCGCTTACCGCCAGGGTGCC
>JAEUNJ010000104.1 GCA_016791145.1 Rhodocyclaceae bacterium | reverse complement strand
AGGCCCGCGTCCTGGTGCGCCACCGGGCCCTGGCCGGCTGAGCGCGGTCCGGCCGTGGCACCCCCTTCCCGATGAAGCGCTGGCTCGTCCATCTGCGGGCCGGGGACTGGCTCGCCATCGCCGCCGCGGCGGGTGCGGTGGGCGCCTCGCTGCCTCTGGGCTGGCATGCCGGACGGGCGGAACTGGCTGTGGTCAAGCGGGACGGCGCGGTGGTGGCCGAACTGCCCCTGGACCGCCCTCGCCGGCTGGAGGTCCAGGGCGCCATCGGCCCCACGGTGATCGAGGTGCAGCCGGGCCGGGCCCGCGTCGCCGCCGATCCGGGTGCCCACCAGTATTGCGTGCGCCAGGGCTGGCTCGCCCGCCCCAATGCCATCGCCATCTGCGCGCCGAGCCACGTGAGCCTCCAGCTGCGGGGCCGGGAGGGCGGGTATGACTCCCTCAACTACTGAGCCGGACGTCGTCCTCGCCGTCACCGCCGACGACCGGCGGATCGCCCGCTACGCGGCTGCCGCCATCGTGCTTGCCGTCGCCGAGGCGGCGATACCGACGCCCTTGCCGGGCGTCAAGCCCGGCCTCGCCAACATCGTCGTCCTCGTCGTCCTGATGCGCCATGGCTGGGCCGATGCGGCCTGGGTCTCGCTGCTGCGCGTCTTCGCGGCCTCGCTGCTGATGGGCCAGCTCTTCGCCCCGGGCTTCTTCCTGAGCCTGGGCGGCGCCCTGGCGAGCCTCGCCGCCCTGGCCGCCACGTCCCTACTGCCGGCCCGCCGGTTCGGGCCCGTGACGCACAGCCTCGCCGCCGCCTTCGCCCACGTGGGTGCCCAGATCCTGCTGGCCAGGGCCTGGCTCGTGCCCCATGACGGCGTCTTCCACCTGCTGCCCGTCTTCGCCGCGGCAGCCTTCGTCTTCGGCATCGCCAACGGCCTCGTCGCCGGCCATTTCCTGGCCGGCGACCCGCCGCCCGAAGGCGCGCCGGAAAGGAATCCCCCATGACCCAGTCCGTCGCCGTCGCCTTCACGGGCGCCTCCGGCATCCCTTATGGCCTGCGCCTCGTCGAGTGCCTGCTGCGCGCCGGCCACCGGGTCTCCCTGGTCTATTCCCAGGCGGCTCAGATCGTCGCCGCCCAGGAGGCCGGCCTCGTGCTGCCCGCCCAGCCGCGCGAGGCCCGGCGCGCCGTCGCCGCGCGGCTGGGGCTGGCCGAGGACGGGCTCACGGTCTACGGCCGCGAGGACTGGAACTCGCCGCTGGCCTCCGGGAGCGGCGCCCCCGATGCCTATGTGATCTGCCCCTGCACGATGGGCACCCTGGCCAAGGTAGCCGCGGGCATCGCCGACGACCTGCTGACCCGGGCCGCCGACGTGGTGCTGAAGGAGGGCCGCAAGCTGGTCCTCGTGCCGCGGGAGACGCCCTTCTCGGTCATCCACCTGGAGAACATGCTGCGCCTGGCGCGGGCCGGCGCCGTCATCCTGCCGCCCAGTCCCGGCTTCTACAACGGGCCGGCCTCGGTCCAGGACCTGGTGGATTTCGTCGTCGCCCGCATCCTCGACCAGCTCGGCGTCGCGCACACCCTGCAGCCCAGGTGGGGGAACCCCGCGCCCCGCGCGGCCGCCCGAAGGGGCGCGGCCAACAACATGGAGCCGCGCAGCGGCGAACTGCCGTCACCCCCTCCTCGGAGGGGGGCGGGAGGAGGGTAGCCCAGTGAGCCTGCGCACCATCCCGCTGTTCCCGCTCCAGGCCGTGCTCTTCCCCGAGGGCCGGCTGCCCCTGCGCATCTTCGAGCAGCGCTACATGGACATGGCCAAGACCTGCCTCCGGGAAGGCTCGCCCTTCGGGGTCTGCCTGATCGCCAGCGGCCAGGAGGTGGGCAAGCCCGCGGTGCCGCATCCCGTCGGCACACTGGCCAGCATCGCCGAATGGGATATGCCCCAGCTCGGCGTGCTCCAGGTCGTCGCCCGGGGGGGCGAGCGCTTCCGCATCCTGCGCCGCTGGGTGGAGGCCTCCGGCCTCGCCATGGGGGAAGTGGAGTTGCTGGCGCCGGAGGCGACGGCAAAGATCCCGCAGCAGTTCGCCCGTCTGGTCCCCATGCTGCGCGCCGTGCTGGAGGACATGGGAAACGCCGCACCCACCCCGCCGCGCTTCTTCGATGCCGCCTGGGTGGGATTCCGCTGGTGCGAGGTGCTGCCCATTCCCGACGTGGCCCGCCAGAAGCTGCTGGAACTGGAGGACGTGGAGTCGCGCCTCGAGATCGTCTTCCGCTTCCTGGACTCCAAGGGGCTGATTCCGGAATAAAGCCCCCCCGTGGGGATCGGCTCGCCGATTCCCACGGGGCAGGATGGCCCGCCCCACCCGGCCTCCCCTCGCGGGGAGGAGCTGCAATGATCGCTGCGCTCACCTGTTACGGGGAGCGATTTCCGAACGTTGGAGCGGTTTGCGCCTGCGGCGCGTGCCGCCTTGCCTTGGGGCGGCCCGGCGGCAAGGCTGCGGCGGGGCAGGGTCGCCCCCCGCCCCCTGGCCCCCGCCCCGGGGCGGGGGAACTCGATGGCTCGCTGCGCTCGATTGTCACGGGGAGCGTCCTTCGCGGGGCGGAGCGGGTTGCGCCTGCGGCGCGTGCCGCCTTGCCTTGGGGCGGCCGGTGCCCGGATCGTCCCGGGCGGAGTGGCCGGCTCGCGGATGCCTCAGTCCGTGGCCGACCCGAGGGGTTCCCGGGGGAGCCAGACCGCGAAGGCGGCCCCGCCGCCGGGGGCGTCCTCGGCGGCGATGCTGCCGCCATAGCGCTCCACCAGGCTCTGGCAGATCCACAGGCCGAGGCCGGTGCCGCCGGCCTTGCGGGTGAAGAAGGGCGCGAAGAGCTGCGCCCTGTCCGCGGGAAGCCCGGGCCCGCTGTCGGCCACGGCGATGCGTACCCCCGGGCGCCCGGCGTCCGCGCTGGCGGCGGCCGCGAGTCGCAGGGTGCCGCCCTCGGGCATCGCCTGGAGCGCGTTCACCATCAGGTTGATCAGCACCTGCTGCAGCTCGTTGCGGTTGGCATTGACGGAAAGGCCCGGCGCCACGTCCTGCTCGACGGCCACGTTGCCCCGCCGCATCTGGTGCCCCACGAGCACCAGGCTGTCCTGGATCAGCTGCCCCACGTCCACGGCCTCCAGGTAGCCGGCATAGTCGCCGGGGCGGGCGAACTGGAGGAGCTTGGCGACGATCAGGCGGATGCGGTGGATCTGTTCCCGGACCAGCCGGATCTCCCCACGCACCGGCGCGGCGGCTGCGCCGAGCACCTCGTCGAGCACATCCACGTTGCCCTGGATGACCGCGATGGGGTTGTTGATCTCGTGGGCCACGCCGGCGGTGAGCTGGCCGATGGCGGCGAGCTTTTCCGACTTGACGAGCTGGCTCTGGGCGTCGCGCAGCGTGCGGTTCGCCTCCTCCAGGGCCCGGGTGCGCTCGGCCACCTTGGCATCCAGTTCCTCGCCCCAGCGCTTCAAGGCCCGGGTCTGCTCCTCCAGCTGGTCGAGGAGCAGGTCGAAATGGCGGGCCAGGGCCGCGAGCTCGTCTTCGCCGCGGACGCCGCCGACCCGGGCCCCCGCCTCCCCCTCCTCGATGCGGCGCATGGTCAGTTCCATGCGTTCGACGGGCACGAAGATGCTGCGCGCCCAGCGCCAGGACACCACCGAAGCCACCGCGATGGTGGCGGCGAAGAGCAGTATGACGATGGCCAGGGCCAGCCGCTTGAAGCGCTGGAACGGGGCCTCCAGGAAGCCCACGTAGAGCATGCCGACCCGCTGCCCCTGGCTGTCCTCCACGGGCTGGTAGGCGGAGACGTACCAGTCCTTGACCACGAAGGCCCGGTCCAGCCAGGTGGTTCCCCGCTCCAGCACCTGTTCCCGGACGGCCCGCGACACCCGCGTCCCGATGGCGCGCCCCCCCTCGAAGAGCCGCACGTTGGTGGCGATGCGCACGTCGTCGAGGAAGAGGGTCGCGGTCCCGTGGCTGTCCAGGGGCAGGGATCCCTCCGCGTAGACGATCTCGTTGATCCGGTCCACGAAGGGCAGGTTGCCATTCAGCATGAGCCCGCCCACCAGGGCCCCGGCCGGTCGCCCGTCGGCCTCCACCAGCGGCGCCGCGGCGTGGATCACCATGCCCCGGGTCTCCTGGGTGCGGGTGGTCGGCGCGGCGTTCGGCGTCGGCAGGAGGGTCGTCACCGCCCTTTCCCGCAGCGGGGGGGAGATGGCCGCCAGCCGCTCCGGCGGAAAGATGTCGATGGCCGTCCTCGGCTGGCCGGCCAACGCCGCCTGGACCACCCGCCAGTCGCCGTAGGGCGATCCGGCCAGCGGCCCGGCTCCCGCCGCCCGCACGCGACCGTCGGTGCCGACGACGATCAGGAAATCCAGCCCGGCACCGCGGGCCTTCTCCCGCAGGAGGCCGGCCAGGGCTTCCAGTCCCCGGGACTGGCCCAGGAGCCGGGCGATGGATTCCGACTCGGCGAGGCCCTGGACCCGGGCCCCGACGCCCTCCTTGACCCGCTCGAAATAGCCGTTCGCCACGGACAGGTCCGAGCGCACCTTGTAGTTCAGGAGGCGGTCGTAGTAGGCCCCGCCCCATCCCACGAGGATGCCCACCAGCAGCGGTAGTACCGCCACCAGCGGCAGCAGGGCCAGCGCCACCAGGCGTGCCCGCAGGGAGCCGCGCAGGACGGCCCGGAAGCCGTGCGGCAGCTTCAAAGGCCCCAGGCGAAGCACTTGCGCTCGAGGGTCTTGCGGGAGATGCCCAGTCGTCGGGCCGCCTCGGATTTGTTGCCCTCCACGGCCGCCAGCACGGCGCGGATGTGCCGCTCCTCGACGCTGGCCAGGGATTCGTCCGGCGCGCCGGTGGTCGCCGCGTCCGCCCCCGGCACCGCGCAACCCCAGTTCTCCGGGAAGTAGCCGAGGATCAGGGACCGCTCCACCAGGTTGCGCAACTCGCGCACGTTCCCCGGCCAGTCGTAGGCCTGCATGCAGCGCAGGGCGCGATCCTCCGGCATCAGGGGCGGTACGCCCAGCTGCGGGGCCAGCGCCTCGACGAAATGGGCCGCCAGCTCGCGGATGTCCTCCGGCCGCTCGCGCAGCGCCGGCATCCGCAGTTCCACCACCTGCAGCCGGTAGAAGAGGTCCGGCCGGAAGCGCCCGGCCGCCACCTCCGCCGCCAGGTCCTTGTTGGAGGCGGCGACCACCCGCACGTCCACCGGCACCTCCTGCTCCGAGCCGACCGGCCGCAGCCGCCGTTCCTCCAGCACCCGCAGCAGCTTGGCCTGCATCGGATAGGCCAGTTCCGAGATTTCGTCCAGGAACAGGGTGCCGCCGCGGGCGTAGAAGAACAGTCCCTCGCGCCCCGTGGCCGCCCCCGTGTAGGCGCCCCGGACATGGCCGAACAGCTCGCTTTCGATCAGTTCCGGGGCGATGGCCGCGCAATTCACCGGCACGAACGGCCCATCCTTCCGGGGGCTGGCTTGGTGCAGCGCCCGGGCGGCCACCTCCTTGCCCGTCCCCGACTCGCCCAGCACCAGCACCGTCGTCG
>JAEUNJ010000090.1 GCA_016791145.1 Rhodocyclaceae bacterium | reverse complement strand
TCGGTCACGTGGTGGGTTTCCGCCGCGGCGTGGTGGTGCATGCGTTCGTGCAGCTCGTGGGTGGGCATCCGGTGGCCGACCCACTGGGGCAGCAGCGAACCCGCGACCATGCCGGCGGCCGACACCGCCAGGCCGATGAGTTGGGGCGGCACGGCGCCGCTGACCAGCGCATAGGCGTAGTCGGCCGCCCCCGCGGCTTCCGCCGGGGCGGCGCCGGCCCCGGCCAGGACTTCGACCAGGATCCAGGACGTCAGGCCGCCGAAGGTGGCGGCCAGGGCGCCCTGGGTGGTGGCCCGCTTCCAGAGGATGCCGGCGAGCAGCGGCACGAAGGCGCCGGCCAGCGTCACCTTGTAGGCGTTCTCGACCATCTTGAAGATCGAGGACTCGGAGTTGAGGGCGAAGGCGAGCACCAGGCAGGCGAATCCCACCAGGGTGGCGCGCATCACCCAGAGGAAGCGTTGGTCGCCCATGGTCGGGTAGAAGCCGCGGATCACGTTCTCGGCGAAGGTCACCGAGGGGGCCAGGAGGGTGGCCGAGGAACAGCTCATGATGGCCGAGAGGACGGCGCCGAAGAAGAGGACCTGGGCGACCAGGGGGGTGTGCTGGAGGACCAGGGTGGGCAGCACCAGCTGGGTGTCCTTCTCCAGCAGTTCGGAGAACAGGGCCGGATCGATCAGGGTCGCCGAATAGGCGATGAACATGGGCACGAAGGTGAAGCAGAAATAGATGGAGGCGCCGAGGATGGAGCCGCCGAGGGCGATCTTCGCGGTTTTCGCCGAGGTGACCCGCTGGAACACGTCCTGCTGGGGAATGGAGCCCAGCATCATGGTGACCCAGGCGCCCAGGAAGGTGATCCATTTCAGCGGGTCCGCCTCCGGGAAGAACTGCAGCTTGCCGGCCTCCGCCGCGTGCCGGATCACCTGGCCGGAACCGCCGTCCACCTTGCCGCTGACGATCCAGGCGATGAACAGCAGACCGCCCATGGAGACGGCCATCTGCACGAAGTCCAGGATGGCCACCGAGAACATGCCGCCGAAGGTGGTGTAGGTGAGCACGATGGCCGCGCCGAGGACCATGCCGGTTTCCTGGCTGACCGCGCCGTCGGTGACCACGTAGAAGATGAGCCCCAGGGCCTTGATCTGGGCCGCCACCCAGCCCAGATAGGAGGCGACGATGCAGAGGGTGGTCAGGATCTCGACGCCGCGGCTGTAGCGCATCCGGTAGAAGTCGCCGAGGGTGAGGATGTTGAGCTTGTAGAGGTAGCGGGAGAAGAGCACCCCCGCCAGGATCAGGCACATGCTGGAGCCGAAGGGGTCGGCGACCACGCCGCCCAGGCCCTCCTTGACGAAGGTGGCCGAGACGCCGAAGACGGCCTCGGCGCCGAACCAGGTGGCGAAGACCGTGGCCATCACCACGGGAAGCGGCAGGCTGCGGCCCGCGACGGCGAAGTCCTTGGCGTTGTGCACCCGCGTGGCGGCCAGCAGTCCGATGCCCACCGACACCATCAGGTAGAGGATGACGAACCAGAGAAGCATGCCGAACCCCGCTCGACCCAGGACAGGAAAGGCGCCGCGGCGCGTGGCGCGGAAGCCGCGGATTATACGCATCGGGCCGCCGCCTCCCGGCGGGCGCCGGGCCCCCGGGAAGGCCGCGTCGGCAGGGGCTGGCGCGGTGGGGGAGATGCCCCGGCGCGGGGGAAATGCCGCACCCGATTTCCGTGCGCGAGCATTCTAAGACATTGAAAAATAAACATATGGGAAATTTGCCCGCGGCTGGCACGGGGCCTGCATCGGAAGGGGTGCGCGACACGGATCGCGCACGGCGGTCCCGGGACCCGACGGGCCCCGGCCGCCGGAGACCAACCCTTCACCTCGACAGGAGTCCATCATGAGCAAGAAAGCCCTCCTCCCCCTGCTGACCGCCGCCCTGGCGCTCGCCGCCGGCAATGCCCTCGCCGCCGCCGGTTCCCTGGACGACCCGACCCTGATGCGCATCGAACGGCCGGAGAAGGTCGAGAAGCCGGAAAAGCCCGAGAAGCCCCAGAAGCCGGAAAAGCCCCAGAAGCCCGAGAAGCGCGGCTGATCCCTCCTTTCCGGGCCGGCGCCGCCCAGGGCGCCGGCTTCTTTTTCTCGGGTCCTTGACAAAAAAGAACGAACGTTCTATAAATTCGCCATGGGCAAAGGCGAAGAAACCCGGCAAACAATCCTCGATTCGGCGGTGGCGCTGGCCAGCCAGGTCGGCATTTCCGGCCTCTCGGTGGGCAGCCTGGCCGAGAAGACGGGCATGTCGAAGAGCGGTCTGTTCGCCCACTTCGGTTCCAAGGAGGAGATGCAGCTCGCCGTCGTGCGGGCCACGCAGGAGCTCTTCCTGGAGACGGTCATGCGGCCGGCGCTGCGCGAGAAGCGGGGCCTGCCGCGCCTGCGCGCCATCGTCGCCAACTGGCTGGTCTGGGCCCGGCGCAGCCGGCTGCCCGGCGGCTGCCCGCTGGCCGCCGCCGCCCACGAATTCGACGGCCAGCCCGGCCCGGTGCGGGACGAGGTGTCCCACGCCCTCGGCCTCTGGCGGCGCGCCCTGGCCGACGCGATAGGCAAGTGCGTCGAGGCCGGCGACCTGCGCCCGGATACGCCGGTGGAGCAGGTGGCCTTCGAGATCAACGGCCTGGTGCTCGCCTGCCTCCAGGACAGCCAGCTCTTCCAGGATCCCGAGTCGGAGCAGCGGGCCATGACCGCCTTCGACCGGCTGATGTCGCACCACGCCCCCAACCCCGCGAAGGAGTGACGCCATGGACCTTCCCCTGCATCCGGCTTTTTTTTCGCCGATAAATAGCACGATCGTTCGTTCTCAGGATGGTGCCCCGTTGGTGCCGGCCATGGGGGTGGAACCCCGGGGCGAGTCCTTCCGGCTGCGCGCCGCGGGCCCCGGGGACCGGGAAGGGGTGGCGGCCTTCCTGGCGCGCCTGGACCGGGAGACCCGCTACCTGCGTTACTGGTCCCACGCCGAGGCGGCCAACCTGGCCCTGCTCGACCGCCTGGACGCGGCGGACCATGCGGCGCGGGAGACTCTGCTGGCGGTGGTGCCCCGGCACGGCGGCGAGTGGATCGTCGGCCATGCCGAATGGGTGGCGGACGAGGCCTGCGCCGCGGGGGATGCCTCCTGCGGCGTGGAGGCGGGGCTCATGGTGGAGGGTGCCTGGCGCCGGCGCGGCATCGGCCGGGCGCTGCTCGGCGGGCTTGCCCGCCTCGCCGCCGCGGTGGGCTGGCGGCGCATCCATGGCGAGGTGCTCCATGCGAACGACCCGATGGTGAAGCTGGCCCGCGGCCTCGGCTTCCGCACCGGGCGCAGCGGCGACCCGCGGACGCTGCGCGTGGAGCTGACGCTGCCCGCCCCGTGAATTGCGTGGCCCCCCACCCCCTGGCCCCCGCCCCGGGGGCGGGGGAACTCGACGGATCGCTTCGCTCACATATGACGGGGCGCGACGATTCGCCACCAGCGCGGATTGCGGCTCCGCCGCGTGCCGCTTCGCCTTGGGGCGGCCCGGCGGCGAAGCTGCGTCCGGGAAGCGTTGCGGTCTTCGTGGGAGCGGCGTCCCCGCCGCGATTCCAGCGGTTCCGAGCCCGCCCACGGGAAATGCCAACCCCCGAGCCGTCAGGGAAGCACATCGGGATACCGCGCACGGCAGGAAATGCCTTTCCTTCCTCCGCGCCTCCGCGGTCGGATCGTGCCTTTTCGGGGGCCATCGCAAGGGCATCGCGGCGAGGACGCCGCTCGCACGAAACCCTTCGTGCCCCTGCGGTGAAGCCTGGCCGGTTCAGAGCACCAGGAGGGTCAGCACCAGGATACCCAGCATCCCGGCAATGACGGCGAGCGTGCGCCGCTGGCGGGCCTGCTCGGCCTTGAGCGCGGCCAGTTCGGCGACGATGGCCTTTTCCGGCTCCCGGTCCAGGGACTGGTGGATCAGGCGGGGCAGTTGCGGCAGCAGGACGGCCCACTGGGGCGCCTCCCGCTTCGCATGCTCGACCAGGCCGCGCCAGCCGATCTGTTCCTCCATCCAGCGCTCCAGGAAGGGCTTGGCGGTCTGCCAGAGGTCCAGGTCCGGGTCGAGCTGGCGGCCCAGGCCCTCGATGTTGAGCAGGGTCTTCTGCAGCAGCACGAGCTGGGGCTGGATCTCCACGTTGAAGCGGCGCGAGGTCTGGAAGAGGCGCAGCAGCACCTTGCCGAAGGAGATCTCCTTCAGCGGCCGGTCGAAGATGGGCTCGCAGACGGCCCGCACGGCGGCCTCGAGCTCGTCGACCCGGGTCTGCTTCGGGGCCCAGCCGGACTCGATGTGGGCGGCGGCGACCCGGTGGTAGTCGCGGCGGAAGAAGGCGAGGAAGTTGATGGCCAGGTAGTTCTTGTCCACCTCGTCCAGGGTGCCCATGATGCCGAAGTCGAGGGCCACGTACTTGTTGAAGTGGGCGGCGTCGGTGGCGACCAGGATGTTGCCGGGATGCATGTCGGCATGGAAGAAGCCGTCCCGGAACACCTGGGTGAAGAAGATCTCCACGCCGGCCCGGGACAAGCGCTTCAGGTCGATGCCGGCCTCGCGCAGCCGGTCGAGCTGGGAGATGGGGATGCCCTCCATGCGCTCCATGACCATCACCGAGGTGGCGCACCAGTCCCAATGGACCTCGGGCACGCGCAGCAGCGGCGAGCCGGTGAAGTTGCGGCGCAGCTGGGAGCAGTTCGCCGCCTCGCGCATCAGGTCCAGCTCGTCGTGGAGGTACTTGCGGAACTCGGCCACCACCTCCCGGGGCTTCAGCCGGCGCCCGTCGGACCACAGGGCCTCCAGCAGCCCGGCGAAGGTCTCCAGCAGCGCGATGTCATGGCCGATGATCTTCTCGACGCCGGGGCGCAAAATCTTGACCGCCACCTCGCGGCCGTCGGGCAGGGTGGCGAAATGGACCTGGGCCACCGAGGCCGAGGCCACGGGCTCCCGGGAGAAGCGGGCGAAGACCTGGTCCACCGGCTTGCCGTAGACCCGCTCCAGCTCGGCGACCGCCTGTTCCGACGGGAAGGGCGGCACCCGGTCCTGCAGCTTGGCCAGCTCGTCGGCCAGGTCGGGGGGCAGCAGGTCGCGCCGGGTGGAGAGGACCTGCCCGAACTTGACGAAGATGGGCCCCAGGTGTTCCAGGGCCTCGCGCAGGCGCACGGCCCGCGGCGCCGACAGGTCGCGCCAGAAGGCCACGGCGGCGGCGACGCGGCCCAGCCAGCGCAGGCGCCCGGTGGGCTCGTGCTCGAGCACCATCTGGTCCAGGCCATGGGCGATGCCGATGCGGACGATCTTGGCGAGGCGGAACAGGCGCATGGGACGGAACGCTGGGCCGGCGGCGGCCGGGCGGAAGGGACGCCGGAGTTTACCCCCGTGGCGCCGGATTCGGCCGGCCCCCGCCCTATCCCGGCGCCGGTCAGGCCAGGCAGTGGGGCCCGATGTCCGCCAGCCGGGCGCAGCCGGCCAGGGCCATGGTCATCTCCAGTTCGTCGCGCAGCACCCGCAGCACGCGGGCGACGCCCAGGGCCCCGCCGTCGGCCAGGCCGCGCACCGCCGGCCTGCCCACCAGGACGGCCGCCGCCCCCAGGGCCAGGGCCCGGAACACGTCGCGCCCGTTGCGGATGCCGCTGTCGAGCAGCACGGGCACCCGCCCGGCGACCCGGGCGGCCACGGCGGGCAGCCGCTCCACCGCCGGCGGCGCGCCGTCCAGCACCCGGCCGCCGTGGTTGGAGACGATCACGCCGTCGCAGCCCAGGTCCACGGCCCGCTGCGCGTCGTCCGGGTGGAGGACGCCCTTCAGCAGCAGCGGCAGGCGGGTTTCGCCGCGCAGCCAGGCCAGGTCGTCCCAGGTGGGCGCCTGGGCCATCCACCCCCGGAACACCGTGCTGCCGCCGGGGACCGCGGCCGGCGGCGGCGCGGGGGGCTCCAGGTTAACGGCGGCGACCCCGGCCGGCAGGTCGAGGGCCGCCTGCTTGACGGGCGCGTCGGCGGTCATGACGACGGCGCAGAAGCCGGCCGCTTCCGCCCGCCGCAGCAGGCGGCGGGTGCGCTCCCGGTCGCCCTGCCAGTAGAGCTGGAACCACTGGGGGCTGCCGGCGGCCAGGGCAATGGCCTGGAAGGGCTGGCTGGCCAGGCTGCTGACGGCCATCAGCCCGCCCTGGGCGGCGGCGGCCATGGCGCTGGCGCATTCGCCCTCCGGGTGGAACAGGCGCTGGTAGGCGATGGGCGCCAGCAGGCAGGGGTGCTCCAGGGCCCGGCCCAGGAGTTCGAGGCGCGTGTCACCGCCGGCCACCGGCACCAGGAGGCGCGGCATGATGCGCAGGGCATCGAAGGCGGCCCGGTTGGCGGCCAGGGTGAGGCCGTCGCCGCAGCCGCGCTCCAGGTAGTCGCGGACGGCCGGGTCCAGGCGCAGCCAGCCGGCCCCGCCTTCGTCGCCGGCCCCCGGCGGGTGGCTGGAAGCCGGTTCCGGGGGGGGCGTCACGACTCGGCCCAGGCGCGCAGCAGGTTGTGATAGACCCCGGTGAGGCGCACCACCGGCTCGGTCTCCCCGATCTCCTGCCGCAGGCGCAGCAGGGCCATGTCCATGTCGTGGAGCAGGCGGCGATGCCCCGCGTCGCGCACCATGCTCTGCAGGAACAGGAAGCAGGCCAGGCGCTCCCCGCGGGTCACGGGCGTCACCTCGTGGAGGGACGAGGAGGGGTAGACCACCAGGCTGCCGGCCCGCAGCTTCACGCCGTGGGAACCGAAGGTGTCGGCGATGGTGAGCACCCCGCCGTCGTAGTCCTCGGGATCGGAGAGGAACAGGGTGGCGGACACGTCGGCGCGGATCCAGGCGCCCTCCGGCGCCTGACGCATGGCGTTGTCGGTATGCAGGCCGTAGCGGTTCTCCTCGCCGCCGTGGCGGTTGAAGAAGGGCGGCAGGATGCGCAGCGGCAGCGCGGCGGCGAAGAACATCGGGTCCCGGGCCAGGGCGCCGAGGACCAGGCGGCGCAGGGCGGGGAGATGGGGCGCGTCCTCCGGCACCTGCCGGTTGCGCTTGACTTCGGCGGCCTGGGGCCCGGCGGTGGCCAGGCCGCTCTCCCAGGGGCATTCGGCGAGCAGGGCGCGGGCGCTGGCGAGTTCCTCGCCGGTGAGGACGTCATCGAGGGTGATCAGCATGGGCATGGGTCCGGTGGGTGGGCCCGGCGCCGCGGCGCCGGGCGGGGATGGCTAGGGTCTGTTCTCATTCAGGCGACGCGCCGACTGAATGAGAACCGACCCTAGAACTTCAGTTCCGCGGTGAGGATGCCGGTCCGGCGGATGCCGGGGACGGTGAAGCCGCCGTTGTCGTAGATGGCGTCGTAGTAGAGCCGGTCGAAGACGTTCTTCAGGTTGAAGCGCAGGGACCACGCCTTCTGCTCGTAGGCCACCATCGCATCCCAGCGGGCATAGGCGGGCGCCGTGTTCGGGTGGAAGGCGGCACTGCCGGGCAGGGTCGGGATCGCGCCGGCGCCGCTCGGGTTGTAGCCGTAGCGCTCGCCCTTGGCCTCGACGCCGCCGCCGACCTTCCACCCGCCGGGGAGCCGGTAGGTGGTCCACAGGTTCAGGGTCCAGGGCGGGGTGTTGCGGGCCCGCTGGCCCGCGTAGGCCGGATTGGCGGCGGTGATCACCCCCGTCACCGCGTTGACGTTGCGGGCCACCTCGAGGATGCGGGCATCCATCAGGGCGAGGCCGGCGAAGACTTCCCAGGCCTCGGTGACGCGGCCGGCGGCCTCCAGCTCGATGCCGCGGGTGCGGCGCTTGCGGGTCAGGATGGCGGCGGTGGACTCCAGGTCGGTATTCCGCTCCCATTCCTTGTCCGCCCGGTAGAGGGCGGCCCGCAGGGCCAGGTCGCCGTCCATCAGCAGCCACTTGGCGCCCAGTTCCAGCACCTTGCTGCGTTCGGCCGGCATGGGCGTGACCGTGAGCTGGTACAGGTCCGCCGTCGGGCTGAAGGAATCGCTCCAGGCCAGGTAGGCATGGGTCTCGGCGCCGGGATGCCAGGACAGGGCGGCCCGGGTGCTCCACTCGCCGTAGGTCAGGCGCGGCGAGGTGGCGCTGGAATAGGTGGCGGAAAGCTCGTCCCGGCGCAGCCCCAGGGTCGCCTTCCATCGGGGCAGGAACTCGACGCTGTCCTGGGCGTACAGGGCGTAAGAGTCGCCGCTGAAGGCGACGGCGTTGCCGGCCCGGGCCTCCTGGTAGGGACGGAAGTCCGGCGCGGCGGCGGTGCCGAAGTTCTGCAGGGCCTTGCGGTAGCTCTTCTCGCCCAGGTACTCGAAGCCGGCCAGGAATTCGTGCTGCATGCCCAGCGCGCGGAAGCGGGTGTCGTAGTCCGACTGCAGCGTGACGGTCTCGTAGTCGGAGCTGCGGGTCTGGTTGCCGCCCACGCTGCCCAGCACGTTCGGCGCCACGGTCAGGCTGGGAGTCTTCGCCCAGTAGCTGCGCTCGTAGTCGGCGATGCGCAACTGGGTGCGCAGGTGCGAGCCGCCGGCCAGGCGCAGCTCGTTCACGAAGGTGGTGATGCGGGTGTCGCTCCGGTCGAAGGTCCGGTCGATGCCCCAGAAGGTGCTCTGGGGCAGGCGCCCGTTGGGCTGCCGGGTGGCGGCGTCGAAGCTGATGCCGTAATCCGGGTTGTCCCGGGTGCGCAGGTGGTAGTGGTTGATCCAGAACTGGTTGTCGGTGCGCAGGTTCAGGCCCAGGCTGAGGCCGATGCCCCGCCGGTGCAGCTCCGGTTCGGTGCCGGTGGCCGGGTTGCTGCGCCAGCTGTCCTCGTCCCGGTTCATCAGATTGATGCGCAGGGCGGTGCCTTCGTTGATGGGCTTGTTGAGGTCGGCGGTCGCCTCCCGGTAGCCGTGGCTGCCGGCGCTGCCGGTCAGTTTGTACTGCTCGAAGCGCAGCGGCGTCTTGCTCACCTGGTTGATGACGCCGCCGGCCTGGCCGCGGCCGAACAGCATGGCCCCGGCGCCGCGCAGCACGTCCACCTGCTCGTCGTTGAAGGTCTCCCG
>JAEUNJ010000063.1 GCA_016791145.1 Rhodocyclaceae bacterium | reverse complement strand
GGCGTCGAAGCCGAAGTAGCTGACCGGTGCAAAGTCGTACAGCACCACGTAGCGCAGCAGGGCCGCTTCCGCCTCCGCCCGCGCCGCCCGCAGTTCCTCGTTCTGCATCTGCAGCTCGATCTGGTGCACCTGCAGCTCGTGCAGCAGCCGGGGCATGTCGGCCGCGTCCACGGCAGCGGGGGCCGCCGCGGGCTTTGCCGCGATGCGGGCTTCCGCAGCCCGGCGCAGGCCGTCGTGGTCGTCCTTGCTCATCGTGGCCGGTCCTGCCCCTGACCGCCGGAGGTGCCGCGCAACTCGGCTTCGAGCTGCTTGGCGCGGGTGATGTCGTTGAAGGTGATCACGACGCCGTCGATGACGTTTTCAAGGGTGCGGTAGGGCATGATCTTCACCTGGAACCAGCGCCCGTCCCGGGTGGCGATCTCCCTGTCCGAGAAGACGAGGGTTTGCAGGACCGCCCGGGCGTCCGCCGGCAGCGCCGCGTAATCGAGGTCGCTGACGATGTCCGACAGGGGGCGCCCCACGTCGCCGGGAATCAGCTTGAAAATCCGGGTGGCCTGGGCGGTGAATCGACGCACGTGCATGGCGTTGTCGAGGAAGACGGTGGCGATGTCGGTGTTGTTGAGCAGGTTCTGCATGTCGTTGTTGGCCGCCGACAGCTCGTCGACCTTCGACTGCAACTCGGCGTTGACGGCCTGCAACTCCTCGTTCAGGGACTGCAATTCCTCCTTGGAGGTGGTCAGTTCCTCGTTGGTGGACTGGAGCTCCTCGTTGGTCGATTGCAGTTCCTCGTTCGCCGACTTGAGTTCCTCCTGGGAGGTCTGCATCTCCTCGCGGATGCCCTGGATTTCCAGGCGGGCATGGGCCAGGGCCTGCTCCAGCTCGACCATGCGCCGGCTGCGGCGGGCGGGGGCCTTGCCGTCCTCCGGCGCGGCCTCCACCGGTGCCGCTTCGGCCTCGGCGAAGACGATCATGGCCATGCCCTGCAGGGCGGCCGGTTCGCGGATCGGGTGCACCGTCACGTCCACCGTCACCGTGGCGCCGTTGCTGCCGACCCGAAGGCCGCGGCAGAAGACGGGTTCGCCGCTGCGCTGGGCCTTGGGCAGGGCCAGGGCCAGTTCCTCGCGCAGTCCTTCCCGCGCCATGGCGTGCAGGTTCCAATTGACCTTGCCGGCGGCGGGTTCGAGGAAGCGGCCGGTGCGGCCGCTGACATAGACCAGGTCGCCGGCCCCGTTGACCAGGACGGCGGCCGGCGCGAAGCGCTGGAGCAGCAGGTCGTCGGCCAGGTCCTGGAGGTTGGCGACGGTCGATTCTGGCTTCGCATTCATGGGGACGTCCAATCTTTGCCGGGCATGGCGGGTGGGGAAATCGACGGCGAAGCTGCCGGCGCCCCCGGCGCTGCGGCGGAATATCCGCAGGCCCGGCTCCAGCGGCGCGAACAGGTCCGTGAGGCCGCCCACCGTCTCGGCGCTGCCGAGCAGGAGCAGGCCGCCGGGGCGCAGGCTGTAGTGGAAAAGGGGCAGCAGCTTGCGTTGCAGTTCCCCGCTCAGGTAGATGAGCAGGTTGCGGCAACACAGGATGTCCAGCTTGGTGAACGGCGGATCCATGATCACGTTCTGGGGCGCGAACACCACCATTTCCCGGATCTCCTTGGCCACCCGGTAGCCGCCGCAGTCCTCGACGAAATAGCGGGCCAGGCGCTCCGCCGAGACGTCGGCCACGATGTTGGCCGGATACCAGCCCCGCCTGGCCCGCTCGATGGCATCGGCATCCAGGTCGGTGGCGAAGACCTGCAATGAGTGGCGCGGCGGGAGCTTCAGTTTCTCGAGGGTCTCCCGGAAGGCGATGGCCAATGAATATGCCTCCTCGCCGGTCGAGCAGCCGGCGACCCAGGCACGCAGGGAACCGCCCGCCGGATAGCCCGCCAGCAGGGAGGGCAGCATCCGCTCCTGCAGGCAGGCCCAGACGGAGGGATCGCGGAAGAAGCTGGTGACCCCGATCAGGAGTTCCTTGAACAGGAGGTCGGCTTCCTGGGGATTCTCCCGCAGGTAGCGCACGTAGTGGGCGATGCGTTCCAGCTGGTGGATGCCCATGCGCCGCTCGATGCGGCGATAGACGGTGCTCTTCTTGTAGAGGGAGAAGTCATGCCCGGTGCGGGCGCGCAGCAGGATGCAGACCTGGTCGAAGGCACTCTTCTGGGCGGCGGTCTCCGTGTCCGGCTCCGGCTGGCCGGGAGGCGCCCGGGGGACGTGGCGCAGGTAATCGGCGATGCGCTGGGGCAGGGCCTCGGCGGGGGCGACGATGTCGGCCAGGCCGGCGCCGACGGCGCTGCGGGGCATGCCGTCGTACCTGGCCGTGGCCGGATCCTGGACCAGGGTCAGGCCGCCGCGCTCCTTGATGGCGCGCAGGCCCAGGGTGCCGTCCGAGCCCATGCCGGAGAGGACCACGGCGATGGCATGCT
This sequence comes from Rhodocyclaceae bacterium, assembly GCA_016791145.1. Taxonomy (GTDB): domain Bacteria; phylum Pseudomonadota; class Gammaproteobacteria; order Burkholderiales; family Rhodocyclaceae; genus JAEUNJ01. The sequence goes on along the minus strand of JAEUNJ010000063.1, from coordinate 265 downwards.
CCTGCCGGTCATCGGCCAGGGCCCGGAAGAAGAAGTCGATCGGCAGCCGCAGGCCTGTCCGGGCGACCGGATCCAGCAGGTGGAGATTGCCCCGCAGGATGGACAGGTCCTTGTTCGGGGGGATGACGTAGACATGCTCGGGCAGGACCCTTGCCCGGTTCCTGGCCTGGGCCACCGGCATGGGCGTCAGCCGCTGCAGGAGTTCCGGCATCATGCCCTTGTGGTTCGGGTCCAGGTGCTGGATCACCACGAAGGCCATGCCCGA
>JAEUNJ010000029.1 GCA_016791145.1 Rhodocyclaceae bacterium | reverse complement strand
GTGATCCACGGCAACGCCCTGCGTTCAGCCCTGCAGGGCTGAACGGGTGGCCCCCCCGCCCCGGGGGCGGGGGATCGGCAAGCCGATCCCCTGCGGGGCAGGATGGTCCCCCACTCCCTAACCCCCGCCCCGGGGGCGGGGAAACTCAACGGATCGCTGCGCTCACGGGTTACGGGGTGCATCGATCCAGATTCGGCGCGGATTGCGGTTTCGCCGCGTGCCGTCCGGGCTTGGGGCGGCCCGGCGCCCGGACTGCCGTGGGAGAGCGACTGTCCCCCATATGGGCGGCCCTTGATGGAGTGGAAGCGCGCCATGGCGTCCGGTCCGTCGCTCTCGGCTCACCACTCGGCGTTTCCGGCTCGTGATTTCCTTCCTGGCACGCCCGTTGCTGAAACGGGGAGGGGCCTCAATGAGCGGCAAGCTTTGCCGTTATGGGTTCCACCAAAGGACGGACTTCATGGGCAGCGGCTTCCTCAATATCGGCGTTTCCGGTCTCAACGCGGCCAACGTGGGCCTGCTGACGACCAGCCACAACATCTCCAACGCCTCGACGCCGGGCTACAACCGGCAGCAGATCGTCCAGACGACGAACACCCCCCTGTTCACCGGCGCCGGCTTCATCGGCCAGGGCACGGCGGTGCAGACGGTGAAGCGGATCTACGACCAGTTCCTAACCGGCCAGATCCTTTCCGCCCAGACCGGGGCCTCGGAGATGGACGCCTACCTGGCCCAGATCCAGCAGATCGACAACCTGCTGGCCGACCCGGACGCGGGCCTGAGCCCGGCGCTCTCCGCCTTCTTCGACGGGGTAGGGGAGGTGGCCGCCAATCCCTCGTCCATCGCCGCCCGCCAGTCCATGCTGTCGGCCGCCCAGTCCCTGGTGGCCCGCTTCCAGGCCATCGACAACCGGTTGAACGAGATCCGGGAAGGCACCAACACCCAGGTGACCGGCGAGGTGTCGGCCATCAACACCCTGGTATCCCAGATCGCCGAGACCAACCAGCGCATCATCCTCGCCCAGGCGGCCGGGAGTTCCCAGCCGGCCAACGACCTGCTCGACCTGCGGGACCAGCTGATCGCCGAGCTGAACCAGGAAATCCGCGTCCAGACCGTCGCCGATCCGGACGGCACCGTCAGCGTCTTCATCGGCAATGGCCAGCCGGTGGTGGTGGGCAGCCTGGCCTTCACGCTGGAGGCCATCGCCGCGCCCGAGGACAGCGAGAAGATCACCGTCGCCCTGCAGGCTCCCGGCGGGTCCGTCGTCTATCTGCAGGAGGACCTGCTTACCGGCGGCAAGCTGGGCGGCCTGATCAAGTTCCGCAACGAATCCCTGGACAGCGTCCAGAACGGCCTGGGCCGCATCGCCCTGGCCCTGGGCCAGAACGTGAACGACCAGCACCAGCTCGGCCAGGACCTGACCGGCGCCCTGGGCACTGCCTTCTTCGACCTGGGCAGCCCCACGCTGAAGCCCAACGCCCTCAACACCGGCGGCGGCGTCCCGGCGGTGAGCATCGCCGACGTGGGCCAGCTCACCACCAGCGACTACCGGCTTTCCTACGACGGTGCCACCTACACGCTGCTGCGCCTTTCCGACGACACGGTCGTCGCCAGCGTCGCCTCCCTGGCACCGGCGATCACGGTGGACGGCATGACCATCGGCGCCGGCACCTGGGCCGCCAACGCCAACGACAGCATCCTGATCCAGCCGACCCGCACCGGTGCCCACGACCTGGGCGTCGCGGTCACCGACGCCCGCAACATCGCGGCGGCCGCGCCCATGCGCAGCGCCGCCGCCGTGGCCAACACCGGCACCGGCAGGATCTCCGCCGGCAGCGTGGATGCCCCGCCGCCGCCCAACGCCAACCTGCGCAACACGGTCACCATCACCTTCGACAACCCGCCCGGCACCTTCGACGTCTTCGACGCGACCCTGGGCGTCAGCCTGGCCACGAACGTCGCCTACACGCCGGGTGCGGACATCAGCTACAACGGCTGGACGGCGCAAATCACCGGCACTCCGGCGGCCGGCGACGGCTTCACCGTCGCCTCCAATGCCAACGGGGTTTCCGACAACCGCAACGCCGTGGCCCTGGCGGCCCTGCAGACGGCCAAGGCCATCGCCGGCGGCACCGCCAGCTATACCAGCGCCTACGCCCAGATCGTCAGCCAGGTGGGCACGAAGACGGCGGAGGTGGAGACCATCGGCAAGTCCCAGCAGGCCCTGGCCGACCAGACCGAGTCGCAGCGCCAGAGCGTCTCCGGCGTCAATCTGGACGAGGAGGCCGCCAACATGCTGCGCTACCAGCAGGCCTACCAGGCCGCGGCAAAGATGATCGACATCGCCGGGACGCTGTTCGAGGAAATCCTCGCCCTCGGCCGCTGAAGGCGGGGCGCCGCACGGAGCATGACATGAGAATCAGCACGGGAATGATCTTCGACGCCGGCGTGGCGGCCATCAACAAGCAGACCGCCTCGCTGCTGCACCTGCAGCAGCAGGTCTCCGCCGGCCGCCGCATCCTCACCCCGGCCGACGACCCGGTCGCCGCCGCCAGGGCCCTGGAGGTCACCCAGTCGAAGGACATCCTGGCCCAGTACGCCACCAACCAGAACAACGCGAAATCCGCCCTCGGGCTGGAGGAAGCCCAGCTCGCCAGCGTCAACGACATCCTCGGCCGGCTGCGCGAACTGATGGTGGAGGGCGGCAACAGCCACCTGGCCGCCGGCGACCGGGCCGCCATCGCGAAGGAACTGCGCGCCCGCTTCGACGAACTGGTGGGCATCGCCAACGCGACCGACGGCTCCGGGCAATACCTCTTCGCCGGCTACATGGGCGACACCCGGCCCTTTGCCGGCGCCGTGGACGACCTGGTGGCCAATCCCGCCGGCGACGTGAGCTACTTCGGCGACGACGGCCAGCGGCGCCTGCAGGTGTCCGACTCGCGGCAACTGGAGATCAGCGATTCCGGCAACGACGTGTTCCGCCGCATCCGCAACGGCAACGGCCATTTCACCACGGCCTATGCGGCCGGCAACACCGGCACGGGCATCATCGACGCGGGCGCCGTCACGAACCCCGCCGCCTGGAACGCCCTGACCGACAAGAACTACGCGATCAACTTCACGGTGGACAACAGCGTGACGCCCGCCGTCACCTATTACGACATCGTCGACACGGTCAGTGGCGCCTCGATGCTCACGGGCGCCGCCGGTCCCGCGCCGCTGGCGAACCAGCGCGTCTTCACGCCGGGCACGGCGATCGTCCTGAGCAACCAGGGCGCCGAGCCGGCCTTCGACCTGGGCGGCAACGTGATCATCAACGGCGACCCGGCCACCGGCGACAGCTTCACCCTCGCGCCGTCCAGCAGCCAGAGCCTCTTCCGCACCGTCGCCAACGCCATCGGCGCGCTCGAATCCAACATCGCGGGGGACGCCGACCGGGCCAAGCTGTCCAACGACGTGGGTTTCGCGCTCACCAACCTCTCCCGCGCCGAGGAAGGCATCGTCGCCGTCCGCGCCGCGATCGGCAGCCGCCTGAACGAGGTGGATTCCCTGGAAAGCGTGCGCGGCGACCTGGAGCTCCAGTACCAGCAGACCCTCTCCTCGCTGCAGGACCTGGACTATGCCAAGGCCATCTCCGACCTGACCCGCAAGCAGACGGACCTGACGGCGGCCCAGCAGTCCTTCGCCAGGATCGCCCAGCTCTCCCTCTTCAACTACCTTTGACGGGGCATCCCATGCGCGCCCACCGCACCGCCGGCCTCCTGGCTTCCCTGGTCCTGATGGCCGGCTGCGGCGGCTTCGAGGTGCCGACGCGGCTCGACGGCAACCTGCCGCGCCAGGGAAGCGTGATCCCGGACACCAACCTCCAGCTCACCCCCTCCTTCGGCGTGACGCTGGAAAAGCTCATCTACTGGGGCGGGGCCGCCGCCGTCGCCTACCTGGTGCTCGACCCCCTGGCCCCCAACTGGGAGATCCAGGAGGCCCGCTTCCCGGCCGACCACGTGCATCTCTCGATGCAGATGAAGCGCTACTACGCCGGCGGCGCCGGCGAGGCCCGGGTGGTCTTCCACCGCCGGGCGAAGCAGCTGATGCGCGACGGCGGGTTCGACGGTTACCGGGTGGTGGAATACAACGAGGGCATGGAGTCCTCGGTGCTCGGCTCCCGGCGCACCGGCGAAGGCGTCATCCTCCTGACGCGCGGCACCGGCTGACCTCCGGCGGGGTTCTTCCCGGGAGCGGCGCGTGCCGCCATGCCATTGAAATGTCTACCGCATGGACGGCGGCGGGGTCGCGCCGGGGAGGCGCAGGAACGCAAAGGGCAGCAGAGTTGGGCGATGCGGTGCCGCGGTGTTCGTGGGAGCCGCGTCCTCGCCGCGATGCCTTGCGTGGGGACGATGCACGAATTGCGCCCCGTTCCATCGACTGTCAAAGGCGGGGAAGCGCCCGCCGGGCCATACCGCCGGTTCCTCCGAACTGCCGCCGCCCTCAGCCGCGCAGCGGCAATGCCGCGCCGATGGCCACGAACAGGCCGCCGCAGGCCCGGTTGAACCGCCGGCCCACGCGGCCCAGCCAGGGACGGATCCGGTCGGCGGCGCTGGCCAGCACGTACTCCGTGACCACCTCGGTGGCCACGAAGGTGCCCGCCATCACCGCGAACTGGACCGCCAGCCCGCGGCGCGGGTCGATGAACTGGGGCAGGAAGGCCGTGAAGAACAGGATCACCTTCGGGTTGGTGGCGGCCGACAGGAAGCCCTGCCGGAACAGGACGCGGCCGCCCGCCGGGGGGCCTGCCGCGGCCAGCTCGACGGCGATGGGCGGCGACCGCCAGACCTGGATGCCGAGCCATACCAGGTAGGCGCCCCCCAGCCATTTCAGCACCGTCAGCCAGGCCAGGGAAGCGGCGATCAGGGCGCCGATGCCGAAGATCGAGAGGGCGATGACGAGCACGAAGCCCAGGCTGCCGCCCAGGATGGTGAACAGGGCCATGCGCGGCCCGTGCAGGGCGCCGTGGGTCAGGGCGAGCAGCCCGTTGGGCCCAGGGGAGAGGGAGAGGCCCGTGGCCGCGGCCAGGTAGATCAGCCAAGTGTCGAATTGCATGGACTGGGCCGGTGGCGCGAACCGGAGTCAGCGGGCCCCCGCCGCCAGCAGCAGCCCCCGCAGCGCCTCGAAGCTCTGGTCGAAGAGCCCCTGCAGCGCTGCGCCGAAGTAGGGGAGGAAGAGGCCCAGCATGACGAAGCCGGCGACGATGGTGACGGGGAAGCCGACCGAGAAGAGATTGAGCTGGGGCGCCACCCGGGCCAGCACGCCGAGGGCGATGTTGGCGATCAGGAGCGCCCCGACCACGGGCAGCGACAGCAGCAGGCCCATGGAGAACAGGGCGGCGGACCAGATGAGCAGGGCAG
>JAEUNJ010000004.1 GCA_016791145.1 Rhodocyclaceae bacterium | reverse complement strand
TGGTAACGCTTCATGGCGGCCTTCAACCTGGCATTCGGCTTGGGCGGGTTCTCCAACAAGTCGAGCAGCCAGTTCCAATCGCGCGGGCTGAGGCGGATGACCTCCTCCCGTTCGATCACTTCCTGGGCCTCCTTGAGCGCTGCCTGCACCAGGAATTGATTGACCGTCGCACCGGTCAGTTCGGCGGCACGGCAAAGGGTCTCGTACACCTCGCGCGGAACCCGGGCGCCGATGCGGTCCTGCTTGGCAACTGCGGTACCCATGTGAACCTCCGACAATCGTTTGAATGCTCAGTCTATCACTGTCGCCATTTTGGCGCCACCTTGTAACGACAACCGGGAATGGCCCGGCTTCCCGATCGAACGACACGTTCCCGTGCCCGGCGGGAGGACGGGCGAGGATGATCGGGCGCGGACGGCCCGCTCCGGATGGGTCTCCAGGCATGCCCTCCGGGCCACCCGTCCCGGGCGGCTCCCCCCCGCCCCCGGCCCCCTCCCCGTCTCGGCATAGAATTGCGCCTCCCGGCCTTCCGGGAGCGCTTTCCATCCGGGTTCAGAGTGACATGGCGACCAACACCATCTACGGCATCAAGAACTGCGACACCATGAAGAAGGCCTTCGCCTGGTGCGAGGAGCACGGCGTGGCCTATGAGTTCCACGACTACAAGAAGCAGGGCGTGCCCCGGGATCGGCTGGTGGCCTGGTGCCAGACCCTGGGCTGGAAGACCCTGCTCAACACCCGCGGCCCCACCTTCCGCAAGCTCAGCCCGGAGCAGCAGGACATCGGCACCCAGAGCAAGGCGGTGGCGACGATGCTGGAGTTCCCCAGCGCCATCAAGCGGCCGGTGATCGAGACCGCCTCGGGCCAGCTGCTGGTGGGCTTCGATCCGGCCATGTTCGCCAGCTTCCTCAAGTGAGCACGGCCGCCTACGACTCGGTCAGCCGCTTCCTGCTCGAGAACCTGGACATCCGCGGCGCCCTGGTCCGCCTGGGCCCCGCCTGGCACGAGATGCGCTCGCGCCACGCCTACGCGCCGCCCGTGCGCGACCTGCTGGGGCAGCTCGCCGCCGTCACCGTACTGGTGGCCGGCAACCTGAAGCTGCCCGGGCGCCTCACCTGCCAGCTCCAGGGCCACGGGCCGGTACGCCTGCTGGTGATGGATTGCGACGAGCAGCTGCGCCTGCGCGGCCTGGCCAAGGCGCCGGCCGACCAGGCGCCGGCTGCCCTGCCGGAACTGTTCGGCGACGGCAAGCTGGTGCTGACGCTGCAGACCAACGTGGCGGCGGGCCGCCCCTACCAGAGCATCGTGCCCCTGGAGGGCGGCAGCGTCGGCGAGGTCTTCGAGCACTTCCTGGAAAACTCGGAGCAGACGCCCACCCGCCTCTGGCTCTCGGCCGACGAGGACCACGCCTGCGGCCTCTTCCTGCAGAAGCTGCCGGAGGCGGACGCCCGGGATCCGGACGGCTGGAACCGGGTGCTGCACCTGGCCGGCACGGTGCAGCCCGGCGAACTGGCCCTGCCGCCGGAGGTGCTGCTGAAGCGCCTCTTCGCCGAGGAGGACCTGCGCCTCTACGAGCCGCGGCCCGTCACCTACCACTGCCCCCGGGACGAGGAGAAGGTGCTCGGCATGCTGAAGAGCCTGGGCCGGGCCGAGGTGGCCGAGGCCCTGGCCGAGCAGGGCGAGCTGAAGATCCGCGACGACATCTGCCAGCACGAATACCGCTACGGCGAGGAGATCCTCGACCGCCTCTTTCCGCCGCGGACGCTCCATTGAGCCGCACCGGCAGGCAGGCCCACAGCGCGGTTCGGCCCGCCGCCGCCACCTGGCCCGTGGAGGTCAGCGAGGAGGCCGGCGTGCGGTCCCTGCATTTCGGGTCGGAATGGGTCCAGGGGGCCATGCGCATCGCCCGGCCCTGGGCCCTGGAGCTCGACTACACCCGGGAACTGATGGCCGCCCTGCTGCTGCGCCCCGAGGCCGAATGGCCGGGCTGGCCGGCCCGGGTGCTGCAGGTGGGCCTCGGCGCCGCGTCGATCACCAAGTTCCTCTACCGGCACCGGCCGGAGGCCCGGCTGGACATCGTGGAGATCCATCCCGACGTGGTGGCCGTGGCCCGCCACGCCTTCAAGCTGCCCGATGATGACAAGCGGATCCGCATCGCGATGGGCGACGGGGCGGACCTGGTGCAGCGCCCGGGGCCGGCCTACGACCTGATCGTGGTGGATGGCTTCGACGACCAGGCCCGGGCCGGCGCCCTGGACACCATCCCCTTCTACGCCGCCTGCCGCACCCGGCTCGGGGAGCGCGGCCTGCTGGCCGTGAACCTGCTCTCCCGGCGCCGGGACTACCGGGGTTCCGTGGCCCGCATCGGCGAGGCCTTCGACGGGCGGGTGCTCGCCTTCCCCTCCTGTGACAGCGGCAACGCCGTCGCCTTCGCAGCCGAGGGCGCCCCGGTGGTCACCACGCTGGCGGAACTCAAGCAGACGGCCCAGGCCCTGCGCAAGGCCACCGGCCTCAACCTGCTGCCCACCCTGGCCCGGGTGGCCGCCGCCAAGCGCTGGGCGGAAGGCCGGGTCGAGTTGTGAAGTTGTTGAACGGGGAAAAAGCGGTTGAACCGCAGAGGCCCAGAGTACGCAGGGAAAAGCTGTGGGCTCGCGGGCACGGCCCCAGTGGGCGCGCCATCCCCGGCGCGATCGGGGCGATCCAGGCTGCATCGCGGCGAGGACGCCGCTCCCACGAAAACCTTGCCCGGCCTTGCCTTTTTTTGCGGCCCTCTGCGCCTTCGCGCCGATGCGGTGAGGTTTCCGGGTTGCCCATGAAATCGCCATGAAGAACCCCCGCGACCTGGCCCAGGGCACGCTGCTGATGATCGCGGTGGTGCTGATCTGGGGCGCCTTCCTGCCGGTCAGCCAGGTGGCCCTGCGGGCCATCGACCCCTACTGGCTCTCCGGCCTGCGCTTCGGCGCAGGTGCCTTGGTCTTCCTGGGCATCCTCGCCTGGCGCGAGGGAAGGCAGGCGCTCAATCCCGGGCAGCACTGGCGCCGGGCCCTGCTGATCGGCAGCGTCGGCATCGGCGGCTTCGGCCTGCTGGTCTTCGAGGGCCTGAAGCTCACCCGGCCCGAACAGGCTGCCATGATCCTGGCATTGACGCCCGTGCAGGTGGCCCTGTGGCAGTGGTGGAAGACCGGCCACCGGCCGGACCGGGTGACGCTGGCGGCCATCGCCGCGGCCCTCTGCGGCGAGGCCCTGGTCATCACCCAGGGGGACCTGGCGCGGCTCACCGGGGGCGACGCCCTGGGCAACGGCATGCTGGTGCTGGCCTCGCTGCTCTGGCTGGTCTATACGCTGGGCGGCCAGCAGTTCCCCGGCTGGTCGGCCATCCGGTTCACGGCCATGACCTGCGGCCTGGGCTGGTTCTTCATCATCGGCGTCGCCCTCGTCGCCACCGGGGCCGGGCACAGCCGGCCGCCGGACCCGGCCGGCCTTCGGGAGGTGTGGTGGGCCCTGGCCTTCGTGGTCTTCGCGGTGACGGTGCTGGCGCTGCTGTTCTGGAACATGGCCGTGGTGCGGCTGGGGCCCGTGAATGCGGGGCTGTTCGCCAATTTCACGCCCGTCGTCACCTACGGCATCGCGGTGGCCCAGGGCCGGCACCCGGCGCCGGTGGAACTGGCGGGCGTCCTGCTCGTCATCGGGGCGCTGGTGACCAACAACCTGCACCAGCGTAGGAAGCTGGCCCTGCTGGGTCAGCGGTGAAACTCGAAGACCAGGTAGATCGCCGGCACGGCCCCGCGGTTCGCCATGCCGTGGGGCTCGCCCGCGGCGTAGAAGACCACCGAATGGGCCGCCACGCCGCGCCCCAGGGTCTCCACCTCGCCGGCAAGGGTGACGATGGCCACGTCGTGGGCATCGGCATGGGGCGCGTAGCCCGCGCCCGGATGCAGCACCGTCCGGTGGACGTGGAGCTTCGAGAGGTGCCGGGTCGGCCCTTCCAGCAGCACGGTCACGTCGAAGCCGTCGCCGCCGGACCGCCGGGGCTCCGCCGCGAGTGAGCATTCCAGGCTGCGTCTCGGCAGCGCCGGGCCGGCCCCCGGACGCCCCGCCGCGCGCCAGCGGAACATCAGGTAGGTGGCGTCGCGCGGTCCCGGGTTGGCCAGGGTGTGGAAGTACCCGGCCGGGTAGTGGATGA
>JAEUNJ010000298.1 GCA_016791145.1 Rhodocyclaceae bacterium | reverse complement strand
GTTGAAGCAACACGCTCGGTTTGCGGAAACCCGCGTACGCCGGAGTCGTGACCGAAGGTCCTGCAGGCATACCACCAAGGCACCAAGGAAACCGGGGCGAGCCAGTCCGCATCGCGGCGAGGACGCGGCGCCCAGGAAAACCCGCCGCCCCTCCTGCGCACACGGATGGACAAGGCCCCGGACCGATCTCAGCGTTCCAGACACCTCGCATTGCGGACGCCCCGCCCGACACCGTGGAACCAACCCTCCCCCAGCACAGTCCGGGCGCCGGGCCCCCCAAGCCCGGACGGCAAGCGCCGGAGGCGCAATCCGCTCCGATGCTGGAACGACGCTCCCCGTGATCTGTGAGCGCAGCGATCAATCGGGTTCCCCCGCCCCCGGGGCGGGGGCCAGCGGGTGGGGGGCCATTCCCTCCCCCAGCAGAGCTTTGCCGCCGGGCCGCCCCAAGGCAAAGCGGCACGCGCCGGAGGCGCAATCCGCTCCCGCGCCACCAAGCCGCTCCCCGTGACAGGTGAGCGCAGCGATCAATCGGGTTCCCCCGCCCCCGGGGCGGGGGCCAGGGGGTGGGGGGCGTCACTCCTGCCGCCCCAAGGCAAAGCGGCACGCGCCGGAGGCGCAATCCGCTCCCGCGCCAACAAGCCGCTCCCCGTAACGGGTGAGCGCAGCGATCAATCGAGTTCCCCTCCCGTGAGGGAGGGGTGAGCGGAGGGCGGGCCACCCTGCTCCAGGAAATCCACCAGGCTGACCAACATGCCGGCGGTCGCGCCCCAGATGTAATAGCCCTGCCAGGGCATCGCCCAGTACTCCCGAAGGGCGCCGCGGATCTCCAGCTTGTGGCGCTGGTGGTTGGCCCGGTCGAGGAGGAAGGCGAGCGGCGGCTCGAAGACCTCGGCCACCTCGAAATCGTCGAGCTTCAGGTCCAGGGGCGGATGGACGAGCCCCACCACCGGCGTGACGCTGAAACCCGTGCCGGTCCGGTACTCGGGGAGCCGGCCGAGGATCTCCACCTGCCGGGGATCCAGGCCCACTTCCTCCGCGGCTTCCCGCAGGGCGGTGGCTTCCGGGTGGGGGTCGCTCTCCTCGCTGCGTCCGCCCGGAAAGCTGACCTGGCCGGCATGGTCCCGCAGGTGCGCGGTGCGCTGGGTCAGCAGGACCGTGATGCCGCTTTCCCTCGCCACCAGGGGCACGAGGACCGCCGCCGGCGTCAATTCCCCCTCGGGCACGCCGGATTCCAGCACCACCTGGGTCGGGACGGCGCCGGTGAAGCAGGCGCGCAGCCAGATCGCGGTCGCCTGCATCGTCAGAACCGCTGCCGCAGCGTCAGCGTGGGACCGTCGCGCCGCATTTCCATCCGGTTGAGGAAGCTCATGCCGAGCAGCGCGAAGGGCATGTCCTGCTCATGCACGGCGCCCTCCACGTCGTGGAGCGTGACCTCCCCGATCTTGACCGTCCGCAGGCGGACCCGCCATACGCGGACGATGCCGTTCGCCGTCTGGGTCGCGCCGGGCTGTCCCAGCTCGTAGCGGATGTTGGCGCGCCGCGCGTCCGCCGCCCCCAATGACACCAGCGTCGCCCCGGTATCCACGAGGAACCGCGTCGTGGCGCCGTTGATGCTGCCGGTGGCCAGGAAATGCCCGCGGCTGTCGGCCGTCAGCGTGATCGTGGCCGCGCCCGGATCCGTGGCCGTATAGGCCTGCTGGCCGAGGCGGATCCGCCGCCGCCGGCCATCCACCTCGACGACGGCCTCCGACTCCTCCACCGCCAGCAGCCGGACCCCGTCGGCGCTGCCGCCCACGGAGAGGGTGCGCGGCCTGCCGCCATCGACCTGGAGGACGGCCTTGCCCGAGGACAGCCCCACGACCTCCACCTCGGTGGCGCCGGCAGGCGGCAGCCAGGATGCAGACAGCATGGCGAGCAGGGCCGCGCGAGCTGCCGGAGTAAGATACCGGTTTCCCACCGCGTTTGCCGAAGCCATGGATCCCGTCGCAATCTTTCGTCATAGCCCCGGGGAGGGGCCGGCCTATTTTGCCACATTCCTGGAAGCCCGCTCCGTCCCCTGGACGCTGGTGCGGGTCGACGAGGGGGAGCCGGTGCCCGAGTCCCCGGCCGGCTATTCCGGCCTCGGCTTCATGGGCGGCCCCATGAGCGTCAATGACGACCTGCCCTGGATTCCCGGGGCCCTCGCGCTGATCCGCCGGGCCGTGGCGGACGGCGTGCCGGTGATCGGCCATTGCCTGGGCGGCCAGCTCATGGCGAAGGCCCTCGGGGGCCGGGTGACCCGCAACCCCGTCAAGGAGATCGGCTGGGGGACGGTGGCGACGGTCGGCGACGGCGGCGGCTGGCTGCCGGACACCGCGCCCTTCGAGGCCTTCCACTGGCACGGCGAGACCTTCGCCATCCCGGACGGCGCCACGCGCATCCTGGAGAGCCGCTTCTGCCCGAACCAGGCCTTCGTCCTCGGGCCGCACCTGGGCATGCAATGCCACGTGGAAATGACCGAGGCGCTGATCCGGCTGTGGAACCGCCAGTGGGCGGCGGAGAGCGCCACGCCCTCGGATTCCGTCCAGACGCCGGAGCAGATGTACGGGGACATGGCGGCGCGCATCGCGGCGATGCGGGCCGTGGCGGACCGGCTCTACGGCCGCTGGGTCGAAGGCTTGCGGCGGTGAGGCGGCAAGGGAGGCGGCGCGGCGCGCACCGCCGGTCGCGGGCCGGATTGCCCGCGGCGGAGCAGGTTGCCGGTCAGTCGCGGAAGTTGCCGTAGGTGAGCGGGTAGTCGGTCACCGACTTCCTGACCAGCGCGATGGCTTCCTGGAGCACGTCGCGCTTGGCCCCGGTGACGCGCACGGCATCGCCCTGGATGGTCGCCTGGACCTTGAGCTTGCTGTCCTTGACCATCCTGACGATCTTCTTGGCCAGTTCGCTTTCGATGCCGGTCTTGACCTTCATTTCCTGCTTGGCCTTGTTGCCGGAGATCGACTGGAGGGGGCCGATGTCGAGGCGCTTCGTGCTCTCCCGGTCCTTCTTCTCCATCTCCGGGAACAGGATGTCCTTGACCTGGCCCACCTGGAATTCCGAGTCGCCGTAGACCGTGATGGTCTTGTCCTTCTCGTTGAGCTCGAGGCGGGCGGAGGTGCCCTTGAAGTCGTAGCGGTTGCCCACGTGGCGGCCGGCCACGTCCACCGCGTTCTTCAGGGCCACCAGGTCGGCTTCGGAGGTGATGTCGAAGGAAGGCATCGCGGGACTCCCTTTCGTCGCGGGCTGGGTCGAGGGATCGGTCGGCGCGTCAGCCGAAGTGGCAGACGTAGTGGTAGGGCTCGCCGCTCACCTCGATGTCGAAGCTGGAGTTGGCGGGCACCTTGAAGCTCTGGCCGGGGCCGACCTCGGTCCAGCCCGCTTCGCCCTTCAGCCGGTAGCGGCACGCGCCGGCCACGGTCTCCATGATCTCCGGCGCGCCGGTGTTGAAGGTGAGGACCGACGGCAGGATGACGCCGACGCTCTTCTTCGTGCCGTCGGCGAACTGGACGGTGTGGCTCACGCACTTGCCGTCGAAATAGACGTTGGCCTTCTTGGCCACGCTGACGTTGTCGAACTGGCTCATTTCATATCCCCCACAGTTTCTGGATGACGGCCTTGGCCACGAAGCCCAGCATGCCGAAGGCCAGGACGAAGAACAGGATGAAGGTGCCCAGCTTGCCGGCCTTCGCCTTGTAGGCCAGTTCCCCGATGATGAACAGCATGTAGAGCATGAAGGCGCCGAGGCCGAAGGTCATGCCCCATTCCGCCACCTGCTCTTCCGATAGACCGAACATGTCAGTGCCCGCGCGCCGCGCCCCTGGAACGCCGGCCGGGCCGGCGCCCCGGGACCGGCATCACTTCTTCCCGCGCTTTCCCGCCGCCCGCTTCACGCGGGCATTCTCCGCGATGCGCATGCGCAGGGCATTGAGCTTGATGAAGCCGCCGGCGTCCCGCTGGTCGTAGGCCCCGGCATCGTCCTCGAAGGTGGCGATGGTCGGGTCGAACAGGGAATCGGTCTTCGAATCGCGGCCGACGACGATGACGTTGCCCTTGTAGAGCTTGAGGCGGACGCTGCCGTTCACCGTCTGCTGGGTGTGGTCGATCAGCACCTGCAGCGCCTTGCGCTCCGGGCTCCACCAGTAGCCGTTGTAGACGAGGCTCGCGTAGCGCGGCATCAGGTCGTCCTTCAGGTGCGCCACCTCCCGGTCCAGGCACACGGACTCGATGGCCCGGTGGGCCTTGAGCAGGATGGTGCCGCCGGGGGTTTCGTAGCAGCCCCGGGACTTCATGCCCACATAGCGGTTCTCCACCAGGTCCAGGCGGCCGATGCCGTGCTTGCCGCCCAGCTGGTTCAGGGTGGCGAGCAGCTCGTGGGCCTTCATTTTTTTGCCGTTGAGGGCGACCAGGTCGCCCGCCTTGAACTCCAGGTCCAGGTACTCGGCCTTGTTGGGCGCCTTCTCCGGGGAGACCGTCCAGCGCCACATGGATTCCTCCGCCTCGGCGGCGGGGTCCTCCAGGTGGCGGCCCTCGTAGGAGATGTGCAGCAGGTTGGCATCCATCGAGTAGGGGGAGCCGCCCTTCTTGTGCTTCATCTCCACGGGGATGCCGTGCATCTCGGCGTAGGCCATCAGCTTCTCCCGGGAGAGCAGGTCCCACTCGCGCCAGGGGGCGATGATCTTCACGTTGGGCATCAGGGCATAGGCCCCCAGCTCGAAGCGGACCTGGTCGTTGCCCTTGCCGGTGGCGCCGTGGGAGATGGCGTCGGCCCCGGTCTTGCGGGCGATCTCCACCAGGCGCTTGGCGATCAGCGGCCGGGCGATGGAGGTGCCCAGCAGGTACTCGCCCTCGTAGACGGTGTTGCAGCGGAACATGGGGAAGACGAAGTCCCGCACGAACTCCTCGCGCAGGTCGTCGATGAAGATGTTCTTCGGCTTGATGCCCAGCTTGATGGCCTTGGCCCGGGCCGGTTCCAGTTCCTCGCCCTGGCCCAGGTCGGCGGTGAAGGTGACCACCTCGCAGTTGTAGGTGTCCTGCAGCCACTTGAGGATGACGGAGGTATCGAGGCCGCCCGAATAGGCGAGAACTGCTTTCTTCACTTCACTCATGGTCTTTCCCGATGATCAACGGATGCGGTAGCTGAGGTGGCAGGCGACGCAGTTGGCGGTCACCGGCTGGAGGGCCGCCACGGCGGCGGCCAGGTCCCCCTTGCGGGCGGTCCTGGCGAACTCGTCGGCGAGCCGGTGCAGGGACCGGCCCATCTCGTGCATGGCCGCCGGCATGTGCCGGCCGGGCATGGCCTCCGGCGGCGACCCCCGGTGTCGCCCCATGGCCGGAAAGCCGAGCTTCGCGTCGGCGACGGCGGCGGCCTCGGCCGGCTTGCCCTCGCCGAGCCGGGCGATGATCTCGTTCAGGGCGCCCATGAAGTCCAGCATCTCCTCCCGCAGGGCTGCCTGGGCCGGGGCAGGCATGGTCACGAGCTGGCGGGCGTCCTCCGCGGCGATGGCGGCGGCGGCCAGGGGAAAGGCGAGGATCGCGAGGAAGCGCTTCAAGGATTCACCCTTCCGAGCAGCAGGAATTCCATCAGCGCCTTCTGGACGTGGAGGCGGTTTTGTCTCCGGCCGGCGCGGCGCGCCTTGACGTTCGCTTCGCTCACGTCAGCCTGCAACGAAACGGCCCCCATCTGTCTCCGATCATGCATTGACGCGCCCCAGAAGCAGGAATTCCATCAGCGCCTTCTGGACGTGGAGGCGGTTTTCCGCCTCGTCCCAGACGACCGAGTGGGGGCCGTCGATGACCTCGGCGGCCACCTCCTCGCCCCGGTGGGCGGGCAGGCAGTGCATGAACAGGGCATCGGGGCGGGCGGCCTTCATCATGTCTCCGTCCACCTGCCAGTCGGCGAAAGCCTTCAGGCGCTGCTCGTTCTCGGCCTCGAAACCCATGGAGGTCCACACGTCGGTGGTGACGAGGTCGGCGCCCCGGGCGGCGTCCATGGGATCGGCGAACTCCTCGAAGTGGGCGGTGCCGTGCAGGCCGGCCCGTTCGGGTTCCACCTCGTAACCGGGCGGGGTCGAGACGTGGACCTTGAAGCCGAAGACCTCGGCGGCCTGCAGCCAGGTGTTGCAGACGTTGTTGGAGTCGCCGATCCAGGCCACCGTCCGGCCCTGGATCGGACCCCGGTGCTCGATGAAGGTGTAGATGTCGGCCAGGATCTGGCAGGGGTGGTACTCGTTGGTGAGGCCGTTGATGACGGGCACCCGCGAATGGGCGGCGAAGCGCTCGATGATCGCCTGCTCGTAGGTGCGGATCATCACCAGGTCGCTCATGCGCGAGATCACCTCGGCCGCGTCCTCGACCGGCTCGCCGCGGCCCAGCTGGGAATCCCGGGTGTTCAGGTAGATCGCCGTGCCGCCGAGCTGCTGCATGCCGGCCTCGAAGGAGAGGCGGGTGCGCGTGCTGGCCTTCTCGAAGATCATGACCAGGGTCCGGTCCTGCAGCGGCCAGTAGCGCTCGTAGCGCTTGAAGCGTTCCTTGATCCAGCCGGTGCGGGCGAAGACGTGGTCCAGTTCCTCGCGGCTGAGATCGTTCAGTTGCAGGAAGTGGCGCAGGGACATGTCAGGCCCCCAGGAATCCGCGGATCACCGGCACGAGCAGGTCCACCACCTCGTCCGCCTCGGCGTCGGACATCACGAGGGGCGGCAGCAGCCGGACCACCCGGTCGGCGGTGACGTTGGCCAGCAGCCCGGCCTCCAGGGCCCGGCCGACGATGTCGCCGCAGGGCCGGTCCAGTTCGATGCCGATCATCAGGCCGTCGCCGCGCACCTCCACGATGCCGGCGACGCCGGCCAGGCGCTGGCGGAGCGCGCCGCGCAGGCGCTCGCCCAGTTCGGCGGCGCGCGCCATCAGGCCCTCTTCCTCGATGGCCTGCAGCGTCGCCAGGGCCGCCGTGCAGGCCAGGGGATTGCCGCCGAAGGTGGAGCCGTGGCTGCCCGGCTTGAAGAGACCCGCCGCCGGGCCGGCGGCGAGGCAGGCGCCGATGGGCACGCCCGAACCCAGGCCCTTGGCCAGGGTCATCACGTCCGGCCTGATGCCGGCGTGCTGGTGGGCGAACCAGGTGCCGGTGCGCCCGATGCCGCACTGGACCTCGTCCACCATGTACAGCCAGCCGCGCTCGTCGCAGATGCGGCGCAGGCCCCGCATGAACTCCGGATGGGCCACGTGGATCCCGCCCTCGCCCTGGACCGGCTCGAAGAGCACGGCGACGACATTGGGATTGTTGGCGGCCACCTGCTCGATGGCGGGGAGATCGTCGAAGGGGACGCGCACGAAGCCGCTGACCAGGGGCTCGAAGCCGGCCTGGACCTTGCGGTTGCCGGTGGCGGACAGGGTCGCCAGGGTGCGGCCGTGGAAGGACTTCTCCATCACCACGATGGCCGGCGCGTCGACGCCCTTCTGGTGGCCATAGTAGCGGGCGAGCTTGATGGCGGCCTCGTTGGCCTCGCAACCCGAGTTGCAGAAGAAGACCTCGTCCATGGCGGCGACGGCGGCCAGCCTGTCGGAGAGGGCCTCCTGCTCGCGGATGCGATACAGGTTGGAAGCGTGGATCAGGCGCCCGGCCTGGGCGGCGATGGCAGCGACCAGCTTCGGATGCCCGTGGCCGAGGGTATTCACGGCGACACCCGCCATGGCATCGAGATAGACCCGACCCGTCTCGTCGTGGAGGCGGCAGCCCGCGCCATGGGTGAAGGCGACCGGCAGGCGGCCGTAGGTGTTCATCAGGTGCGGCATGAAGGCCCCGCGAAAAAAGACACGGCGGCCGGTGCCGCCGTGGTGGTGT
>JAEUNJ010000280.1 GCA_016791145.1 Rhodocyclaceae bacterium | reverse complement strand
TCCCCCCGACCCCCTCCCGGCGGGAGGGGGTGACGGCGGTTTGCCGCCGCGCGGCTCCATGTTCCCGGTTGCGCCCCTTCGGGCGGCCGCGCGGGGCGCTCATCCGCCCGATGCCAGGCGCAGGCGGGAGAGGAAGGCGTCGGCCTCCAGCAGGTGCAGGCCGTCGAGCAGGGCCATCTGATAGGCGCCGATGCCGCCGCCCGCGGCGGCGACCCGCTCGTGGGCCCACTGGCCGACGACGCCCAGATAGGCCATGGCGGCCGTCGTCGCCCGCCAGGCATCCGGCTGCACGGCCGCGAAGGCGCCGATCATCGCCGTCGAGGAGCATCCGACGCCGGTGACGCGGGTCATCCAGGGATGGCCGTTGGAGAGCGTCGCCCGGCGCCCGCCGGCATCGACCACGTGGTCGTCGGCGCCCGAGATGCAGACGACCGCCCCCGTGCCGCGGGCCAGGGCCCGGGCGGCGTCGAGGGCGTCGTCCGACGAGGAACTGCTGTCCACCCCCTTGGTGGCCGCCGACAGGCCCGCCACGCTCATGATCTCCGAACCGTTGCCGCGCACGATGGTCGGAGACCCCGCCGCCATCAGTTCGGCCAGCGCCCGGTTGCGATAGGGCGTGGCGCCGGCGCCCACCGGGTCCAGGACGACGGGGATACCCCGGGACCGGGCCCGCAGCAGGGCCAGCTTCATGGCGGCGATCCAGTCGGGCTCCAGGGTGCCGATGTTGAGGACCAGGGCCTGGGCGATGGAGGCCATGTCCTCCACCTCCTCCTCGGCGTGGGCCATGACCGGCGAGGCGCCGAGGGCCAGCAGCACATTGGCATTGAAGTTCATCACCACGAAATTGGTGATGCTATGGACGAGCGGGGAACCGGCACGGACTGCCCGCACGTCTTCCCAGAGTTGTTCACCGGTGAGCATTTGTCATTCCATCGTCAGAAAAGGCCAACCATCGGGACGCCCCCCGAACGGCCGGCGGAGCGGACGCCCCGGCTCAGGTCGAGAGCCTGCGGCCCACCTTCTCCTGCACCGAGGCGACCTTGGACGTCAGCCGCCCGCCGGGGGCGTCCCGGTAGTCTATCTTGATGTTGGCCCCGATCCTGGGGCAGTCCACCTTCATGGCCGCGAAGCAGGCCGTGACCACGCCCATCACCTGGTCCCATTCGCCCTCGATGATGGTGCCCATGGGCGTGAGCTGGTAGGGCAGCCCGCTCTTGTCGATGATGTCCAGGGAACGGGCGACGAAGGCGCTGACGCTGTCGCCCTTGGTCAGGGGCGACATGGAGAATTCGAGCAGGACCATGGGAGTCTCCTTCCAGTCGATCGAAAAGGCCTCATCGTAGAGGCGCGGAGGGTACAAAGGGTGGCACGAGCGTCGGCGCCCGGAGGGCCGCGCCGGGTTGGCTTGCGTGGGAGCGGCACCCCCGCCGCGATGCCGACATCCCCGACCATTAGGAGACGATGGCGAGGCACAGGGCCTCGGCCACCCGGTCCACCAGGTCCGCCGGCGCCGCCGTGCCGTGGGTGCGGCGCCATTCGGCGGCCACGTCGGTGACGGCCCAGGGGTCGTAGCGCCGCCCGCTGCCGAGGGCTGACTCGACCTCGTTGGCCAGGGCCGTGAGGCCGGCCGCATCCGCCTCCACCAGGAGCAGGGCATGGGCGAGGACGGCGCTGCGCCCTCCCCGGCGGCGCCAGTACTGGGCGGTGCCGGCCAGCTTCCGGGGCCCATCGGGCAGGTCGGCGGCCAGGTTCCAGCGCCCGTCGCAGAATGAGCCGGCCACGGCCGCCGGCCGGGACGCCAGGCCCAGGCGGGCCAGGCCGCGGGACAGCACGCCGCAGAGGCGCGCGTAGGCGGCGTCGCCCGCCCCCCCGTCCGGCCCTTCGGCCCGCCAGGCGAGGCTCAGGTTCAGGATGCCCGGGCCCTGGGGCACCAGGCCGCCGCCGGAACGCCGCACCCGGACGGGCCAGCCGCGGGCGGCGAAGGCGGACGACACCTCCCCCAGCCCCTCGTACCGCCGGTAGGAGGCCGGGACCACCAGGGCCGGCGCGGAGCGCCAGAGGACGGCCCGCGGCCGGCCGGCCAGGGCTTCCTCCAGCCAGTCCAGTTCCGGCGCCTCGCCGGCCAGGGGCGCCGGCAGGATTTCCGGCAGGAAGGCGGGACCGCCGGACGCTGCCCCGACCCCTGACGGCACGACGGAAGCTTCAGCCGGCCACATGCTTCAGGATCAGGCGGTTCACCTCGTTCGCCTTCTCCATCTGCACCATGTGCCCCGCCCCGTCGAGGACCGCCACCGTCGCCGGCCGGGGTACCCGTTCGGCATGGGCCGCCGGAACGATGCGGTCCTCCCGGCCCCAGACGGCCAGCACCGGCTTGCCGCAGCCGGCCAGGCGCAGCCCCGGCTGGGCCTGCTGCCGGCCGCCGGCGAAGAGCCCGTCGCAGAGCCGGCCCAGGAGTTCGCCGACGCCGTCCAGCCGCTTGTACTTCAGCACGTCGTCGAGCATCTGCCGGGTGACCGCCGCCGGGTCCGCGAAGAGCATTTCCATCACCGCCTTCAGGTCCCGCTTCGACTGGGCCGTGGCGAAGCCCCGGGTGTAGCCCTCGTCGATCTCGTCGCCGAAGCCGGCGCTGGCGATCAGGCCCAGGGAGGCCACCCGGCCGGGCTGCGACAGGGCCAGCTCGCAGGCGATGGCCCCACCCAGCGAATGGCCCACCAGGTGCGCCGTCCCCACCTCCAGGGCCTCCATGAGCCGGCCCGTGAAGGCGGCCAGGGCCGCCACGTCGTTGCCCGGCACGGCCACGGAGGACTGGCCGTGGCCGGGCAGGTCGAAGGCGATGACGGGCAGGCGTTCGCCGATGGCGTCGATGTTGAACAGCCAGTTGTCCAGGTCGCCGCCGTAGCCGTGGATCAGCAGCACCGGCGTGCCCTCGGCGGTGCCACGCCGGGCGTAGCGGATGCGCAGGCCGTCCACCTCGATGAACCGGGTGGCCGGCGCCGCCTCCTCCCCCGCTTCGTCGGCGACCGGCGTCACGTAGCCGGCCACGTAGGCATCGATCTCCGCATCGCTGACATCGGACCCGGCCATCACGCCCAGCAGCGCCTTGACGGGCAGCACCTCGCCCTCCGCGGCGACGCGCCGCCGCAAGGTGCCGGCGTCGGCCGCCTCGACGGCGTTGGCGATCTTGTCGGTCTCCACCTCGAGGATGGCCATGCCGACCTCGATGCGGGCGCCCTCCTCCACCAGCCACTCGACGACCCGGCCCTCCTGCATCGAGAGGCCCCACTTGGGCATCACGATGGGCGTGATTCCTGACATCAGTGCCTGCCTCCCTTCAGGGTCTTCCGCACCGCCGCGGCCACCTGGGCGGCGCTCGGGATGTAGAGGTCTTCGAGGGGCGGCGAGAAGGGCACCGGCACGTGGGGCGGGGTCACCATCTCGATGCCGGCCTTGAGGGCCCCGAAGGCCCGCATGGCCACCTGGGCGGACACGTCGGCGGCGATGCTGCAGCGGGGGTTGGCCTCGTCGACGCAGACCAGCCGGCCCGTCTTCGTCACGCTGTCGAGGACGGTGTCCATGTCGATGGGCGACAGGGTGCGCAGGTCCACGATCTCGATCTCGATGCCTTCCTTGGCCAGGGACGCGGCGGCCTCCAGGGCCCGGTGCACCATCAGCCCGTAGGCCACGACGGTGGCATCGCGCCCGTCGCGCACCACGTTGGCCTCGCCGAAGGGGATGGCGTAGCTGGCCTCCGGCACCTCGCCCTCGAAGCCGTAGAGGTTCTTGTGCTCGCAGAAGATGACGGGGTCGTTGTCGCGGATGGCCTGGATCAGCAGGCCCTTGGTGTCGTAGGGCGTGCTCGGGCAGACCACCTTGATGCCCGGGATGTGGGTGAAGAGGGGCGTCAGCATCTGGCTGTGCTGGGCAGCGGCCCGGAAGCCGGCCCCCACCATGGCCCGGATGACCACGGGCGTCTCGGCCTTGCCGCCGAACATGTACTTGAACTTGGCGGCCTGGTTGAAGATCTGGTCGAAGCAGACACCCATGAAGTCGATGAACATCAGTTCGGCCACCGGGCGCATGCCGCAGGCCGCCGCGCCGATGGCGGCGCCGATGTAGGCCGACTCGGACAGGGGCGTGTCCATCAGGCGGTCGCCGTGCTTGGCGTAGAGGCCCTTGGTGACGCCCAGGACGCCGCCCCAGGCGTCGCGCTCCCCTTCCCCGCCGGCGCCGCCGACGATGTCCTCGCCCATGCAGATCACCGACGGATCGCGGGCCATCTCCTGGTCCAGGGCCTCGTTGATCGCCTGCTTCATGCTGATTTTGCGTGCCATGTCCTGTTCTCCTCGGGGATCAATACGAAACGTAGACGTCGGTGGTCAGGTCGGCCACGGTGGGCAGGGGCGCCGCCTTGGCGCGGGCCACCGCGTCCTCGACGACGGCCAGCGCCTCCCGGTCGATGGGCGCCAGCTCGTCGGCGGAGATCACGCCGGCGGCGGTGACCTGGGCGGCGAACTTCTTCAGGCAGTCGTGGTTGGCGCGGATGTCGTCCAGTTCCCCCGGCCCCCGGTAGGTCTGGGCGTCACCCTCGAAGTGGCCGTGGAAACGCACCATCTTGCATTCCAGCAGCGAGGGGCCGCCGCCCTCCCGGGCGCGGCGGATGATCTCCCCCGCCGCCTCGTAGACCGCGAAGAAGTCCGTGCCGTCCACCGTGATGCCGGGCAGGCCGAAGCCGGCGGCCCGGTCCACGTAGCTGTCCACCGCCACGCCGTAGTCCCGGGACGTGGATTCCGCATAGCCGTTGTTCTCCACCACGAAGATGGCCGGCAGGTTCCAGACCGCGGCCAGGTTCAGGCTCTCCAGGAAGGTGCCCTGGTTGGAGGCGCCGTCACCGACGAAGCTGATGGCCACCTCGCCCTTCTTGCGATACTTCGCCGCCAGGGCGGCGCCGCAGACCAGCGGGGCGCCGGCGCCCAGGATGCCGTTGGCGCCCATCATGCCCTTCGACAGGTCGGCGATGTGCATGGAGCCGCCCTTGCCGTTGCAGGAGCCGCCCTTCTTGCCGTAGATCTCCAGCATCATCTCGCCCACGTCCACGCCCTTGGCGATGCAGTGGCCGTGCCCCCGGTGGGTGCTGGCGATGCGGTCGCCGTCGCCCAGGTGGATCATGATGCCGGCCGCCGCCGCCTCCTCGCCCGCGTAGAGGTGCACGAAGCCCGGAATGTCGCCGCGGCCGAAATCCACGTGCAGCCGCTCCTCGAACTCGCGGATCGTGCGCATGGTGCGGTAGGCCTTGAGCAGTTCGGCCTTGCTCAGGGGGAACGGGTTGCCTGCCATGATGGATGCCTCCTATGCGGTTGGGATGGATGGCGGAGCAGGCCCATGTGCGCCGCCGTGTGCAGGCAGCGGGCCACGTCCACCGTGGAAAAGGCGTTTTCTCTCAGGGTGACGCGGACCCGGTCGCCCGCGTCGAAGGGCATCTCGCGCTCGCCGTCCAGGGCCACGACGCCGCCCTGCAGCGGCACCGTGAACGCCTGCCCGGCCGGCATCGGCTCCCAATGGGCGATGGGCACGTCGCGCAACATGCCGGGGGCGATGGGCGCCCGCAGCAGCACGCCTGCCGACGCGCCGTCGTCGGCCAGGTGCACGGCCAGGCCGCCGGGGTCGCGGCGGCCGACCGGCTGCAGCATGCCGCCGATGGCCGACAGGCCGATGGCCTCCGGGTCGGCGAAGGTGAGGTAGAGGCTGTGCAGGCTCTCGGTCTTCCAGAGGGCCCGGGCGCCGATGTGGCGCTCGTGGGAGATCACCGCATCCACGAGGGCGATGTCGTGGCGCTGGCCTTCGTTGATGGAGACCTCGATCAGCTTGTTGGGGGCCAGGGCGTACTCGGGCGCGATCATCCCGGTTGCATGGAGGGCGACGGCCATGCCGGTCAGCGTCGATTCCCGCATCTCCGGGAAGGCGTTGTTGGTGCCCGTGGAGAGGCCGGCGATGGGGATGCCGGTGTCGCCGTTCATCAGTTCCCGCACCACGGCCCGGTGCGTGCCGTCGCCGCCCAGGACGACGATGGCGGCCACCCCGGAGGCCTGCAGCAGGCGGGCCGCCTGGAAGGTGTCGTCCACCGTCGAGATGGGCTCCATGTCGAGGAACTCGACGGCCGGGAACTGGTGGTGCAGGTTGCGCTCCCGACCCAGGTGGCGCGACAGCATGGCGCGGATGCCGCCCCGGTCCGGCATCATCAGTACCCGGTTCACGCCCAGGGAATGGACCGCCGTCAGGACCCGCAGGACGATGTTCACCCGGTCGGCGATCTGCAGGTTGCTGGCATTGGCGACCACGCGCCGGATGTCCCGCGCCGAAACGGGATTGGCGATGATGCCGATGGTCGCCGGGCCTTCGCCCATGGTCGCACTCCTGCGGGGAATTGCGACGGGCAGGCGCAAGGGGCGTGCCACGCGAACGGCGCCCCGGCCATGCGGCGGCGCAACGACATCGCCACGCCGCGAGGGAACTGGCGGCCGCACCGCCGCCCCGGGGGAATTTGTTGCGCGGCGTCAGGCCCCGGCGGGCGTTACGCCTTTACAGGTGTAACACCCGGGCGGTGTTACAGGTGCCCGCCGTCCCGCCCTTCGTCCCGGTGGTTCGGCGACTCGATGCCGTGGCGCTTCATGCGCCGGTACAGGGTCATCCGGGAGATGCCGAGCTGGCGCGCCACCGCCGTCACGTTCCAGCGGGCGGCCCGCAGGTACTGCATCAGCAGGCGGGCGTCCGGATCCCGGTGCTCGTGGGCCGGGCCGCCACCCGCGCCGGGCGGCGGCCCGGCCAGGGCCTCGGGCAGGTCGTCGAGCTCGATGCGGCCGTGGCTGCAGACCGCCCGGGCGTAGTTCAGCACGTTGCGCAGTTCGCGCAGGTTGCCCGGCCAGCGGTGGGCATGCAGCCGGGCCGAGGCCGCCGGCGACAGTTCCGGCACGGGCCCCTCCCCCTCGCCGTTCTCCGCCTCGGCCAGCAGGCGCTGGATCAGCCAGGCCAGGTCCTGGCGCTCGCGCAGCGGCGGCAGGTGGAAGCGAGCGCCGTTCAGCCGGTAGTAGAGGTCGTCCCGGAAGCGGCCGGCGCGGACCAGGGCCTCCAGGTCGCAATGGGTCGCCGCGATGACGCGGACATTGACGGCGACGGGCCGGGTGGCACCGATGGGCAGCACCTCCTGCTCGGCCAGCACGCGCAGCAGCCGGGCCTGCAGGTCCCGCGGCATGTCGCCGATCTCGTCCAGGAACAGGGTGCCCGTGTCCGCCTCCTGGATCAGGCCGCGCTTGCCCTTGGCGCCCGCGCCGGAGAAGCTGCCCGGCAGGTGGCCGAAGAGCTCGCTCTCGATCAGGGTCTCGGGGATGGCGGCGCAATTGACGGCCACGAAGGGGCGCTTGCGCCGCGCGCTCGCCAGGTGCAGGGCCTTGGCGAAGCGCTCCTTGCCGCTGCCCGTCTCGCCGGTGAGCAGCAGGTTCACGGGGGAATTGACCAGGCGGGCGGCCCGCTCGATCTGGCGGTCGAGGGCCGGGTCGCCGCCGGAAAGCTCGGCCAGGGGCGCGGGGATGGAACGGTCCGCGGCCGGTGCCTGGGCGGCGGGCCGGCGCACCGGCGCCGGCGAGGCCAGCATGAACAGCACGCGGCCGCTGTCCGCCAGGGTTACGGCCCGCTGGTCCGGCAGCCGGGAGGGAACGAAGCGGACCAGGTCGTCCACCGAGGCGTTCAGTACCCGGTCGATGGTGACGCCGATGGCGCCCCTGGGAAAGGACTGCTCCAGCAGCAGTTGCGCCCGCCGGTTGTGGCCGATGATGCGTCCGCCGGCATCCACTGCCAGCAGGTATTCCGGATTCATGTCGAGGAACTGGGGCGCCTCGCTGAGCTTGAGGATCCAGTCGTGCCGGTGGCGGTTCAGGAAGCTGGCGTTCTCCACGTGCTGGGCATAGACCTTCACCAGCTGCAGGGCCAGGTGCTGGCTCTGCTTGGGCTGGGGCGAGGAGAGGGCCGAGATGTCCAGCACCGCGCTGAGGGCGCCCAGGGCGTCGTACACCGGCGCCGCCGTGCAGGTGAGCGGGATGTGGGTGGCGTCGAAGTGGTCGCCCTGGTGCACGGTCAGGGCCCGGCCCGTCGTCAGGCAGGTGCCGACGCCGCAGGTGCCGGCGTTGTGCTCGCTCCAGTCGGCGCCCAGGTAGAGCCCGGCGCGGCGCAGGCTGGGCTCGAAGACCAGGTCGCCGAGGAAATCCACGGTGACGCCGCGGGCATCGGTGAGCAGCACGCAGTAGCCCATGCCGGCCACCTGGCGATACAGGGTCTCCAGGCCGTGGCGGGCAATGTGCAGGAATTCCTCCATCCGGTCCTGGTGCTCGCGCAGCCGGTGATGGGGAAGGATCACCGCCTCCTGCATCCGCGTCGGGTCCAGCCGGTGCTGGTGCACGCAGCGCTGCCAGGAATCGAGGATGATCGAATCGTGCTCGGCCTTGGAAGCGGCCAGGGCATCCGCCCCGACGACCTGCATCACGGTGGCGATGTGCTCGCGCTGCTGGTGGAGCATGGGCGGCCTCCTGCGGGTGTTTGGCGGGCCGCGCCGGGATGGCGGCACCGCCGATGCCGAACCTCGAAGGTTCAGGCTTTTAGTAGTCCCGCCAGTATCCGCAAATTCGCGCCGGGATCAAGTCGGCCCGGGGTGTCGATCTGGCTGGTCTGCCGGCCCCGATGATCCTGAGCGGCATGTCATCCGATACCGTCGGGACCGGAAAGGCGCCGGGGGGAACTTTTTCCGCGGCGAACCGTTTCAACGCCGCACAATAGGAAATCGCAGGGTGAACGAAGGGAAGACGGACCGCGAATGGACGATGCCGACGAAGCCCTGGCCCTGCGCGCCCGTTCGGGAGAGCGCGAGGCGTTCGCCAGCCTGGTGCGCCGCCACCAGGACCGCGTGTTCGGCTTCCTGTTGCGGATGCTGGGCAATCGCGAGGATGCGATGGATCTGACCCAGGACGCCTTCCTGAAGGCCTGGAACGCCCTGCCCGGATGGCGGCCGGAAGCACGGTTCACCACCTGGCTTTTCCAGATCGCCCGCAACGCCGCCCTGGACCTGCTGCGCCGCCGCGGCAGCCTCCAGTTCGTTTCCCTGGACGATCCGCCGCAACAGGGGGACGCCCAGGATCCGCGGGATGCGGGGCCGCTGCCGGAGGAACGGCTCGCCGACCGGCAGCGCATCGACCTCTTGCAGCGCGCCCTCGCCGCACTGCCGGCCGGGTACCGCGAAATCCTGCTGCTGCGGGAACTGGAGAACATGAGCTACACGGAGATCGCCGCGACGCTCGGCATCCAGGAAGGTACCGTCAAGTCCCGCCTTGCCCGGGCGCGCGCCGCCGTGCTCGACAACTATCGCCACCACGCCGGAAGGAGTCCAGATGACCTATCCGCATGAACTTCACCCCTCGGACGAGCAGTTGTCCGCCTATCAGGACGACGAACTGGACGCCGCCGCGCACCGCCGCCTCGGGGCCCACCTGGCAGCCTGTCCGCGCTGCACCGCCCGCATCGCCGACTTCGCCGCGCTCTCCGCCGACTTCGCGCTGCTGCCGCCGGAAAGCCCCGGTGTCGACCTGGCCGGCGTCATCGAGGGACGGCTCACCGCCGCCCCGGGACGCCCGCGAACCACCCCGCGCGCGCCCGGCTGGTACGGCCTGCTGCCGCTGGGCATCGGTGCGGCCGCCTCCCTGGCCCTGGGCATCGCCCTGGGCGTGGCCTTGCCCACCGGCGGCGCGGCACTCCACCGTCCGGTCGCGCTGACCGTCTTCGATCCCTTCCCGCCCGGGAGCCTCTGCGCCGGCCGGGATGCCTGCTATGCCAGGGGTGCCTTGTCTTCCGGAGTGATGCGATGACTCCCCGCCTGCTGAGAAATGTCCTGATCCTGTCCTTGCTGGCCAACGTCGGCACCCTCGGCGGCGCGGCCTACCGCGCATGGGGCGGCGATGGCTTCCCCGGCCTGCCCCGGCACCTGGGGCTCGACGCCGAGCAGACGCGGCGGTGGCACGAGGCCGAGAAGGATTTCCTCGCCCAACTCGATGAAGGCACGGCGGCCGTCCGGGTGCACCGTGACCGGATGATCCGCGCGATCTTTTCCGACGCGCCCGATCCCGCCCTGATCGATGCCGAACGCGCCGCCATCGCGGCGCTCCAGGATGCCCAGCAAAAGCGGGTGATCGAGCAGCTGCTCAGGGAACGCGCGCTGCTCGACCCCGGCCAGCGGGAACGGCTTGCCGCGCTGTTGCTTGCCCAGCCGGCGGGCCCCGGCGGGTTCGAGCAGCTTCACCGCGACTGAGGCACGGGAACTTCCGGACGCCTGGATCGTTGAAGCGACGGGGCCGGCATGCGCCGGCCCGCCGTTTCCACATCCCTTCCATGGAGCCTCCCGCATGAAACGTCTGATTCCGACCACGCTCGCCCTCCTCTCCCTCGCCATCGCGCCGCCCCTTGCCGCCGGGACTGCCCCGGATCACGGCCACGCGGCGCACGGCGCCGCGCTGCAACTCAATGGCGGCAGGCAATGGGAAACCGACGCAACCCTGCGCAAGGCCATGGGCGAGATTCGCCAATCGATGGCCCAGTCGCTGCACGCCATCCACGAGAACAGGTTGTCGGCCAAGGAATATGGCGGCCTCGCGAAGCAGGTGGAAGGCGCCGTCGGCGCAATCGTCGCGAACTGCAAGCTGCCCCCGGCGGCCGACGCCCAGTTGCACATCGTCGTCGCCGACCTCCTTGCCGGCGCCGAGCAGATGGCCGGCAAGTCGAGGCAGGGCCGGCGCATGGACGGCGCCATCAGGGTGATCGGGGCCCTCGACAACTACGGAAAATACTTCGCCGACCCCGGATTCCGCCCGATCGCCCATTGACGAAACCGGCCGGGCACCCTGTCCCGCCCACCAACGGCCGTCCGCCCCATGGCCGGGGTTCCACTCCCGGAATCCGGCCTGGGCGGGCCTGTGCGTGACGCCGCGGGAGCCGGGACGAACCGGGCAACGCCGGCGTTGCCCCGCGGTTGCCGCGCTCAAGGAACGATCGAGAGGAACAGGAAGGCCGCGAATACCACCAGATGCACCGTGCCGTGCAGGACGGTGGCCCTGCCGCTCGCCAGCGTGATGGTGCTTACGGCGAAGGTGAGGAGAAGCAGCACGATCTCCTTGGGCGGCAACCCGAGTGTCATCGGCATCCCGAACACGATGGAGACGAAGCCGATCGCCGGGATCGTGAGACCGATGGTGGCAAGCGCGGAGCCCAGGGCGAGGTTGAGACTGATCTGCATGCGGTTGTGGAGCGCGGCGCGGAACGCGGCGCCGGTTTCCGGCAGCAAGACGATCAAGGCAATGATGATGCCGACGAAGGAACTCGGCGCCCCGATCGTCCGGACCACGGCCTCGATGCCGGGCGCCAGGGCCTTGGCCAGCCCCACGACGGCAACGAGCGCCGCGCAGAGGAGCGCGAATGCCACGATGGCGGCACTTCTCGCGGGCGGCTCGCCATGCTCGGCGCGGGGATCGCCGGGCGCATTCGGGGGCAGGAAATGCTCCCGGTGACGAATCGTCTGCACGAAGACGTAGACACCGAAGAGCAGCAACGACATGAGGCCGGCGAAGGCAAACTGGCTGTTCGAATAGGTTGGTCCGGCGGTAGTCGTGGTGAATTGCGGAAGGACCAACGACAGCGTGGTCAGGGGAATGAGGACGGCAAGGGCCGGGCTGCTGCCTTCGACGCGGAAGACGGCAACATGGTTGCGCAGTGCGCCCACGAGCAGGCACAGACCGACAATGCCGTTGCAGACGATCATTACCGTCGCAAAGACCGTATCGCGGGCGAGGGATGCCTGGCCGGTGCCGCCGGAGAGCTTGAGCGAGACGATCAGCGAGACTTCGATGACGGTCACCGCCAAGGCGAGAATCAGCGCTCCGAAAGGCTCGCCGACACGATGGGCGACCACTTCGGCATGCTGCACCGCCGCCATGACGCTGGCGATCAGCGCCGCGGCGACACCGATGGCCACGAACCCATCGAGCGGTCTGCCCCACACCGCGCCGAGCACGGCGCAGGCGGCAACCGGGACGCCGATGGTCCACAGGGGCAGGGAGAAGGGTCGGGCCAGCATCATGTCTCGTCGGCAAGCAGGCTGGTGGGACGCGACCGGTGCAGCCTCGGACTGACCGGAAAATACCCATGACCCGCATCGGCCGGATTGGTTCCGTGGACCTTCCGGCGGCCCAACGATGCGGGCGCCCCTCGAAAATCGGCCCGGCGGGCGACGGCCTGCTGGAAACGTCGATCCGGGTCGCCGCCGGCGGCGGCGCAGCCCCCTACCCCCCCGCTGTCCGTACCCCTACTCGATGGCGTTGGTCGACTTCGCCTGTTCCCGCAGCACGTACTTCTGGATCTTGCCGGTGGAGGTCTTGGGCACGGTCTGGAAGATGAAGCGCTTGGGCATCTTGAAGCCGGCCAGGCGCTCGCGGCAGAAGGCGCGCAGTTCCTCCTCGCCGAGGCTGGCGCCCTCCTTCAGCTCGATGAAGGCGCAGGGCACCTCGCCCCACTTGGGGTCCGGGGTGGCGACGACGGCGGCGGCCATGATCGCCGGGTGCCGGTAGAGCACGTCCTCCACTTCGACCGAGGAGATGTTCTCGCCGCCGGAGATGATGATGTCCTTGGAGCGGTCCTTGATCTTGACGTAGCCGTCGGGCTGCATCACGGCCAGGTCGCCGGTGTGGTACCAGCCGCCGCGGAAGGATTCCTGGGTGGCCTTCGGGTTCTTCAGGTAGCCCTTCATGACGATGTTGCCGCGGAACATGATCTCGCCCATGGTCTCGCCGTCCCAGGGCACGGGTTCCATGGTCTCCGGGTTCATGACCGTGACGCCTTCCTGGCAGTGGTAGCGCACGCCCTGCCGGCCGTTGAGGCGCACCTGCTCGTCCAGGGGCAGGTCGTTCCACTCGGTCTGCTTGGCGCAGACCGAGGCGGGGCCGTAGGTCTCGGTGAGCCCGTAGACATGGGTGATGGAGAAGCCGATCTTCTCCATGCCCTCGATGACGGCGGCCGGCGGTGGCGCGGCGGCCACCAGGGCATTGACCTTGTGGTCGATGCCCTTGCGCCACTCCTCCGGCGCATTGACGATCAGGCTATGCACGATGGGCGCGCCGCAGTAGTGGGTGACGCGGTGCTCGCGGATCTGCTCCAGGATCAGCCGCGGATCGACCCGGCGCAGGCAGACGTTGGTGCCGGCATTGGCCGCCATGGTCCAGGGAAAGCACCAGCCGTTGCAGTGGAACATGGGCAGGGTCCACAGGTAGACGGCGTGGGGCGGCATGCCCCAGGAGACGATGTTGGAGAGGGCGTTGAGGTAGGCGCCGCGGTGGTGGTAGACGACGCCCTTGGGATTGCCCGTGGTGCCCGAGGTGTAGTTCAGCGAGATGGCGTTCCACTCGTCGGCGGGGCCCTGCCAGGGATAGGCCGGGTCGCCGCCCGTGAGGAAGGCCTCGTACTCCACGGCGCCGACCCGCTCGCCCTGGCCGGTGTACTCGGGGTCGTCCACGTCGATGACGAAGAGTTCCCGCTTCACCAGTTCCAGGGCCTTGCGCACCGTTGCCGAATACTCCCGATCGGTGATCAGGGCCTTCGCCTCGCCGTGGTCCAGCATGAAGGCGATGCTTTCGGGATCGAGGCGGGTGTTCAGCGTGTTGACCACGCCGCCGGTCATCGGCACGCCGAAGCTCGCCTCGTACATCTCGGGCGTGTTGTTCAGCATGACGGCCACCGTGTCGCCGACGCCGATGTCCCTCGCCTCCAGCGCCGAGGCGAGGCGCCGGCAACGGGCGTAGGTCTCCTTCCAGGTGTAGCGGCGCCGGCCGTGGATGATCGAGATCCGGTCCGGATAGACGCAGGCGGAGCGGTCCAGGAAGGTCAGCGGCGTCAGGGGCACGTAGTTGGCCGGCGTCTTGTCCAGGCCGATCTCATAGGGGTTGGTCAAGGGGCTCTCCTCGGGTGGGTCTTGGTGGGCCGGGCGTCAGCCGCGGCAGCGCTCGACGACCGCCGGCTGCTCGCGGGCCAGGCCGGCGAGCCAGGCGTTCATGTCCCGGGTCACGGCCTGCACCGCGGCGGCGGCCGCGGCCGCGCCGCCCCGGGCATCGGGACTCGGCGCCGGCTGGGCGATGGCGAAGGCGCGCCGTCCCAGCAGCTGGTCGCCACGGGCGGCCAGCAGGGTCGCCCGCGCCTCCAGCACCAGGCGGCTGTCGGCCGGCGCGTCGAAGCGCTGGATGAACTCGTCCAGGTCCACCCGCAGGCGGCAGCCGGCGTCGCTGCGGGTGGATTCGGTGGCCACGATGCGCGCCTTGAGGGCCTGCTCGAACAGTTCCGTCGGCGGGGCGATCCAGCGGCTCTCCCCGTAGGCCTGGCGCCTGGCCGGTTCCGCATAGGCGAGCCGGTACTGCATCGCCGAGGTGCCGAGCCAGGAAGGTCCCTGGACTTCCACGTTGCGCAGCAGGAAGCCGGGGGGACGCCATTCCCCGGCCGCGCTGCCCAGGTCGAACTGGGCGCGTTCCCGGACGGGGCTCCCGACGCAGGCGGAGAGCAGGAGGGTCGCGGCGAGGAGTGCGGCGGGATGGGCGGTCGGCATGGGGTCTCTCGGCGTGGGCGCTGCGATCGGGCGGCGGGACGGCGTCAGGGGGTCGGCCGGGCAAAGCCCGCCTCGCCGGGGCCGGGAACCGGGTTGCCGCGCCCGAACACCAGGGTCTGCGGGTTGTCCTCCAGGTTCTCCAGCAGGCGGCCCAACTGGCGCGCGTTCTCGGTCAGTTCGAGCAGCAGGGCGTTGGCCCGCGGCAGCGTGGAGCCGGCCAGCTCGGTGCCGGTGGTGTCGGCCAGGTGGTCCACCTTGCGCGCCAGGGCATTCATGGATTTCACCATCTCGCGCATTTCGACGGTCAGGGGCGCGGCCTCGCCGGCGGTCTTCTCCAGGTGGGCGAGGATGGCGGACAGGCGCTTCAGGTTGCCGTCCGAGAGGGCCGCCCGCATGGCGGCGACCAGTTGCGGGACCTCGGAGAAGCCCGCCGAGGCCGCGGCCAGGTTTTCCAGCGTCATGGCGATGTTGCGCGAGTTCTTCTGGTCGAGCAGCGCGTTGAGGCGGACCGCCAGTTCCCCCACCTGGCCGACGATGTCGCCGGCCTTCTCGCCCAGGGTATCGAAGAGGGTCGGCTTGAGGGCGATGCGGGGCGGCTCGCCGTCCTTCTCCTCCAGGAGCTGGGAATTGCGCCCCTCGTCCTCGATCTGCACGTAGGCGAGCCCGGTCACCCCCTGGTAGCCGAGCTGGGCGGTGGTGCCGCGGGTCAGCCTGTAGCGCGAATCCAGGCTGATGCGGACCAGGATGACCCGGGGATCGGCCTCGTCCGGGTAGATGGCCTCCACCTTGCCGGCGCGGATCCCCCGGTAGCGCACCTGGGCCTGCACGTTGAGCCCCGTGACGTTCTTGCGTGTCTCGAGGAGGTAGGTGTCGGTCAGCTCGCGCTTGCCGCCGAGCCACCAGAGCCCGAAGGCGGCGGCCAGGGCGAGCAGCAGCACGAATATGCCGGCGGCGAGGGCGTGGGATCGGTTTTCCATGGCGGGGGCTAGTTCCGGAATTTTGCATTCTGCAACGCCCGGGCGCTGCGTTCGGAAAGAAAAAAGTTGCGGATGAAGGGATGGTCGATGCGCACGAGGGCCTGGATCTCCTCGTAGGCCAGGATCCGCTGCTCGGCCAGCACGGCCACCTTGGTGGCCAGAGCCGCCAGGGTGTCCAGGTCGTGGGTGACCAGGACCACCGTGAGCCCCAGTTCCTCGCCCAGGGTGCGGATCAGGTGCACGAAGCTGTCGGACCGGTCCGGGTCGAGGCCGGCGGTGGGCTCGTCCAGCAGCAGCAATTCCGGCTCCAGGGCCAGGGCCCGCGCCAGGGCCACCCGCTTCACCATGCCGCCGGACAGTTCGGCGGGCATCAGCCGGCCGTGGCGGGGCAGCAGTTCCACCATGGCCAGCTTGAGCATGACTAGGTCGTGGATCAGCGATTCGTCGAAGCGCTTGAGCTCCCGCAGGGGGAACGCGATGTTGTCGAAGACGCTGAAGGCCGAGAACAGGGCGCCGTGCTGGAACAGCACGCCGAAGCGGCGCCGCAGGGCCTGTTCCCGCTCCAGGCCGCCGCCGAACAGCGGCTCGCCGAACAGCCGGATGGAGCCCTTGGTGGGGGAGAGCAGGCCGATCATCTGGCGCAGCAGCGTGGTCTTGCCGCTGCCGGAACCGCCCACCAGGGCCACCATCTCGCCGCGCCCGATCCGCAGGTCCACCCCCTTGTGGATCCACACCTCGCCGAAGCGGGTGTGCAGGTCCACGATCTCGACGACGGGGGCGGGCATCGGGGCGTCGCTCAGATGGGCAGGCCGATGCTGCGGGTGGCGATGGCGAATACGGCATCCACCAGGATCACCATGGTGATGGCCGAGACCACCGAAGCCGTGGTGTTGGCGGACAGGCTCTCCGTATTGGGCCGCACGCGCAGGCCGAAGTGGCAGGCCACCAGGGCGATGATGATGCCGAAGGCGACGCCCTTGGACAGGCCGATCACCAGGTTGGCGGCCGGCACGGCCTTGGGGAGGGATTCGATGAAGAAGCCGTAGCCGATGTCCAGCTGGATCTGGGCGGCGACCATGCCGCCGGCCAGCGCGATGGCCGTGGTCCACAGGACGAGGAGCGGCATGGCGATCGACAGGGCCGCCACCTTGGGAAAGATGAGGCGCAGGCTCTGGGAGACGCCCATCGTGGACAGGGCGTCGATCTCCTCCGTGACCCGCATGACGCCGAGCTGGGCGGTCATGGCCGAGCCGGACCGGCCGGCCACCAGCACTGCGACGAGCACCGGACCCAGTTCCCGGATGATCCCCATGCCCAGGATGTTCACGATGAAGACGTCGGCCCCGAACTGCTTGAGCTGCAGCGAGGACAGGTAGGACAGGACGACGCCGATCAGGAAGCCCACCAGGGCCGAAACCGGCATGGCGAGGACGCCCGCCTTGTACAGGTTGGCGGAGATCTCCCGCCGGGGCAGGTCGCGCCGCGTGCGCAGCAGGTGGGCCACGCAGAGGACGACGCCGCCGATCAGCGCGACGAAATCCACCAGGTGCCGCGATAGGCCGATGGCCGACCGCCCGACCACGATCAGCCCCTCCAGCGGGGAAACGGGCGCCACCACCCCTTCGGGCTCCCGGT
This sequence comes from Rhodocyclaceae bacterium, assembly GCA_016791145.1. Classification (GTDB taxonomy): domain Bacteria; phylum Pseudomonadota; class Gammaproteobacteria; order Burkholderiales; family Rhodocyclaceae; genus JAEUNJ01. Next base: position 20,508 of record JAEUNJ010000280.1, on the reverse strand, counting down.
CCGCCGCCGCGATGCGCTCGAAGATGCGCAGGTGTTCCGGGCGCGCCAGCAGCAGTTCGGGCATCGTCCGGTCCCAGGTGCGCCACAGGGTCATGGCGCCGGCGCTGTCCAGGGCATCGATGCCGGTGCAATCCCAGCTGGTGTCCCTGGCGGCGGCCAGGGCCGCCAGTTCACCGCCCAGGGCCTGGGGCGCCCGGGCCAGCGCCGCCAGCGTCCAGTGGCCCGAAAGGCGCGCATTGCGCCCGCCGGCGTCGGTCTCGGCAATGGCGATTCGCGCTTCGGACATGGGGTCGGGACGGGCGGCGCGGACGCGGATGGCGGCCGATTATAGCTTCGCGGCCTTGGGCCGCCGCAGCCGGAAGCCTATGCCGAGGGCTTCCCACTGGTGGCCCTCCTCCGCGAGGGCGGCGGCCGTCAGCGGCGCCGCCTGGAGCCATTCGGGATCGACCGCCAGGTGGAAGCCCTTTTCCCCGAATCCCACCTCCACGGCCGGCCGCGGGGCATCGTCGCGGGCCCGGTGGAGCAGCGCCGCAAGGCGCAGGCAGAAGATCAGCTGCCAGTCGCGCTCCTCCCGCGTCATCGGGGAGACGCGCTCCAGCTTCCCGCGGTGGGCGAGCACGACGCGGGCCATGCGCCCCTGGTCCCGCTTCGAAAAACCGGGCATGTCGGCGTTGGCCAGGATGTAGGCGCTGTGCTTGTGGTAGCTGGAATGGGCGACCGAAATGCCGATCTCGTGGAGACGGGCCGCCCAGATGAGGCACTGGCGGTCCGGATGCTCGGCGTCACTGGCTTCGGGCACGAGCTGCTGGAAGAGTTCCAGGGCCGTCTGGGAGACCCGGGCCGCCTGCTGGCGGTCCACCTCGTAGCGCTCCATCGTGTTGCCCACCGTCGCTTCCCGCAGGTCGTCGTGGTGGTAGCGGCCGAGCAGGTCGTAGAGGACGCCGAGGCGCAGCGCGCCCTCCGAAAAGGTCATCCGCTCGAGGCCGAACTCCTTGAACACGGCCGACATGATGGCCAGGCCGCCCGGCAGGACGGGCACCCGGTCCGGCCGCAGGCCCTGGAGGACGAGCTTTCCGGCGTCGCCGGCCCGGATCAGCATCTGGCGCAGGCCCTCCAGGCCGTCGCGGGTGATGCCCGCCTCGGAAAGGCCATTCAGTTCGAGCAGGTCCACGATGGCCTTGGCGGTACCGGAGGAGCCGACGGCTTCCTCCCAACCGGTGTCCCGGTAGGCCTGGACGATGGTCTGCAGTTCCGCCCGGGCCGCCAGCTCCGCCTCCTTCATGCCCTTCTTGTCGACCCGCCCCGCGGGGAAGAAGCGCAGCGTGTAGCTTACGCAGCCCATGTAGAGGGATTCCAGGCGCAGGGGACGGATGTTGCGGCCGATGATGAACTCGGTGGAGCCGCCGCCGATGTCCACGACGAGCTGCTGCATGCGCGGGTTGGGCAGGGTGTGGGCGACGCCCAGGTAGATGAGGCGGGCCTCCTCCCGGCCGGCGATCACCTCGATGGGGAAGCCCAGGGCCGCCTCCGCCTCCACCAGGAACTGGGGCCCGTTCTTGGCCACGCGCAGGGTGTTGGTGGCCACCGCCCGCACGGCCCCGCCGTCGAAGCCGCGCAAGCGCTCGCCGAAGCGGGCCAGGGCTTCCAGGCCGCGCAGCTGGGAGGGGCCGTCGAGGGTCTTGCCCGGCGTCAGGCCGGCGGCCAGGCGGACCGGCTCTTTCAGGCCGTCCAGCGGGTAGATCTGGTTGCCGACAATCCTTCCCACCTGAAGGCGAAAGCTGTTGGAACCGAGATCGACGGCAGCGATCTGCTCGTAATCCATGGGCGGGATGTCGGTCGGAGGGGCGCCGGGATTCTAGCAGCCCGTCGGACGTGGGCCGCCGGATTCATTGCCGTCCGGCCGGATGGATGCCGGCCGCGCCGCGCGGGCAAGGGCGGTTCCGTTGCCCGAGGGTGCCGCGCCGCGGACGCCCTGTCGGGCGGCAAGCCCGCGCGGCGGGGCCGGTTCGGGTGGATGCCGGCGTCGCGCGTCCCCGCCGGGCGGGCACCCGGGCTTTCCCGGCGCGCCCGGTCCCGGCGGCCGGTCCGCCCCCCGCGCAGGCACGCATCGAGTGCGACAGGCTGCCGGCAGCGTGTCGGGCGGCCGGGTCCCGGATTGACTTTTTCGCTTGCCCGGCCGGCCGGCCCGTCGTAATGTGCTTGAAACATCAATATAAGACCATCGCCGGTCGCCCCGCCGGCGCGCATCACGGGAATGCCAAGACCATGAACCTTCCCCGCGACATCCATTCGGAACGCCTGCTGAACCGGGACCTTTCCGTCCTCGCCTTCAACCGCCGGGTGCTGGCCCAGGCCGCCGACGAGCGCGTGCCCCTGCTGGAGCGCCTGCGTTTCCTGTGCATCGTCTCCAGCAACCTGGACGAGTTCTTCGAGATCCGGGTCGCCGGCCTCAAGGAGCAGATCAAGCTGGGCAGCATCGCCGCCGGCGCCGACGGGTTGCCGCCGGCGGAGGTCTTCCGCCGCGTGACGCTGGAATCCCACGCCCTGATCGCCGAGCAGTACGCCCTCCTCTACGACGTCATCCTGCCGGCCATGGAGGCCGAGGGCATCGTCTTCCTGCGCCGCAGCCAATGGACCGAGGCCCAGGCCGACTGGATCCGCGACTTCTTCTTCCGGGAGGTGATCCCGGTGCTGACGCCCATCGGCCTCGACCCGGCCCATCCCTTCCCGCGCGTCCTGAACAAGAGCCTCAATTTCGCGGTGGAGCTGAAGGGCACCGATGCCTTCGGCCGCAATTCGGGCACGGCCATCGTCCAGGCGCCCCGGGCCCTGCCCCGGGTCATCCAGCTCCCGCGGGAACTGACCGGCGTGGAACACGGCTTCGTGTTCCTCTCCTCGATCATGCACAGCCACGTGGGGGAATTGTTCACCGGCATGGAGGTGCTGGGCTGCTACCAGTTCCGCGCCACCCGCAACTCGGACCTCTTCGTGGACGACGAGGAGGTGAAGAACCTGCGCACCGCGCTCCAGGGGGAATTGCCCCAGCGGCATTTCGGCGACGCCGTGCGGCTGGAGGTGGCGGACAACTGCTCGGAGGAGATGGCCGGCTTCCTGATGCAGCAGTTCGGCCTGTCGCCGGCGGACCTGTACCGGGTGCCTGGCATCGTGAACCTGGTGCGCCTGATGTCGGTGCCCGACCGGGTGGATCGCCCCGACCTCAAGTACCCGCCCTTCCAGCCCGGCATGCCGAAGGTGCTCACCAAGCGCTTCGACGTTTTCGCCAGCATGCGCCGCCAGGACATCCTGCTCCACCACCCCTTCCAGTCCTTCAGCCCGGTGATCCAGCTGCTGGAGCAGGCCATCGACGATCCGCAGGTGGTGGCCATCAAGATGACGGTCTATCGGACCGGCACCGATTCGGTGCTGATGGAGCACCTGCTGCGGGCCGCCCAGAAGGGCAAGGAAGTCACCGTGGTGGTGGAACTGATGGCCCGCTTCGACGAGGAGGCCAACCTGTCCATCGCCGCCCGGCTGGAGGAGGTCGGGGCCCACGTGGTCTATGGCGTCTTCGGCTACAAGACCCATGCCAAGCTGCTGATGGTGCTGCGCCGGGAGGACCACGGCTACCGGCGCTACGTGCACCTGGGCACCGGCAACTACCATCCGCGGACGACCCGCTTCTACACGGACTTCGGACTGCTGACCTGCGACGAGGAGATCGGCAACGACGCCAACGAGGTGTTCAAGCAGATCACCGGCCTGGGCAAGGCCGGCGCCCTGAAACACCTGTGGCAGGCACCCTTCACCCTCCATGCCAACATGGTCGCCGCGATCCGGGCCGAAACCGAGGCGGCGCGGGCCGGCCGCAAGGGCCGCATCATCGCCAAGATGAACGCCATCATGGAGCCGGCCGTCATCGAGGCCCTCTACGAGGCCTCCCAGGCCGGCGTCGAGATCGACCTGATCGTCCGCGGCGCCTGCGCCCTGCGGCCCCGGGTACCCGGCCTCTCGGACCACATCCGGGTCCGCTCCGTGATCGGCCGCTTCCTGGAACACCACCGCATCTTCTATTTCCTCGCCGACGGCGAGGAGAAGGTCTACCTCTCCAGCGCCGACTGGATGGAGCGCAACTTCTTCCGCCGCATCGAGGTGTGCTTCCCGATCCTCGATCCCAGGCTCAAGCGGCGCGTGATCAAGGAGGGCCTGCGGCCCTACCTGTCCGACAATTGCCAGGCCTGGGAAATGGATGCCGACGGCCAGTACCGGATACGCGCCTCCCGGCGCGTGCGCTCCTGCGCCCAGGAGCACCTGCTGGCGGACCTGGCGGCGGCGGTCCAGTAGTCGCGCGAGCCGCCGGCCGCGCCGGCGGCGGCCCTGCTTGCCGAACGCGCTCCCCTGCGGGATACTTCGCCGGCATCGACCACCGGCCGTCCGATCGGGAGGAGACGACGCCTGACCGCAGGTAAGCCGGGGACGGGCGTGGATCCGGGAACGCGATCCCCGCGCATCCTCCCCGACCGGCCCGCCGCGGTCGCCCCCTGTGCCGGAATTCCCGCCGTCGCGCCGGGAGACAAGGCACGCTCACTGCCCCACGGAGAACCGCCATGAGCGTACTGACCAAGACCGGTGTCAACAGCGTGCTCGGCACGCCGGCCGCCGACCAGATCCTCGTCGCCAACCCCGACGACGCCCTTGCCGGGCTGATCGACGCGAGCGGCGGCATCGACGAGCTGCGCTTCACCAGCACCAGCGCCGAAACCCTGATCTTCGGCGCCAACATCGGCAACGTCGAGTCGGTGGTCATCGGCACCGGCACCGGCGTCACGGCCGTCACCACGGGCACCACCGCCGAGGCCGTGGACGCCTCCATGGCCCTGAACGCCCTGGCGATCACGGGCAACGCCGGCGCCAACGAGATCGTCGGCACCGCCTACGCCGACACCATCAACGGCGGCAAGGGCAACGACGTCCTCTACGGCGGCACCGGCAACGACACCTTCCTGGTCGCCGCGGCCGTGGACCACGGCAGCAACGAGGTCATCGACGGGGAGGACGGCTACGACACCCTGGTCTTCGCCGGCACGACCGCCGGCGACACCCTCGTGCTCTCGGCCTACATCGACGTGGAGGCCGTCGTCATGGCCCCGTCCTCGGGCACGACGGCGCTGCACGTCAACGCCACGGCAGTGATGAACGGCACCGGCCTCGCCATCACCGGCAACGCCGGGGCCAACGTGCTAACCGGCAGCTTCTGGGGCGACGTGCTCGCCGGCGGCGGCGGCAACGACACCCTGAACGGCGGCATCGGCGACGACCGCTTCATGATCAGCGCCCTGACCGAGTACGGCAGTTCCGAATCCATCAATGGCGGGCTCGGCAGCGATACCCTCGTGTTCGCCGGCGCCGCCGGCCAGACCCTGGTCCTCAACGCGGCGACGACGGGCATCGAACAGGTCCTGCTGCGCAATCCCTCCGCACCGGAGGCGGCCGCCAACCTGGACGCCCGCAACGTGGCGGCCGGCCCCGGCGGCGCCGGCCTTGCCCTGTTCGGCAACAACGGCGCCAACGTGCTGACCGGTTCCGCCGGGCGGGACTCGATTGCCGGCAACGGCGGCAACGACGTGTTCCTCGTCACCGCCGTCTCCCAGGTCCCGGTGGGCGAAACCATTTCCGGCGGCGACGGGGTGGACGAGATCCGCTTCGCCCTCGTCGCGGGGGGCGAAACCCTGTCGCTGGAGGGACGGGTCGTCGATTCGGTGGAGCGCATCGTGATCGGTACCGGGACCGGGCCGGGCGCCCTCCTGACCGGCACGGCGGCCCTGAACATCGACGCCACCGGCGTCGTCCTCGACCTCGCCTATGCCGGCAACGCAGGCCCCAACAACATCAAGGACGACGCCGGCAACAGCCTCATGGAGGGCGGCGGCGGCAACGACACCCTACAGGGCGGCGACGGCAACGACACCCTGGTCGGCGGCGGCGGCATCGACGTCCTCTCCGGCGGCGCCGGCGACAACCTCTTCCTCTACCGGGACGCCGCGGAAGCCGGGCCGGGCGAGGTCATCGTCACGGCCGGCGGCACCAACGTCGTGCGCTTCGTCGGCGCCTCGGGCGTCCTGCAGGTGCCCCTGTACGAGGCCCAGCAGATCCATTTCATCGACCTGCCCGGGGCGACCCCCACCTCGCCGGTGGGCGTCAACGCGGCGGCCTGGAGCGGCGGCGCGCTGATCGCCGGCAACGGCGGCGCCAACGCGATCACCGGCACCTCGGCCAATGACACCCTCGTCGGCGGCGCCGGCGCCGACAGCATGGCCGGCGGGCCGGGGCACGACCTGTTCCAGGTGGCCTCCGCGGCCCATGCGACGGGCGACACCTACGTCGGCGGGACGGGCTTCGACACCGTGCTCCTCGGCACGCCCGGCGCCTATGCGTTTTCCGCCGCGACGGCCGGCATCGAGCGCATCGGCTGGGCCGCCCCCCTGAATGCGGCCGCCGGCGCCCACGTGAACGCCGCAGCGGTCACCACCGGCCTCGTCCTGGAAGGCACGGCGGGCGCCAACGTGCTCACGGCGGGCACCGGCAACGACACAATCGTCGGCGGCGACGGCGCCGACTCCCTCTCGGGCGGGGCCGGGAACGACCGCTTCGTCATCGTGCCCTCGGGCTTCGAGGCCGAGGACGACGGCTTCGGGAACATCACCGTTTCCCTGCTCGGCAACGGCATCTACCTGGAACAGCTGGACCAGGTGAACGGCGGTCCCGGCTTCGACACCCTCGTCCTCGACACCTCGCCCCTCGCCCTGCCGGACGGGGCGCAGATTCTCTCCCTGTTCTCGCTCCCCGCGGCATCGGCCGCCAACACCGCCTTCGAGGCCGTGACGCTCGGCGGCGTCGACGACATCGGCGTGTCCGCCACCGCCTACTCGGGCGCCCTGGTGATCACCGGCAACGACGGCGACAATTACCTCGTCGGGGGCAGCGGCAACGATACCCTGGTCGGCGGCGACGGCAACGACATCTTCCTCATCTCCGGTGCCGCGGCTTCCGGCAACGATGCGCTGGACGGCGGGCCTGGCTACGACAACATCAACTATTTCCCGACCTTGCCCGGCGAAACCCTGGCCCCACCCTCCCTGAGCGGAGTCGAGCAGCTTTACATGGGCGACGCCCCCTACGCCGAGGGCGTCCCCATACCGGCGAACTTCAGCGCGGCGTCCTCGGCCAACGCCATGATCCTCTTCGGGAACTCGGCCGGGAACACCCTGAACGGCAGCCGCTTCGCCGACAGCATCTACGGCGACGACGGGGACGACACCCTGATTGGCGGTGCCGGCCACGACCAGTTGAGCGGCGAGAACGGCAACGACGTGTTGTCCGGGGGAAGCGGCAACGATACCCTGACGGGCGGGGCCGGCAACGACACCCTGGTGGGCAACGCCGGCGACGACGTGTTCGTCGATCCCATCGCGACCGACTACCTCATCGGCGGACGTGGCACCGACCTGATCCGGTTCACCGGCAGCGGCCTGGACCTGTCCCTGACCAGCTTCCCGGCCCTGCGTTCGGTGGAATCCCTGGACATCACCGGCGCCGGCGACAACCTGCTGCGGGTCGCGTCCATCGAGGATTTCATGCTGTTCCAGGACATCAGCGTTCCGGGGCTCCCCCTGTTCGCCAACGTCACGGTCATGGGCGACGCGGGCGACAAGCTGGAAACCCTGGCCGATTTCGGGTCGCCGTCGGCGACCGACGGGGACTTCGTCACCTACGAGGCCCTGGGTTTCGGCGCCGTCAAGGTGGACAAGGACATCCTGGTCTACTTCTCCGCGACGGGCGACGGAAACGCCAATGTCCTGACCGGAACCGTTGGGAACGATTCGCTGAGCGGCGGCAACGGCAACGACACCCTGGTCGCCGGCGCGGGAAGCGACACCCTGGCCGGCGGTTCCGGGAACGACACCTTCGAATTCCCCGATCTGCCCGCCGCGATCCTCCCCGATCTCGTCGAGGACTTCGCGCCTGGGGCCGACCGGATCCTGATGACGCACACCGGCTTTTCCTCGCTGACCCCGGGGGCCCTGGCCGCCGAGAATTTCGTCGCCGAGCCCGGCGCGGCGGCCCATGACGCGGACGACTATCTCTTCTACGACACGACCACCGGCAACCTATATTACACGCCCTACGGCGACAACGTCGGCGTCACGCCGGCATTGATCGCGACTTTCTCCGGAACGCCGACCCTGACCGCCTCGGATTTCCTAATCTCGGCGTAGCACCGGGCGGCCGTCGGCCGAAAGCCCCTCCGGGGGACTTCCGGCATCCGGCCGGCGTCCCCATTCCGGGGGCCCCCAACGGCGGCGCGACACCGGCCCCCTGCCCGGCAGCCACGGGCGGGCCGCGCCGGAGCGAAGGTCCGGCTCAGCGGGGTGGGACGGCGGCCGAGGTACCGGAAGGCTGGGGCGTCCCGCCGGCCGGCGGGACGAGCGGCGGAGACACCGGCGGGACCGGGACCGGCGCCGCTTCCTCGATGCCGCGGGCATCGACGACGAAATACTCGGTCTCGCCGAAGCAGTTGGACGGCACGAACTTGTGCTGCTCGTACTTCAGCACCACGCGCCGGCCGGCCAGGCCGTTGATCTTCTCCGCCACGGCGTCGTCGCGCACGGAGAATTCGAAGCGGTCGGGGATGGCGCCGGGCATGGTGACCATGGCGATCTCCCCCTCCCAAGTCTTGCACAGCCAGCCCTTGCGGGAGAACTTCTGCACGTAGCCCGCCCGCTCGCCCTCGGAATAGCTCCAGGTGAGCGTGAGCCAGACCCAGCCGGCGGCGGCCAGCACCACGAGGACGACGAAGGCGATGACGCCGCGCAGGACCATGCTTCCCATATTGCCGCTCCGATGACCGGGGCCGCTACTCTACCGGAAGGCGGTGGCGGCCGGCAGGCGCAGCAGCACCAGGCCGGAGCCGGCGAAGGCGAGCGACAGCAACGCCGCCGCGGCCATCGGCAGGACGGTGCCGAACCAGTGCGGCAGGACCTGGAGCGCCGCGGCCATGGCCAGCACCCGCGCGACTTCCACGGCCCGGGCGCCGCGCACGCCCTCCAGGAGCCGCCCCACGGACCAGGTCCAACCGGCGATCACCAGGGCATAGGCGGCGGCCCCGCCCGCCTCCAGGCCGGGAAAGACGGCCAGGAAATGGACGATCAGGAGCGTGCCGAGCGCGAACTGGAACCCGCCGTAGATCCGTATGGCCGCCGGCGTGCCGGTCGAGAACCGCCGGAAGCGGGCGAGGCTCTCGGAAATCAGCGCCTCGCGCCGCGCCCACTCCGGGTCTGCCGCCGACCAGCGGAACAGGATCGCCAGCCGGTTCCGCCATCCCGGCGTCTCCCGCAGGCGCCGCAGCAGCCAGCCATAGACGCGGAACACGGCCGCCAGGGGCTCCCAGCGGGCCACGGCCTTGCGCACGCCGTACACCACCGGCTCCTCCATCCGCTCCTCGGCGAAGGTGCCGAACAGCCGGTCCCACAGGATCAGGATGCCCCCGTAGTTGCGGTCGATGCAGTAGGCGTTCTGGCCGTGGTGCACCCGGTGGTTCGACGGCGTGACGAACACCCGGTCGGCCCAGCCCAGGCGCCCGATCAGTTCCGTGTGGACCCAGTACTGGTAGAGCAGGTCCACCAGCGCGACCACGACGAACACCAGGGGCGGTATCCCGAGCACCGCCAGGGGCAGGTAGAACATCCAGCTCCAGAGGGCGATCGGCGTCTGGCGCAGGGCCGTGGACAGGTTGAAGTATTCCGAGGAATGGTGGTTCTCGTGGCTGCCCCAGAACAGGGGCCACTCGTGGCCGAAGCGATGGACCCAGTAGTAGGCGAAATCGTAGAGCAGCAGGCCGAGGATCCAGACCCAGGGATCTCCCGCGGGCAGGTCGAAGAGGTGGAAGGCGCCGTAGGCGGCCGCGTAGAGGCCCACGTTGAGCCCCTTCAGGAAGGCGCCGCTGACCTGGGAGAGCACGCCGAAATGCAGGCTGGTGAGCGCATCCGGGATGTCGTAGGAACCCGGCCTCCGGCGCGCCGCCCAGGCCTCCAGCAGGATGGTCACCAGGAAGACGGGGATGGCGTAGACGATGGGGTTCATGGCGGTTGTCGCTATCCGGGGCGAGTGCGTCGATCACTGCGGGAAGTCGCAGCATGCCATGCGCTGGCCCCTTCGTTCCATCGGTCCGTGGCCCGGCCCCCCGTGTCCGGCCGGCGCACTCCGCCGCTCCAGGGCGGGAATCCTCGTCTCACCCCTTCACGCACAGCACCTGCTTCAGCGTGTGCACCACCTCGGTCAGGTCCCGCTGGTTTTCCATCACGGCATCGATGTCCTTGTAGGCGCCCGGGATCTCGTCCACGACGCCCTTGTCCTTGCGGCACACGACACCCTCCGTCTGCCGGGCCAGGTCCTCGGCGGTGAAGCGCCTCTGGGCCGCCGTGCGGCTCATGCGGCGGCCGGCGCCATGGGCGCTGGAGTCGAAGCTCTCGGGATTGCCGAGGCCGCGCACGATGTAGCTGCGGGCCCCCATGCTGCCGGGGACGATGCCCAGGTCGCCGCGGCGGGCGCGGATCGCCCCCTTGCGGGTGACCCACACATCGGCGCCGTAGTGGTGTTCCCGGGCCACGTAGTTGTGGTGGCAATTCACCGCCTCGCCGGTGACGGAGAACGGCGGCAGGTGGCGGCGGAGCGCCTCCAGGACGGCATCCACCATGCATTGCCGGTTGCGGAAGGCATACTCCTGGGCCCAATGCACGGCCGCCACGTAGTCGTCGAAATGGCGGCTGCCTTCCCGCAGGTAGGCCAGGTCCCGGTCGGGGAGCTGGGCGACCTGACGCTCCATGTCCCGCCGGGCGAGATCGATGAAATAGGTGCCGATGGCATTGCCGACGCCCCGGCTGCCCGAATGCAGCATGACCCAGACCCGGTCGGCCTCGTCCAGGCAGAGTTCGATGAAATGGTTGCCGCCCCCCAGGGTGCCCATCTGGCGCGCCCAGTCGGAGTGGCGTCCCACGGACTTGAGGAGCTGCGGATGCCGGTGGACCAGTTCCTCCAGGCGCTTCGCGAAGGGGCGCGCCGCGTCGGGGCGGCCGCGCCCTTCCGGGTGCTGGTCGCGGCCCACGGGCACGTCGCGGCTGATCTGGTCGAAGATCCTGCGCAGCCGCTTCTCGTCGATGTCGGCCGCGGAGAGCGAGAGCCGGCAGGCCACCATGCCGCAGCCGATGTCCACGCCCACCGCGGCGGGAATGATGGCGTCCCGGGTGGCGATCACCGAGCCGACGGTGGCGCCGATGCCGGTGTGGGCGTCCGGCATGGCGGCCACGTGGTGATGGACGCAGGGCAGCCGCGCCACGTTGCCGAGCTGGCGCAGGGCCGATTCCTCGATCTCCCGGGTCCAGACCTTGACCGGGACGTTTCCTTCGCTCAGGACCTGCCGGACGGGCATGGGCTTGTCTCCCGGTGAACGAAAAAGCCGCCCGGAGGCGGCTTTTTCGTTGCAGTTCTGGTAGGCGCGATTGGACTCGAACCAACGACCCCCACCATGTCAAGGTGGTGCTCTAACCAGCTGAGCTACGCGCCTGCAAAAGAGGCGCGAATTCTATAGGAACTCGCGCCCCGCCACAAGGGCACCGGACAACTATTCCAGGTGGCTATTTGCCGGCGAGCGCCCCCTTGATCTGCTCCAGCGTGGAAGGATCGTCGATGGTGGTCAGGTCGCCCGGGTCGCGGCCCTCGGCCAGCGCCTGGATGGACCGGCGCAGCATCTTGCCGGAGCGCGTCTTGGGCAGGCCGGAGACGAAATGGACACGGCCGGGACGGGCGATGGCGCCCAGGATGTCGTCCACGGTCTTCATGACCTCCTTCTCGAGGGCGGCGCGCAGTTCCGGCGTGGCGGTGCGGGCGGCGTCCTTGACCACCGCGAAAGCCACGGGAATCTGGCCCTTCAGCTGGTCGTTCACGCCCACCACGGCCACCTCGGCGATGGCCGCGTGGGCCTGGACGGCCTCTTCGATCTCGCGGGTGCCCAGCCGGTGGCCGGCCACGTTGATCACGTCGTCGGTGCGGCCCAGGATGAAGTGGTAGCCCTCGTCGTCCCGGATGCCCCAGTCGAACGAGGAATAGACCAGCGGGTCCTTGAACAGGCTGAAGTAGGTCTTGACGAAGCGGTCGTCGTCGCCCCACACGGTGGAGAGGCAGCCGGGCGGCAGCGGCGGCACGACGCCGACGATGCCCTTCTCGTTGGGACCGCACTCGCTGCCGTCCTCGCGGAAGATCTTCAGGTTGTAGCCGTACACCGGGAAGCTCGGGGTGCCGAACTTGAGGGCGGTCTTCTCGACGCCGTGGACGGCCGAGAGCATGGGCCAGCCGGTCTCGGTCTGCCAGTAGTTGTCGATCACCGGCAGTTTCAGCTCACCCATGATCCACTCGTGGGTCGGCTGGTCCAGGGGCTCGCCGGCCAGGAACAGGTGCTTGAGCGAGGACAGGTCGTACTTGTGCATGTAGGCCGGGTCCTGCTTCTTCAGCACCCGGGCCGCCGTGGGCGCCGAGAACATCACGTTCACCCGGTAGGTCTCGACGATCTTCCACCAGATGCCGGCGTCCGGACGGATGGGCGTCCCCTCGTACATGACCGTGGCCATGCCGGCGATCAGCGGGCCGTAGATGATGTAGGAGTGGCCCACCACCCAGCCGATGTCCGAGGTGGAGAACATGGTCTCGCCCTCGCCGCCGCAGAAGATGTGCTTCATGGAGGCGGCGAGCGCCACGCAGTAGCCGCCGGTGTCGCGCTGGACGCCCTTGGGCTTGCCGGTGGTTCCCGACGTGTAGAGGATGTAGGAAGGCTCGGAGGATTCCATCCAGGTGACCGGCACCTGGGCATCCATGTGCTTCGCGCGCAGTTCGGCGTAATCCACGTCGCGGCCGGCCACCTTGTTGAAGCCCTTGTCCAGGCCCCGGTCCACCATCAGCACGTTGGCCGGCTTGAACTGGGCCAGGTTGATGGCCTCGTCCAGCAGGTGCTTGTAGGGGACGGCCTTGCCGCCGCGCATGCCGGCATCGGAGGACACGACCAGCTTGGGCTTCGCGTCGTCGATGCGGGTGGCCAGGGACCCGGAGGCGAAGCCGCCGAAGACCACGGAATGGATGGCGCCGATGCGGGCGCAGGCGAGGATCGCGAAGCAGGCCTCGGCGATCATCGGCATGTAGATCAGCACCCGGTCGCCCTTGCCGACGCCCAGGGACTGCATGATCGCCGCCATGCGCATGACCTCGGCCTTCAGCTCGGCGAAGGTGTAGGTCTTTTCCTCGTCGGTCTCGGTCGAGATGTAGATCAGGGCGGGCGCGTCGGGACGCTTGGCCGCGTGGCGGTCCACGGCGTTGTGGCAGAGGTTGGTCTCGCCGCCGGAGAACCACTTGGCGAAGGGGGGGCGCGAGTAATCGAGGACCTTCTGCGGCGGCTTGTGCCAATCGACCAGGCCGGCCTGCTCGCCCCAGAAGTCCTCGGGTTGTGCAATGGAACGCTGATGGAATTCCTTGTAGCTGGACATTTTCTTCCTTCCGTATCCCCTGCAGGATGTCGAGTGAACGGTTATGGTTGTTGTGGTGATGCAGACTTGATCTTCCGCTCCAGGTCGGCGAGGGGAAGTCCCAGGCCCAGGTGACGGTCGATCAGGGAAAGCAGGGGCAGGAGGCGCAACGCGATGGCGGCCAGCCGCGGGCGCAGGGCCTCGGATCCTCCGGCCGCGATCTGCTGGAGGGCGTGATCCACGCTCTCGACGGGGACCGGCGCCGGGCCGCGCCGCGCCACCGGCATGTCGCCGGCGCCGAGCACGCGGTTGCCCCCGGCGGCGTGGGCATCGCGCATGCGTTTCTGGGCCAGGTCCAGCATCGCGTCGCCGGCGTCCAGGCCGTCCACCTGGTTGCTGGCGATGCCGACGCTGACGGTGACCTTGATCGGCTTGCCCTGGACCTTGATGGCGGCGACCTCGACCGATTCCCGCAGGCGCAGCGCGAAGGAGGACGAGGCGCGGATGGGCGTGCCCGGACAGAGGATGCCGATCTCCTCCCGGGCCAGGCGGCCCAGGCTGTCCTCCTTGCGCATCGTCTGCGCCAGCAGGCGGCCGAACTGGGTGAGCAGCAGGTCGGGAATCTGGGGCCCGTGGCGGTCGATCAGTTCGTCCATCTGGTCGAAACCGATGACGAGGACGGTCATCTCCTCCTGGTGCCGCTGGGCCCGGGCCATGCCCTGCTCGGACTGGCGCAGCAGCAGGGCGCGGCTCAGCAGGCCGGTGACCGGATCCACCACCACCTGGTCGCGGGTTTCCTCCAGGGCCTCCCTGGCCTTGGCCAGCTTGACCACGGTCTCCAGTCGGGTGAGCAGTTCGACGGTGCCGGTGCCCTTGGTGATGAAGTCGGTGGCGCCCAGTTCCTTGGCGCGGATGCGGGCGCTCTCGTCCTCGTCGCCGGAGATCATGATCACCGGCAGTTCCCGGATGCGGGTGATCTTGGAGGCGCGAATGCGCTGGAGCAGGCCATAGCCGTCCAGGCGCGGCATGGTGAGGTCGGAGATCACCACCTGCACGGACGGATCGATGACCAGGGCGCCCCAGCCGGCTTCCCCGTCCGCCTCCTCGCGGACGTCGAAGCCGCCGCGGATCTGCTTGATGATCGTCGCGCGGACGATGCGCGAGTCGTCGACGATCAGCACCCGGGGCAGGGGCCCGGGAACCTCGGCGGCGTTCTCGCTCATCGGCAGGCCCCCGGTCAGCCGGCGATGTCCACCACCACGCGGCCGCGGGCGCGGCCCTGGATGTAGTCGTCGAATACGCCTGGAAGCCCGGCGAAGCCGATGGTCCGGGTCATGGCCGCGAGGCCCGGCGGCTTCATGTCGCCACCCAGGCGACGCCAGACCTCGGCGCGCCGCGCCATCTGGCAATTGACCGAGTCGATGCCGAGCAGGCTGACGCCGCGCAGGATGAAGGGGGCCACCGTCGTGTTGAAGTTCATGCTGGCCGCCAGGCCGATGGCGGCGAGGGTGCCGTCGATCTTCATGGTGCTGGCCATCCAGGACAGCACGTCGCCGCCCAGGTTGTCCACCGCGCCGGCCCAGAGGGACTTGTCCAGAGGCTTGATCTTGGCGAGATCCAGGGACTGGCGCAGCATGACCTCCTTCGCGCCGAGGCCCTTCAGGTAATCCGTCTCGTGCTCCTTGCCGGTGAGGGCCACCACATGGTAGCCGCGGGCGGCGAGAATCTCGATGGCGATGCTGCCGACGCCGCCCGTGGCGCCGGACACGATCACCGGCCCGTTGGCGGGCTGCAGGCCGTCGTGCTCCATCCGCACCACGGCGAGGCCCGCGGTGAAGCCGGCCGTGCCCAGCGCCATGGCCTCGTGCAGCGTCAGGCCGGCGGGCAGCTTGACGACCCAGTCGGCGGGAACCCGGGCCATCTCGGCAAATCCGCCGTGGTGGGCGACGCCGATGTCGTAGCTGGTGGCCAGCACCTGGTCGCCGGGGACGAACCGGGCGTCGGTGCTCGACACCACCGTGCCGGACAGGTCGATGCCGCCGACGCAGGGAAAGCGCCGGATGATGCGGCCGGCCCCGGTGGCGGCCAGGGCGTCCTTGTAATTGACGCTGGAATAGGCGACCCGGATGGTCACCTCGCCGGGATCGAGCTGGGATTCCTCCAGATCGGCGAAACCGCTCGCGACCTTGCCGTCCTTCTGCTCGATCAGATATGCCTTGAATGCCACGGGACCCCTCCGAAAGCGGCCTTGAAGCCTGATTATTAGCGGAATAAGGCCCGATTATAGCCGCGGGCCGCGGGTGCTGGGCCGCCGGCCGGAGGGTTTACACCGGCCACGGGGATGGATATAGTCCGCCCCCATGCGTTTTTCCGCCACCTTTCCCGCGGCCCTGGCAATCTGGGCCGCCTGCACCTTCGCCGCGCCCGTGCATGCGGCGGAAACCCTGCCGGTGCAGGAGGTGCAGCCCCAGCCGGTCAGCTTCATCGACCGCACCGTGGATAACGTGGAAGCGGCCCTCGACCGTGCCCTCGACCTCATCGGCATCAAGTACCGGCGAGGCGGCAACACCCCGGAGAGCGGCTTCGACTGCTCGGGCTTCGTCCGGCACGTGTTCAACGAGGGCGTCGGCCTGTATCTGCCCCGATCGGCCAAGGAGATGAGCAAGGCCGGGGACGAGGTGCACAAGGAGGAGCTGAAGCCGGGCGACCTGGTGTTCTTCAATACCATGCGCCGGACCTTCTCCCACGTGGGGATCTACCTGGGCGACAACCTCTTCGTACACTCGCCCCGCGCCGGCGGCAAGGTCCGCATCGAGGACCTGCGCGACCGCTACTGGACGCGCCGTTACAACGGCGCCCGCCGCGTCGCCGACTAGCCGCCCGCTGGTGCGGGTCCGCGGGGCCCGTCGCCGTCAAGCCGAGAGGGATTCATGGCAGGCCGCGCAGGCCATGCCGGCGCCATGGCAGGGCGGCGGCGCGGCATCGCGGGCTGCAGGTCCGCGCGCAACCATTCACGACCATCTCCCGACGATGTGCCGGCCGCAACCCCGGGACGACCTGCCCCCGGATCCGCGCCGCATCAGCGACCGCCCGCGCGGGCCTGCTCCAGGCGGGCCTTGAGATTCGCCATCGCCAGCGTCGCCGCCTGTTCGCCCTCCAGCACCGCCCGGTGGCGGGCCTGGAAGTCCGCCGCGGGCAGTTCCCCGGTCTTCGGCCGGATCACCACGTCGGCGTCGGCGAGTTCGTGGCGGGCAATGGTCTGGCCCATGATGGCGAAGGTCTGCAGCAGCACGTCCAGGGTGCCCTGGGTCCTGCCGTCGCGGGGCCGGGACGAGATGTCCACCGCGATCACGAAATTCGCGCCCATGGACCGGGCGGCGCGAGCCGGCACCGGGCTGACCAGGCCCCCGTCCACGTACTCGCGGCCATGGATCCGGACCGGCTGGAAGACGCCGGGAACGCTGCTGGAAGCCCGCACGGCCATGCCGGTATTCCCGGTCCGGAAGACCACCTCCTCGCCGCTCTGCAGGTCCGTGGCGACGGCGCCGAAGGGGCGCGCCAGTTTCTCCAGCGGACGTCCGCCGACCGCCTTGTTCACGAAGTTCTGCAGGGCCTCGCCCTTGATGACGCCCCGGTCCGGCAGGGACCAGTCGCCCACCTGTCCCTCATCCATCTGCATCGCCACCCGCTGCAGCTCGAAACCGGTCAGCCCCGCCGCGTAGAGGGCGCCGACCACCGAGCCGGCGCTCGTCCCGACCACCACGTCGGGCACGATGGACTGGGCCTCCAGGGCCTTGATCACGCCGATGTGGGCGAAGCCCCGCGCGGCCCCGCCGCCCAGGGCCAGACCGACCCGCAGGGGCGCCGGGGCCGGCGTTCCGCCGGGCGCCGCGCACCCCGCGAGGGCGACCAGCGGCAGGGAGGCGATCAGGAGGCGGCGTTGGCGGTTCATCGGCGATCGGGCGGGAAAGGCAACCCGGCAATTTTACGCGGCCCGGCTCCGTGGTCCCCGGCAAGCCCGCCATGGCACAGGCCGAACTGCCCTCCGGCGGGCGCCCGAAGACCTGTTCCGCAGACCGGGAGGCACGGCGAACAGCGGGCCCACCGGGGCCCGCGGTCACCGGCCGCCGAGCGCCGCGAAACCGGCATGGCGCCGGAGCTCCCCGGGATCCCCGGGTCTGCGTGCCGCCACCGGCTTTTCCGTGGATTAACCCTGATGGAGGCTTGCTATTGAGAATCATTCGCATCATAATCGGGCTTCCGATCGATCCCGACCATGAGCGAATCCCCATGATCCGACCCCTCGCCACCGCCCTCGCCACGCTCCTGCTGGCCGGCAGCCCCCTGACCGGCGCCCAGGAGAACGTGCTGAACCTCTACTCCGCCCGTCACTACCAGACCGACGAGGCCCTCTACGCCAACTTCACGAAGCAGACCGGCATCCGGATCAACCGGATCGAGGCCAAGGAGGACGAACTGCTGGAACGCATCCGCAACGAGGGCGCCTCCAGCCCGGCCGACGTCTTCATCACCGTCGATGCCGCCCGCCTGGCCAAGGCCGACGAACTGGGCCTGTTCGCGCCGGTGAAATCGAAGGTGCTCGAGGAGCGCATTCCCGCCCAGTTGCGCAGCCCCGACTGGTTCGCCTTCTCGACCCGGGCCCGCGTCATCATCCATAACCGGGAGGCCGTAAGGGCCGACGACGTGCAGAACTACGAGGACCTGGCCGCGCCGAAGCTCAAGGGCAAGGTGTGCTCCCGCTCCGGTTCCCACCCCTACAACCTGTCGCTGATGGCGGCGATGATCGCCCAGATGGGGGAGGCGAAGGCCGAGGAATGGGCGCGTGGCGTGGTGGCCAATTTCGCCCGTTCCCCCAAGGGCGGCGACACGGACCAGATCAAGGCCGTCGCTGCCGGCGAATGCGGCGTAGCGGTTTCCAACACCTACTACCTGGTGCGCCTGCTGCGTTCCGAGAAGCCCGAGGACCGCAAGGCCATCGAACGCATCGGCATCGTCTGGCCGAACCAGAAGGCCCAGGGCGCCCACATCAACATCTCCGGCGGCGGCATGCTGAAGACCGCGCCCCACAAGGACGCCGCCGTGAAGTTCCTCGAGTACCTGGCGTCCGACGAGGCCCAGCGTTACTTCGCCGACGGCAACAACGAGTGGCCGGTGGTGCCGACGGTCAAGGTCCAGAACGCCGCCCTCGAGTCCCTGGGCAGGTTCAAGGCCGATCCCCTGCCGGTCGCGACGCTCTCCCGCAATGCCGCCACGGCCCAGAAGATCTACGACCGGGCCGGCTGGAAGTGAGCGGCGCGCCGGCCCCGGGCCCGGTTCCTGCCCCGCGCCAGTAGCCGGTCCCGGCGGCGCGGGGCCCTTTTTCCCTCTGCCAAACATGACCCGCGGCAGTTGATGCACCGGGCCCCTGCCCTTAGACTTGCGGCATCCGGCCGGACTCCGGCCGCCGCCAGGTCCGATCCAGGAAGGAGGTTGCCATGCGCGCCGTGTCATCCCGCGCCGTTCCGCTCGCAGCGATTGCGGCGCGCCGGTCGAATGCCCGGAAAGCGGAGGGCCCCGACATCCGGGGCCGGTTCAACCGGCCGCCCGACGGCACCGGCTCTGCCACCGGCCGCCTGCCGGCCGACGAATTCTTCTTGAGCATCCGCCGGGCGTTCTGATCCGCCCCGCGATCCCGGCCCGGCCCTCCGTGAATCTCTGGATATCGGAAAGCAGCGCGTCCCGGCAGACAGCCCTGGCCGTCGGCTGCACCCTGGTGGGCCTCCTGCTGGCGATCGGGTTCCGGAACTTCCCGGGGTCGGGGAGCAATGCATTGGCCGGCTTCATGCTGGGAATGCTGCTGCTGGCGATCGGCGTCGCCGGGTTCTTAACCGGCGGCAAGCAGACGGTCACCATCGAACCCGGCCGGCGGCGCATCCTGGTCGAGGACCAGGCCGCCCTCGGGACCCGGAAGCGCACGATCCTGTTCAGCGACATCCAGGACATCGGGATCGGCTTCCTCGGGAAGCGCTCGAACGCCGTGATGTTCTACTACCTGGACCTGAGGCTGCGCGACGGCACCCGCTATCCCCTGTTCGCCCCGGGCCGTTTCTTCCCCGGATCGTCGGACCGGGCTGTCGTCGAGGGCTGGCGGGAGCGGCTGCGGCAGTATCTCGCGGCCGGGGCGGAACCCTAGCCTGCCCGGCCGCCATCCCCTACCGTGCGCCCCCGGCGGCCGGTTGCCTCTCCCGCCGAAAAGCGCTATCCCTCCCCCTGCGCCGGCCGCCGGCACCCCTGGAAACCGCAATGCCATGATCCTGAAAACCTCACCACAGAGGCACAGAGACGCAGAGAAATGCAATACGTCAAGGACTTGCGTGTGGTGTCCGGGCCACCCATCGGGTGAGTGCCACCAGCCCGACAAGGATTTGATTTTCCTCTGTGAACTCTGTGTCTCTGTGGTTCAACTGCATCTTTTCGGATGATCCGTCCCGCCGCCCTCCGCCCGGGGGCGCTCTTCTGCGCCCTCTTCCTCGCCGCCACGGCACCGGCGATGGCCCAGTTCTCGGTCACCGAGTTGCCCGGCCAGAACGTCGTCTCGGCGATCCTGCAGCGGGTGGAGGACGTGGTGGACACCCGCGGGACCGTCCAGGTGACGGTGCACACCTGCGGGGACGAGAACGCGTGGTGGGACGGCGTGAGCGAGATCTTCCTCTGCCGGGAGGTGTTCGAAAAGACGGCCCAGAAGGCCCGTGGCGCCGTGCAGGCGGGGAAGTCCGACGCCGACACCGCCGCCCGGGCCTCCGTCGGCGAGGTCATGTTTTTCCTGTTCCACGAGGTCGCCCACGCCCTGATCCAGCGCCACGGCATCCCGGTTTCCGGCGACGAGGAAGCGGTGGCGGACCAGTTCGCCGCCTGGATGATCATGACGATGGACGATCCGGACATC
>JAEUNJ010000261.1 GCA_016791145.1 Rhodocyclaceae bacterium | reverse complement strand
GGGCGACGCCTTCCGCACCAACCGCCGCTTCAAGAAGCTCTCCGAGGGCATGCCGGCGGTGCGCCTGTCCACCGCCTTCGACTCGGTGACCCTCTACGGCTGCGACCCGGACGAGCGCCCGGACATCTACGGCAAGGTGGGCAATTCCGGCGTTTCCATCGCCACCCTGGACGACCTGAAGGTGCTTTACGGCGGCTTCGACCTCTGCGCCCCCTCCACCTCCGTCTCCATGACCATCAACGGCCCGGCGCCGATGATCCTGGCCATGTACTTCAACGCCGCCATCGACCAGCAGATCGGCAAGTTCCAGGCAGACAACGGCCGCGAGCCCACCGAGGACGAAGCCGAGAAGATCCGCGAATGGACGCTGTCCACGGTGCGCGGCACCGTCCAGGCGGACATCCTGAAGGAGGACCAGGGCCAGAACACCTGCATCTTCAGCACCGAGTTCGCCCTCAAGATGATGGGCGACATCCAGGAGTTCTTCGTGCACCACCAGGTGCGCAACTTCTACTCGGTCTCCATCTCCGGCTACCACATCGCCGAGGCCGGGGCGAACCCCATCTCCCAGCTCGCCTTCACGCTGGCCAACGGCTTCACCTACGTGGAGTCCTATCTCGCGCGCGGCATGCACATCGACGACTTCGCGCCCAATCTCAGCTTCTTCTTCAGCAACGGCATGGACCCGGAATACTCGGTGATCGGCCGCGTGGCGCGGCGCATCTGGGCCGTCGCCATGAAGAACAAGTACGGCGCCAACGAGCGCAGCCAGAAGCTCAAGTACCACATCCAGACCTCGGGCCGCTCGCTGCACGCCCAGGAGATGGACTTCAACGACATCCGCACCACCCTGCAGGCCCTGATCGCCATCTACGACAACTGCAACTCCCTGCACACCAACGCCTACGACGAGGCGATCACCACGCCGACCGAGGAAAGCGTGCGCCGGGCCATGGCCATCCAGCTCATCATCAACCGGGAATGGGGCGTGGCGAAGAACGAGAACCCCAACCAGGGCGCCTTCGTCATCGAGGAGCTGACCGACCTGGTGGAGGAGGCGGTGCTGAAGGAGTTCGAGGCCATCGCCGCCCGGGGCGGGGTGCTGGGCGCCATGGAGACCGGCTACCAGCGCGGCAAGATCCAGGAGGAGTCGCTGTACTACGAGCACAAGAAGCACGACGGCTCCTACCCGATCATCGGCGTGAACACCTTCCTGAACCCGCACGGCTCCGGCGTCGCCGGCGAGATCGAACTGGCCCGTTCCACCGAGGAGGAGAAGCAGTCGCAGCTTGCGCGCCTGCGCGACTTCCACGCCCGCAACGCCGCCGAGGCGCCGGCGTGGCTGGGCCGGCTCAGGCAGGCGGTGATCGAGAACGGCAACGTCTTCGAGGTGCTGGTGGGCGCCGTGCGCCACTGCTCCCTGGGGCAGGTCAGCAACGCCCTCTACGACGTGGGCGGGCAGTACCGGCGCAGCATGTGACGAAGCCGGCGCCCCGGGCGCCGGCCGCAGGACGACAAGAAACCGCCGTTCCCGGCCGCCGGCCGGGACGAGCGGTCCCGAGGGCCCCGACGGAGACCGCCTTCAACGAAGAGGAGTGAGAGCCCCATGTCCGCCATCGCGTCCTTCCTCCAGGCCCGGGATTTCCTGCTGGCCCACCGCACCGACTACGCCGCCGCCCGCGCCGGCTTCCGCTGGCCGGAAATGCCCGAGTTCAACTGGGCCCTGGATTATTTCGACGCCATGGCCCGGGGCAACGACCGCCCGGCCCTCTGGGTGGTCGGCGAAGACGGCGGCGAGCAGAAGCTTTCCTTTGCCGAGATGTCGGCCCGTTCCAACCGGGTGGCCAACTTCCTGCGCGGCCTGGGCGTCGAGCGCGGCGACCGCATCCTGATGATGCTCGGCAACGAGGTACCCCTGTGGGAGACCATGCTGGCCGCCATCAAGCTGGGCGCCGTGCTGATCCCCTCGACGCCGCTGCTCACCGCCGCCGACCTGCGCGACCGCCTGGAGCGCGGCGAGGTGCGCCACGTGGTGGCGAGTTCCGTCCATGCGTCCAAGTTCGCCGACCTGGCCGGCGATTACACCCGCGTCGCGGTGGGTGCCCCGGCGGAGGGCTGGCGGGATTTCGCCGAATCCGCCGCCGCCGCCGCGGACTTCACGGCGGACGGCCCGACGCAGGCCGACGACCCCTTCCTGCTCTACTTCACCTCCGGGACCACGGCCAAGCCCAAGCTGGTGCTGCACACCCAGCAGAGTTACCCGGTGGGCCACCTGTCGACGATGTTCTGGATCGGCCTGCAGCCCGGCGACGTGCATCTCAACATCTCGTCGCCGGGCTGGGCCAAGCATGCCTGGAGCTGCTTCTTCGCCCCCTGGAACGCCGGCGCCTGCGTCTTCATCTACAACTACGCCCGCTTCAACGCCCAGGCCCTGCTGGGCGTGCTGGCCGGCAAGGGCGTGACGACGCTGTGCGCGCCGCCCACCGTCTGGCGCATGCTGATCCAGGAAGACCTGGCCGCCCACAGGGACCGGCTGCAGCTGCGCGAGGTAATCGGCGCCGGCGAGCCCCTGAACCCGGAGATCATCGAACAGGTGCACAAGGCCTGGGGGCTCACGCTGCGCGACGGCTTCGGCCAGACCGAGACCACGGCCCAGATCGGCAACTCGCCGGGCCAGCCGCTGAAACCCGGCTCCATGGGCCGGCCGTTGCCGGGCTATGACGTGGTGCTGCTCGACGCCGCCGGGCGGGAGGCCGACGAGGGCGAGGTCTGCCTGGTCATGGACCCGCGGCCTCTGGGCCTGATGGTCGGCTACATGGACAATCCGGAAAAGACCGCCGAGGTGATGCGCGACGGCCACTACCGCACCGGCGACGTGGCGAGCCGCGACGCCGACGGCTACATCACCTACGTGGGCCGGGCCGACGACGTGTTCAAGGCCTCGGACTACCGCATCAGCCCCTTCGAACTGGAAAGCGTGCTGCTGGAGCATCCGGCCGTGGTGGAGGCGGCGGTGGTGCCCAGCCCCGATCCGGTGCGCCTGGCCGTGCCCAAGGCCTTCGTGATCCTGGCCCAGGGCGTCGCGCCGAGCCGCGAGACGGCGAGGGACATCTTCCTCTTCCTGCGCGACCACCTGTCGCCCTTCAAGCGCATCCGCCGCCTGGAGTTCTCCGACCTGCCGAAGACCATCTCCGGCAAGATCCGCCGCGTCCAGCTGCGCGCCGCCGAGGAGGAGCGCCGGGCCAGGGGCGAACGGATCGCCCTGGAGTTCTTCGAAGAGGATTTTCCCGAGTTGAAGGGCTGAACGACCGGCGGCCCCGAACCCGGCAGGCGGGGCGCCGGCAGTCCTTGACCATGCAATTCCGGAGTGGCATTCCGGAATTTCATGGTAGATTGCAACCATGCATTCCCGGTCCGCGCATCTCGACGCCCTGCGCCGACGCCTCGACGCCTTCCCCGTCGTGGCGCTGCTCGGGCCGCGCCAGGTGGGCAAGACCACGCTGGCGCGGCAACTGGCCGCGCAATGGGACGGCCCGGTCGCGACCTTCGACCTGGAGGACCCGGACGACCTGGCCCGCCTT
>JAEUNJ010000293.1 GCA_016791145.1 Rhodocyclaceae bacterium | reverse complement strand
GACGCCCCTCCGGCCCGACCGGGGTGGCAAGGCCCGGCGGGAGCGCCGGCGCCGGTACCGCGCTTCCGCCTTCATCGCGGCGAGGGCGCCGCTCGCACGGAACCGGAGTTCCGCGCCGGCTACAGGACCAGCTGCGTCCCCAGTTCCACGACCCGGTCGGTGGGAATGCGGAAGAAGTCCGTCGCGCTGGTGGCGTTCTTGGACATGAGGGCGAAGAACCGGGCGCGCAGCGGCAGCATGCGCCGCTTCATCGAGGGCACGATGGTCTCGCGGGAAAGGTAGAAGGTGGTCTCCATGAAGTCGAAGGACTCCCCGAAGCGCTTGCAGTGGGAGAGCGCGCCGGGGACATCGGGACTTTCCATGAAACCGTAGCGCACGATCACCCGCATGAATCCCTTGCCCAGCCTGTGCAGGAAGATGCGGTCGAACTCGTTCACCGTGGGCGTGTTCATGGTCTCCACGGTGAGCAGCACCACCCGCTCGTGGAGCACCTGGTTGTGCTTCAGGTTGTGCAGCAGGGCGCCGGGCACGCCGTCCTTGGAACTGGTCATGAACACGGCGGTGCCCTGGATCCGGTGCACGTCGTCGATGGCGTTCAGGAAGTCGCGCATGGGGATGCTCTGCTTGGCCATCTCCTCGGAAACCAGCCGGCGGCCCCGGCGCCAGGTGGTCAGCGTCGCGAAGGAGACGAGGCCCATGGCGATGGGAAACCAGCCGCCCTCGGGAATCTTGATCACGTTGGCGGCGAAGAAGGACAGGTCCACGGCCAGCAGGGCACCGGCGGCGATGGCCACCACCAGCGGATTCCAGCGCCACAGGAGGACCATGACGAAGGCCACGAGGATCGTATCGATCAGCATGGTGCCCGTGACGGCGATGCCGTAGGCGGCGGCCAGGTTGGAGGAGTTCTGGAAGCCGATCACCAGGGCGACGACGGCCAGGTACAGGGTCCAGTTGGTGAAGGGCACGTAGATCTGGCCCTCCTCCTTGCCCGAGGTGTGCACCACCAGCATGCGCGGCAAGAGGCCCATCTGGATGGACTGGCGGGCCACCGAGAAGGCGCCGGAGATCACCGCCTGGGAGGCGATCACCGTGGCCAGCGTGGCGAGCACCACCATGGGCACCAGGGCCCAGTCGGGGCCGAGGCGGAAGAAGGGACTGTCGATGGCCCCCGGCTCGTTGAGCAGCAGGGCGCCCTGCCCGAAGTAGTTGAGCACCAGGGCCGGGAGCACGAAGCCGAACCAGGCCAGGCGGATCGGGAAGCGGCCGAAGTGGCCCATGTCGGTGTAGAGCGCCTCGCCCCCGGTCACGGCGAGAACCACGGAGCCCAGGGCCAGGAAGGCGAGCCCCGGCTGGCTGGCCACGAAGCCCGCGGCATAGGTCGGGTCGAGGGCCGCCAGCACGCTCGGATGGTGGACGATCTCCGCGATGCCCAGGGCGCCCAGGATGCCGAACCAGGCCACCATCACCGGACCGAAGAACAGGCCGACCACCCCGGTGCCGCGCCGCTGGATGAGGAACAGGAAGGTCAGGATCACCAGCGTGATCGGTATGACGTAGGGCTTGAGGGCCGGCGTGGCGATCTGCAGGCCCTCGACGGCGGAGAGCACGGAGATGGCCGGCGTGATCATGCTGTCGCCATAGAACAGGGCGGCGGCGAAGATGCCGAGCAGCGTGATCGCCCAGGCCACCCGCGGGTTGCGGGAGCGCTCGGTGACCAGGGCCAGAAGGGCCAGCGAACCGCCCTCGCCGCGGTTGTCGGCCCGCATGATGATGGCCACGTACTTGAGGGTCACCAGCACCATCAGGGACCAGAAGACCAGGGAGAGCACGCCCAGCACGTTGGCCGGCGTGACCGGGATCGGATGGTGGCCGCTGAAGATCTCCTTCAGCGCGTAGAGGGGACTGGTGCCGATGTCGCCGAAGACGACGCCGATGGCGGCAACGGTGAGGGCCGGAAGTGCCTTGTTCGAATGCACGATGGCTTCCTGTCTTTGCATGCGGGGGGGGCAGGGCCGGGCATCGGCGGCCGGGGCCGGTGCGATGCCGGCCGGGGCCGGATGGAAAAATCTACCATCGGTGCGTTGTGCGGTGCGGAAGAAAAAGCGCCGCCACCGGGCATCGCGGACCGGAGTGTGCAAATGTCAGCCCGGCGACAGGATCGGGCGCATTGCCGCGGCGCTTGCGCGGACGCCCCGGGATGGCGACAATTCCGGGTCGGCGACGGGCCCGGCAACGCACCGGCATGCCCGCCCGGAAAGAGGAGGAGACCCGAGATGGCAAGAGCCCTGGCGGCCCTGCTGGCCGTGGCCGCGACGTTCGCCCTGCTGCCCGTGACGCTGGACCTGCATCGCCTGGTCGGCGAGCCCTGGATGGCCGGCGGCATCGTCTTCCTGATGACGCTCGCCCTCGGCCTTCCGGTCCTGGTGTTCTTCTGCCGCCGCCAGTGGTGGGAGCCCTGGCGCTTCGCCCTGGGCGGCACCCTGGGCGGCGCCCTGTGCGCGCTGCCCTTCGCCCACGGGCTCACCTTCTCCCTCGCCTACCTGATGCTGCTGTTGGCCTGCGCCGGATTCGCCGCCGGCCTGTCCTTCTGGGGCATCGGCATCTGGCGCAACGACGACCTCACCTGCCCGAAGGAGTTCCGCCTTCCCGGCGGCGCCGCCTACAAGGTAGCGCGCAACGCGCTTCGGCGGCGGGCGGCGTAGGAGCGGTCCGGGCACCGGGAGCCTTCCCGGAGGCGCGGCGCCGGATTGACCGGGGCGGGCGCATCGCGACGGGAACGCCGCCTCCCGCAACCCCGTCCGGCGCGGCCCGCGCCATGGGGCGCGCCGACGCGATGGCGGCGTTCCGGAAGCCCGTCGCGGCGGGCGCCGCGCCCGCGATGGCCGGAGGTCCGCAGGAACCCGTCCCGGGCCCACGACGCTTCCCACCGGCCCGCGGATGCGCGGCCCTAGTCCGAACGGACTATTGCCGGGCCGGGAGGGCAAGCGTAGAAAGACAACGAAGTCAAGGTGGGATTTCACGCGCCAGGGCAATCGGGCGCTGGCGCGATGGGTTTCGTGGCCGTCTCCGGGGCGGCCGCCGCGAAAGGAGACGAAGATGGGCAATCGGATCAAAGGGTTGGGCCGCGGCGCGCTGGCCCTCGCGCTGGCCTTGGGTGCCGCAGGGGGAGCCCGGGCGGGCCTGGTGGCCGAATACAGGTTCGACGAGACGGGCGGCCCGGTGGCCCACGCCTCGGTCGGCGCCATCGACGGCACCCTCGGCGGCGCGGCGGCGTTCGTGGGCGGCGGCGTGCGGGGCGGCGCCATCTCCCTCGACAAGGCGACCAACGACTACGTGCAGATGGGCAACAACTTCTACTTCGCCTCCGCTTTCTCCGTGGAGGCCTGGGTCAGGATGCCCGCCGGCAGCGCCGATTGGGGTGCCCCCGTGTCCAAGCATCACGGCACCGTGGTTTCCGGCTATTTCCTGGCCATCGGCGACACCGGCGACGGCTGTAGCGGCAGTCCGGGATCGGCGCACTTCTACTTGGCCTACCCGTGCAGCGGCAATTCGACGACGAAGGTGAATGACGGCAAGTGGCACCAGGTGGTCGGCACCTACGACGGGTTCAAGACGTCCATCTTCGTCGACGGCGTCTTCCAGTCCTCGTCGCCGGGCGGCAATCCCTCCCTGAACAACGACGCGCCGTTCATGGTGGGCGGCTTCAAGGCCCCCGGCGGCGCGCTGATCGGCGCCTTCACCGGCCAGGTGGACGAGGTGCGCGTCTACGACACCGCCCTGTCGGCGGGAGAGGTGGGCGGCATCTATGCCTCGGTCATTGCCGTGCCGGAACCGGAAACCTACGCCACGATGCTGGCGGGCCTGGGGATGCTCGGCGCCCTGGCGCGGCGGCGCCGGAAGTAGGCAGGGCGATCCCCTCACGCGACGGGGCTGCGGCCCCGTCGTCGTTTCCGGCGGCGGCCGGATGGGGCGGCCCCCCGTGGCGTTTCCCGGCAATTCGGGTAAGCCAGCGTGACAAGGACCGGCTTGTCACGGTGTGTTACCAAGTCGCCCCCACGGGGCGCGGCGGATTTTCCAGAATTCGGTCAACTCGACTTCCCGGAGATCCGCCGTGCCCCCCTTCCGCTACGCCCTGCCGCAGGTCCTCGTCCATTGGGCCGCGGCGCTCGCCGTCCTCTTCCTGCTGGCCACCGGGACCCTGGTGCTCGCCGACCTGCCGAACACGGCGCAGAAGGTCGGCAACCTGCGCATCCACATGATCGTCGGCGGCCTGGCCGGCCTCCTGGTCATCGCCCGCATCGCCATGGGCCGGCGCATGGCCGCGCCGCCCACTCTCCCGGGCGACAGGCTCGCCCGCGCCGGCCACGTCGCCCTGAACCTCGTGGTCCTGCTGATGCTCCTCAGCGGCGCGATGCTGGCATGGCGGAGTGGCGCCCTCGACGCGGTGGCGGGCGGCGGCGCGCTGCCGGAGGACTTCAGCCGATTCATGCCGCGCCGGGTCCACGGCCTCGCGTCGCGCCTGGCGATGGCGCTGGTCGCGCTCCACGTGGCCGCCGCCCTTTATCATCAGTTCATCCTCAGGGACGGGCTGCTGTCGCGCATGCGCCCGGGTGGCCGCTGACGCCATCGCCGGATGCCTGCGGGCGACGCCCGGGACGCGATTCGCGGAGAACCTCGCCATGAAGCCATCGATCCTCCAACGCAGGCTGGTTTACGCCCTCGCCGCACTCGCGGTGCTGGCCGCCGCGGGCACCGTCATCGTCCGCGGCGGACCGGGCGCCGTGCCGGTGTCCACGTCCACCGTGGCGCGCATCGGGATCCAGCCCCTCCTGTTCGGCCTCGGCGTCGTCGAGGCGAGGAGGGCCATCCTGGTGGGCCCGAGCGCGGCGGGACGGGTTTCCCGGGTGCTCGTCGAGCAGGGTGACCGCGTGGAGGCCGGGCAGTTGCTGGCCGAGATGGACCCGGTGGACCTGCGCGAGCGCCTGGCCGCCGGTCGCCAGGCCCTCGCCCGGGCCCGCTCGAGCCTGGCCGCCGCCCGGGCCCAGGCCCAGGAGGCCGAAAGCCGCTGGGTGACCGCCGACGCCAGCGCCCTGCGTTACGCGTCGCTGCGCGAGCGGGGCTTCGTCAGCGCCGAGGCGGAGCGCGCCAAGGGCCACGAGGCGCGGGCGGCGGAGGCGGCCCTGCGCGGCAGCGGCGCCGGCATCGATGCGGCCCTTGCCGACGCCGCCCGGCTGGCGTCCGAGGCGGCGGCCGTGGAAAGGCAACTCGCCAACACCCGGCTGGTCGCCGCCGCCCCCGGGCTCGTGCTGGCGCGCGAGGCCGATCCCGGCAGCACCGTGGTGGCGGGGCAGGCGGTGTTGCGCCTCGCCGAGGACGGAGCGCTCTGGCTGCGCGTGCGCCTCGACCAGGGCCGTTCCGCCGGCCTCGCCGTCGGCCTGCCGGCGAGCGTCGTGCTGCGCAGCCGCCCGGCGGAAAGCTTCACGGGGCGGCTGGCCCGCATCGAGCGGATGGCCGACGCCGTGACCGAGGAGCGCGTGGCGATGGTCGTCCTCGATGCCCCGCCGGCGGGCCTGAGCGTGAACGAGATCGCCGAGGTCACCCTCGCCCTGCCGGCGCGTCAGCAGGTGCTGGCCGTGCCCCCCGCCGCCCTGGCGCGGCAGGACGGCAGGCTCGGCGCCTACGTGGTCGAGGAGGGGCGCGCCCGCTTCCGTCCCGTCAGGGCCGGCCTGCGCACGGAGGAAGCCGTGGAGATCCTCGACGGCCTCGCCGAGGGAAGCGTCGTCGTCACCCGCCGCTCCCGACCCGTTGCCGACGGCGACCGCGTGCGGGTCGAGGGCCGCGCCGGAGCACCCGGGTGATCAGCCTCGCCTCCCGCGACATCGGCCACCACCTGGGCCGCTTCGTCTTCACCGGCGTCGGCCTGGGGCTCCTGATCGGCGTGACGCTGACCATGGCCGGGGTCTATCGCGGCATGGTCGCCGACGGGCGCGCCGTCATCGCCGCCTCGGGCGCCGACCTCTGGGTGGTGCAGCAGGGAACCCTCGGACCCTGGGCCGAACCCTCGTCGGTGCGCGACGACGCCTATCGCGCGCTGGCCGGGTTGCCGGGGGTCGCCGAGGTCGCCAACGCCGCCTACCTGACCATGCAGGTCCCCGTGCGCGGGCGGGATGTCCGCGTGATGCTGGCCGGGATCGAGCCGGGCGGCCTGGGCGAACCCGCGCAGCTCGTGGCGGGACGGCCGCTCCTGCGCAGCCACTACGAGGCGGTGGCCGACGAAGCCGCCGGGCTCGCCATCGGCGACACGGTGCGCATCCGTCGCCACGAATACGCGGTGGTCGGCCTGGTGCGCCGGGCGACCTCCTCGGCGGGCGATCCGATGCTCTTCATCCCGCTGAAGGACGCGCAGGAAGTGCAGTTCCTCAAGGACAACGACAGCCTCGTGGCCGAGCGCGCCCGCACCGCCGCCAATCCGGCGCTCAACCGCCCGGGCATCCCGGGCCTCCTCGACGCCGTGCTGGCCAGCCAGAACGCGGGCCGCAGCGTCAACGCCGTGCTGGTGCGGGTCGCGCCGGGCTACCCGCCGGAGGAGGTGAAGGCCGAGATCGGACGCTGGAAGCACCTGACCGCGTGGACCCGCGCCGACATGGAGGACATCCTGGTCGCCAAGCTGATCGCCACCTCGGCCCGGCAGATCGGCATGTTCCTCGCCATCCTCGCCGTGGTCAGCGCGGCGATCGTCGCCTTCATCATCTACACCATGACGCTGAACAAGCAGCGCGAGATCGCCGTCCTCAAGCTGATCGGCGCGCGCGACCGGAGCATCGCGGCGATGATCCTCCAGCAGGCCCTGGCCCTCGGGCTGATCGGCTTCCTGGTCGGCCAGCTGGCCGCCCTGGTCTGGGCCCCCTACTTCCCCAAGCACGTGCTCCTCGAACCGGGGGACGCGCTGCGCGGGCTGGCGGCGACCCTGCTGGTGTGCGCGGTGGCGAGCCTCCTGGCGATCCGCGCCGCCCTCCGGGTCGATCCGGCGGACGCCATCGGCGGCTGACGGCCATGGACAAGGCAGCGGCACCGCCGGACGACACCGCCATCCGCCTGCGGGGATTGAGCAAGACCTTCGGCAGCGGGAGCACCGCCGTGCATGCGCTGCGCGACGTGGACATGACCCTCCGCCGCGGCGAGGTCGTCGGCCTGGTGGGACCCAGCGGATCGGGCAAGAGCACCCTCCTCAAGTGCCTCGGGGCCGTCGTCGAGCCCACGGCGGGGCGCATCGAGATGGGCGGGCAGGCGGTCTTCGACAGCGCCTCCGGCGGCTGGCTGATCGACGACCTGCGCGCCCTGCGCCGCGACCGCATCGGCTTCATCTTCCAGGCGCCGTACCTGATCCCCTTCCTCGACGTCACGGACAACGTCGCCCTGCTGCCGATGCTGGCCGGCCACCCGGACCGGGAGGCGCGCGCCAGGGCCCGGGAACTCCTCGAGGCGCTGGACGTGGGGCACCGCCTGGGCGTGCGCGTTTCCCTGCTCTCCGGCGGGGAGCAGCAGCGCGTCGCCATCGCGCGCTCGCTGGTCAACCGGCCGCCGGTGATCCTGGCCGACGAACCCACGGCGCCGCTGGATTCGGAACGGGCGCTCGCCGTCATGCGCATCCTCGAAGAAATGGCGCGGCGCTACGGGGCGGCGATCATCGTCGTCACCCACGACGAGAAGATCATCCCGACCTTCCGGCGCATCTACCGCATCCGGGACGGCCGCACCGTGGAGGAGGCCGGCGAGGGACGGAGCCTCGGTCCGTGACCGGGCCCCCGCCGGCGGCGGGCGCCGGCCCCGTGCTATCGTCGCCCGGAACGCCCACCGCACCGGCGGGACAGCCCACGAAGGACGCCGCGCCCATGACCGCGCCACGGGAACACCTGCTGGTCGTCGACGACGACCGGGAGATCCGCCGATTGCTCGACGAATACCTCGGCCAGTCCGGCTACCGGGTCACGGCCGTCGGCGACGGCCGGGCCATGCGTCGCGCCCTGGAGGGCCACCGCATCGACCTGGTCGTGCTCGACCTGATGCTGCCCGGGGAGGACGGCCTGGAACTCTGCCGCGAGCTGCGCTCGCGCTCGAACATCCCGGTGCTCATGCTGACCGCCCGCAGCGCCGAGGTCGATCGCATCGTCGGCCTGGAGATGGGGGCCGACGACTACCTGGCCAAGCCCTTCAATCCGCGCGAACTGCTGGCGCGCATCCGCAGCATCCTGCGGCGCGCCAGGGCGCTGCCGCACAACCTGGAAGCCGAGGACGTCACCGCGTTCCGCTTCGCCGGCTGGACCCTCGACGTGGCCTCCCGCAACGCCGTCGCCCCCGACGGCCTGCTCGTCCCCCTGTCGGGCGCCGAGTTCCGGCTCCTGCGGGTGCTGCTCGAACGCCCGCAACGGGTGCTGGCGCGGGACCAGTTGCTGGAGCTCGTCAACGGCCGCGAGGCGGTCCCCTTCGACCGCAGCGTCGACGTCCTGGTCGGCCGGCTGCGCCGGCGCCTGCGGGACGACGGCAAGGAGCCGATCCTCATCAAGACGGTGCGCGGCGAGGGCTACGTGCTGGCGGCGGGCGTGGAAGCCGTCTGATGCGCTGGCTGCCGCGGTCGCTGTTCGGTCGGATGGTGCTCCTGATGACCGTCGGCCTGGTCGTCGCCCAGCTCGCCGGGGCGGCCCTCCAGTTCGCGGAACGGCAGCGCACGGTCGGCCGGACCGTGAGCCACGAACTGGCGCAGCGCGTCGCCGCCGTCTACCGGGCGGTCGATGCCGAGCGGGGAGCCGGGCGGCGGCAGCTCGCCGCCCTGCTGTCGGCGCCGCGCCAGCAGCTCAGCATCGAAACGGGCGCCCCGCCGGCCGCCGCCGCCGGCCCGACCTTCCTCGCCGGTTTTCCCGACCACCTCAAGGAACTGCTGGGCGCGGACGTGGAGATGCGGCCGGTGCAGCTGCCGCGCTTCGGCGCCTTCTCCTTCGACCTGTACCTGCGGCTCGCGTCCGGCGAATGGCTGCGGATCCGCGGCGGTGCGCCCGAGGAGATCTTCGCCTGGCCCTGGCCCCTGCTGCTCAACCTCGGCCTGATGCTGGTCGCCGTCGTCGTCCTCGTCGTCTTCGCGGCGCGCAGCACCGTGCGTCCCCTCACGGACCTGGCCGGCGCGGCCCACGGCCTGGCCGACGACCTCCGCCGCCCGCCCATGCCGGAGGACGGTCCCAGCGAGGTGCGCGAGGCGGCCCGCGCCTTCAACGCCATGCAGTCGAGGATCCGCGCCGGCATCGAGGAGCGCGAGCGCTTCCTGGCCGCCATCTCCCACGACCTGAAGACCCCGGTGACGCGCCTGCGCCTGCGCTCGGAAATGCTCGGCGACGCCGACCTGCGGGAACGTTTCCGCAGCGACGTGGAGGACATGCAGCAACTGCTCGACAGCGCGCTCGACTTCCTGCGGGGGGAACCGGTGGAGGAGCCGGTGCAGCCGATCGACCTGGTCGCCCTGGCCGAGAGCCTGGTGGACGACTTCGCCGGCACCGGGGCCGCGAGCCTGCGCGCACCGGACTCCCTGCGATACGACGGGCATCCCAAGGCATTGAAGCGGGCACTGACCAACCTGATCGACAACGCGCTCAAGTACGGCGGCCGCGCGGACGTGGAGGTGGTCGCCACGCCCGACGGCGTCCGGATCACCGTGGAGGACGACGGCCCGGGACTGGCCGGCGAGGACCTGGAGCGGGTGTTCGAGCCCTTCTACCGGGTGGAGGGCTCGCGCAGCCGCGAAACCGGCGGCACGGGCCTGGGCCTGGCCATCGTCCGCAAGTTCGCCGAAAGCCACGGCGGCCGGGTCTTTCTCGCCAATCGGGAACAGGGCGGCCTGCGCGCCGTCCTGGAGCTTCCGCATCCGGCGGCGGCGCCCGCCTGACCGCCGCCCGGCCGCGGGGGCGGCGGCCGCCCCGCGGCGGCCTGACGATCCGGGCGCGGGCAGCGCGGCGGGGGGCAGCCGAAAAGGAAAAGGGGCGGCGGGAAACCCCGCCGCCCCCGCAGTGTTCCGCGGGAGACGAAGCCACGGAACGGCTGTTGGTCGGACCGGGTATCGGCGGGTCCGTCGCCGGGGCGCGTCGGCTGGATGACACCGGCGTCCATGGGTGCCATTGCACACCCGCTCCGTTTGGACCTCAATAGTCCGTTCGGACTAAGGGCGGAAATAACGCACGCCGCCGTCCGGGCGGACCGCCCGCCGCCTTGCTGCCGATCCTCAGGGCCCCACGTCCGCCGGCGCGGCGCCGGTCTTCACCCATGCCTGCATCGCCGCCACGACCTCCCGCTCCAGGCCCGCGAAGCCGTGGGCCGTGTGGGCTTCGCAGGCGGCGCCCCGCCAGGGCCCGCCGCCGCGCACGGTGACCAGCGGCCTGCCGGTGCGCGCGGCGAACGCCTTCGCGTCGCCGTAGGCGGTGTAGCGGCAGGGGTCCTCGGCGTGGTGCACCCACAGCAGCGGATGGGGATAGCCGCCGAAATCCGCACCGGACAGCCCCGGCCCGTGGCGCGAGGGGGAGAACACCGAGGACGTCAGGACCAGCCGCCGGGCGAGCCCCGGGTTCATGCGCGCCGCATGGAAGGCGCTCACCGACCCCTCGCTGGTCCCGACGAAGGTCCATTCGGCGACGCGGTGGCGCCGGCCGGCCTCCTCGATGAGGGCGCGCACGTCGTCGCCGTAGCGCGGCGTCTCCCGGAAGTGCTGCGGGAAGGCGGCCCATTCGTCGGAGGGGGCATCCACCATCAGCACCAGCGTCTCCGCGTCCAGCCAGTGGCGGCGGGAGCGGACCAGGAAGTTGCCGCGCAGGTCGAAGGCGGGCTGGCCGTTCTCCTCGCGCAGCCGCAGGATGCCGGGATGGCCGGGGAAGAGGGCGATGCCGTGGCGCCGGCCGGAGGACCCGGGCAGCGACACCGCCAGCCCCGAGATCGTGTAGCCGTCGCGCGCCACCGTGACGATCTCGTGGGGGTGGGCGAGGTTGGGGTCGGCCGGCCCCTGGGCGGCCACCGGCCCGGCCCCCAGGACCAGGGCCGCCGCCGCGGCCAGCCGGGCGGTGCGGCGCCGGGCCGCGGCGGTCATCGGGCGTCCCTCCCCTTCGCCGCCATCCCTTCCAGGAAGCGGCGGATCGCCTTCCCGCCCATGCGCCGCGCGTCGGCCAGTTCGCCCGCGCGCGTCGCCTGGAGCACCTCGTTGCCGGGCGACAGCAGCACCGCGGCCGGGATGCCCTTGGCGATCGGGTTGCCATAGGACTCGGCGATGTCCAGGTGGCGGTCGAACCGTCCCACGTCCACCTTCACGACCCGGAAGGACCGGGCCACCCACCGCGCCGTGTCCGCCTGGCGCAGGGCCCGGTCGAAGGCCCGGCAGTCCCCGCACCAGTTGGCGCCGAAGACGACGAGCACCGGCCGCCCGTCGCGGGCCGCGCCATCCAGCGCCCGCCGCAGTTCCGCCCGCGGGTCCGCCGCCGGATCGTAGGGGAGCGGTCCCGCCGCCGCGGCGGCGGCCGACAGGGCGAACAGTGCGGCGGCGGCGACACGGCCGGCCACGGCGCGCGCCCGGCGCAACGCGCATTCCGCGGCGATGGCCGGGCCGCCGCCCCGGCCGCCGGGCGCGTGGGCGGTGGCGGCCATCAGAACCCGTACTCCCGCTCGACGCGGCAGACCCGCACCCGGAACCGGGCGTACCAGTCCGTCGCCCGGGCCTGGGCCTCCCGATGGCCGGCGTGGGCCTTCCAGGCGGCGATGGCCTCCAGGCTTTCCCAGTAGGACACCGAGATGCCGATCTCCTGCCGGGCGCTCTCGAAGCCCAGGAAGCCCGGCTGCCCGGCGGCCAGTTCCAGCATGCGCCGCGCCGCCTCCCCGTAGCCGGCGTCGCCCTCCGTGCGGACCGAGGTGAAGATGACGGCGTAGTAGGGCGGGGCGGGGGTGCGGACGGGGACCGTCATGGGGACCCCCCGGCCCTCGCGGCGCCATGGCGGAGCGGCAGGGGGAAGGCGGTCGCCATGCCTACTTGCCGAACCATATCTCGATGTATCCGGGCTTCGCCGAGTCGTCCTCGTAGAACCTGGCCGGCAGGGTGCCCACGGAGAGCTTGAAGCGGACCACCTCGGCGATCTTCTCCGCCTGGGTCTTGTCCTCGGCGTTGAAATAGCGGACCTCCTCGCCCGCCGGGCGACCGCTGTCGCTCAGCAGCTTGGCGCCGAGGACGCGGTATCCGGCCGATTCCAGTTGCGACTTGTAGGTCGGGAACAGCGTTTCCTTGGCCTTGTTCCCCGCCAGCAGGTAGACCCGCGGATTGGCCACCACCGGCGCCGAGAAAGAGGCGGTCGGCGCCACCTGGGGAATCTGGGAGGGGTTGGCCTCCCGGGTCTTCGCGTAGGCCCGCACGCCTTCCTGGATCTCCCGGTCCTTGATCAGGCTGGTCTCGGTCAGCAGCTTCAGCGACTCCAGCCGCTGCTCCGCCGAACTGGATTCGAGGGCCTTCAGCACCAGGTCCGAGTTGAATTTCTGGCGGGCGAGTTCGACCTGCGACCAGCCCGTCACGGCCGCGCCGCCGAGGGCACCGAGCAGCGCGAACAACCCGCCGATGATGGCGGTCCTGACGGTATCGGAGTTCAATGTCCGGCGCTCCTTCCTGGGTGTGGGGGTGTCCGCGGGGACCCGGCCGCAGCCGGCCCGGCCTCACCCGTCGTCGTCGGGGAATTGTATGGCCAGCCTTCGGGACGCGGCGGCATCGACCGCGCGGCGATGGAACTTCCGGTACGCGACCCGCCTGCCGGTGGTGTCGCCGTCGGAAATGAAGCGGTCTGCCGTGGTCTTCATGCCGCCCTCCCTTTCCTTCGCGCCGTGCCGGGTCCGCCCGTGCAGCCGCCCTCGCCGCGGCCCCGGGAACCCTCAGGATGCCAATTCCACCTCCCCCTCGACCTCCACCGGCAGGTCGAAGGGCAGGCCGGCCATGCCCACGGCGCTGCGCGCGTGGGCGCCCCGTTCCGGCCCGAAGAGTTCCAGGATCAGGTCCGAAAAGCCGTTGATCACCGCCGGGTGGCGGTTGAAGCCGGGGGCCGAATTCACCATGCCGAGGACGCGCACCCAGCAGGCGATCCGGTCCAGGCTGCCGAGTTCCCGGTGCAGGCTGCCGAGGATGGACAGGGCGGTCAGGCGTGCCGACGCATGGGCCTGCTCCGGCGTCACCTCGGCGCCGACGCGGCCGAAGGGTCCGGCCAGGGAGCCGTCCGCGTGCGTCGGCCCGTGGCCCGAGATCAGGACACGGCGGCCCACGACGCGCACCCAGGGAAAGGGCAGCCGGGCGCCCGGCGGCAGCTGCAGCGGCGCCGGCAGGGCGAGGCCCAGGGCCTGCAGGCGATCCTCGATGGCGGACATGGCTGTGCTCCCGGCCGGCGGCGATGGCGGAATGGTGCCCGATCCGCGCCGCGAAGGGAATGGATCAGGACGCCGCCCGCAGCCGCCGGCGGGCGGCCCCGAGCAGCAGGCGCGAATACAGGCGGTGGAAGCCGAGCAGGGCGGCGAAGGGGAAGCCGGGGCCTCGTTCGCCGCCGCGCGGCACCACCGCCGAGCCGAACCAGAGCCGCGTGCCGCCCGCCACCGCCTCGACGGCCAGCCAGGACCGGGTGCGGCCGGTGAAGTCCGCCAGCAGCACCTGGTCCGCCGCCCGGGCCTCCACCCGCCAGGCCGCGAAGCGCTCCGCGCCGTCGGCCAGGGCCCGCGCGTCGGCGTCGGTGGAAGGCCGCCCCGCCAGCCAGCGCAGGATCGCCCGCTCCACCCGGAAGAGCGGCGTCGTGTAGAAGGCGGCCACGTAGTCCGCATGGGTCACCGTCCCCGCCACGACGACGGCATAGGCGTCGGCGAAGCCGCCCTGCCGTCCGCCGCCGTCCCCGTACCGGGAAAGCAGCGCGCCGGCGGGCACCGGGCAGGGCGAGACGCGGCGGGGGCCGGGGAGAGGCGCCGGCGGCGGGGCGGCCATCCCGGCGCCTAGGCGCCCGAAGGGCCGCCGGGCGTGCGCCGCATCAGGACGACGCCTTCCGCATCGGCGAAGCCCTGGGCGCCGTAGAAGGCCCGCAGTTCCGGCCGGCAGTAGAGCTCCAGGTGCCTCACCCGGGCCAGCGCCGGATGGCCCTGGATGTCCGCCAGCATCCGGCGGCCGATGCCGGTGCCGCGGCAATCCGGCCGGACGATCACGTCGAACACCAGCGCCTTGAATACGCGGTCGGTGAGCACCCGGGCGAAGGCCGCCAGCCGCCCATCCGCATCCCCGTAGGCGAAGACGAAGTCCGAATGGCGGAGCATGGTCTCCACGTCGGGCCGTTCCCGGCCCTTGCACCACCACTCGCCCTGGTAGAGGGCGACGAGCTGGTCCACGTGGTCGTCGGAGAGGGTGGCGAGGGGCGTGAGGTCCATGGGGGTCGGAGGGCGTCGAGCGGTCCGGCGGCGGGCGGGGATGCCGAATCCGTTGGGGGTCAGGGGAGCCGGCGCGCGACTTCCAGCCGGGCCGGCGGCAGGGGGCCATAGCCGTCGGCGCGGCCGATGATCTCCCGCCAGAGCTCGCCGAGGGGGACGCGGCGTTCCCGGTCGCGGGCGACCCATTCGGTCGGGACCGGCTGGGCCGGCCTGAAACGCACGCCCCAGATGGGCTCGAAGGCGACGGTGTCGAGGGAGTAGCGGGCGTCGGCGACCACGCCGGCATCGCGGGGCGCCCGCGTCACCCAGCCGGCCGAGAAATGGCTGAAGCGCCGGAAGTCGCGCCGCACGCGCGGATCGGCGCGCTCGGCGGGGCTCAGGTCGGCTTCGCCGACCTGGCTCATCCGGGCGCCGGCCTTCCACGTCGCCGCGCCGGAAAAGGGCACGCGCACGCGGTCGGCGTGCAGGGTGCCGCCGCTGCGGTAGAGGGTGCGCCAGACGAGGGGATTGCCGACGGTCGGGAAGATCTCGGCGCGGTCGACGGCGTGGCCGCGCCCCTGGGCGATGCGCCCCAGCGCCGCGGCCGCCTTGTCGCGCTGGAAGGCGGCGGTGCCGACGTAGGCGAGGCACAGGGCCAGGGCCGCGATGGCCGGCCCCCGCGCGCGCCGGCGCACGGCGAAGACGATGCCCGCCAGCAGGAAGAGGGTGACCAGCGGGCCGATGGTGGTCATCAGGTTCCAGGATTCGCGGGCCTCGGAAAAGGGCCAGAGCAGGTGCGTGCCGTAGGTGGTGCAGGCGTCGAGCAGGCCGTGGGTGGCGTAGCCGGCGATGCCGGCCGCCAGCGCGGCGCGCCACTCGGCGCGGCATTTCCGCAGGGCCAGCCAGGGCAGCGCGGCGAGCGCCCCGCCGAAGGGGATGGCGGCGAGGGAATGGGTGAACTGGCGGTGGTACTCGATGTTGAGCAGCGGGTCGGCCTCGCTGCGGATGAAGAAGTCCACGTCCGGCAGCATGCCCGCCGCGGCGCCGATCATCCAGCCGGCATGGCCGAGGCGCCGGCCGAGCAGGGCCCTGGCGGCGACGGCGCCGAGCAGGCCGTGGGTCAGCGGGTCCATGCGGACTTCGGCGAGAAGGGCGGACGGGAAATGGGTGCCTTGGGGTCCATGGGGTCGGCGGCGCGGAAACGGGTGATCGGTCCCGCGGCGGTCAGCGGGAGGGCGGGGCCACATTCTCCGGCGCCGCCAGCATCTCGGCAAGCCTCGGGAACTCGGTGGAGAAGTGCTCGTCCATCATCCGTTCGAAGCGCGCCGAGAACCAGAGCCGGAACAGCGGGTCGAGCAGGCGGCCGGCGGCCCCGGGAAAGCCCGCCCGGAGGGTATGGGTGATCGTCGCCCCGGTTCCGTCGTCCACGATCACCAGCGTCAACCAGGAGGGCAGCTTCACGACCTTCACGAACTGCCAGGTGATCCGGTCCGCCGCCAGTTCCGTGACCTCGCACACCAGCCGCAGGTGCCGGTCCCCGACCAGCTCGTCCATGCAGATCCGCTGGCCGACCCCCTGCACGCCGTTCAGGGCATGCATGCGGAAATGGGTGCCGGGCCACCAGGCGCGGTAGCGCTCGTCCGTCGCCGTCAGCATGAAGTCGATGACGCTGCGGGCCCGCATGCGCGGCACGTGCATCGAGGATTCGATCGTGATCATGCCCGGTCAGTCTCCATGCAAGGCAGTGTCAATCCGAACCTGGCGCCGTTGCCCTCGTCCGGCCCGCCAGCACCGGCTTGTCGCATTGTCCGGTTGAATGCGCGATCACGTCGAGCGTCGATGGCTCCGGCAGTTCACCGCGCGATGAACCAGCCAGCCGCCAGGCAAGCGAAGGCCACCGCCTCGACCGCCATCGCCCCGAAGAGGGCGACGCGAAAGCCCGCTGCCGGGGCGAACAGGCCGGCCATGAAGAATGCAAGGCCCGGAAAGGGCGCCAGCAGCAGCCGCAGGGACCACAGCCCCCGCCCGGCGGACAGCGGGGCCCCGGGCAGGCCCGGCGGGGGCGGCGCGAAATGGTCCATCACCGCGGGGATCGCCGTGGCGGCGAAGAGGACCGCGGCCACCGAAGCGACCCTCCAGAAAGCCCGGCAGGGCCGCAGGAAATGGAGCGCCGCCCCGGTGGCCGGCACCGAGGCCAGCGCCAGCACGCCGAGGAATACGATGGCGTCGCCGAAGGCGTGCATGCCGCTGGAAAGCACCCGGTCCTGCGGGTCGCCGAGATGCACGTGCAGCGCGACGGCGGCGATGGCCACCAGCAGGGCGATGGCATAGCCCGCCAGGACGAGGCCGACCCGGGCGGCCGGGCCCTTGTTCGAAATTCTTTGGAACCAGGCGATCATCCTGCCCGTCCGTTTGCTGCGACGGTCATTGGTTCCGTCGCGGGCGGCGAGATGCGGTCATCACTTGGAATCCGGAATTCACACTGACCCCTTATCGTGCCTTATCGCTGACCCCTTATCGCTCTTACGAAGTAACGCGCCATGCCCGGCGCACACGTGCTAGCTTAGGGGCGCGCCGCTTGCGGCGCGTCCCCTAGAGCGACGGG
>JAEUNJ010000288.1 GCA_016791145.1 Rhodocyclaceae bacterium | reverse complement strand
CAGGAATCCCCGCGCCCGCCTCCTCGCCGACCCCGCCCGGGCCGGCGTCCACCGAGTGGCGGCCACGGATCTTGTCGGCCTCGACGCGGCCGCCGGCGAGGCCGGTCTCCAGGTCTTCCGGATCGATCTCGGCCGCGTGCGCGACAAGGATGCCCTGCTGGCCGCCATCGGCGAGGCCATGGACTTTCCCGAATGGTACGGCCGCAATCTGGACGCGCTGGCCGATTGCCTGGCCGACCTGGGCTGGCGGCCGGCCGAAGGCTATGTGGCGATCCTCGAAGGGTGCCATGCGGCTGCGGCATCCGCCCCGGCAGACCTCCTGGCCGCATTGAGGATCTTCGCGGACGCAGCCGACGTCTGGCGCGAGGAGGGCATTCCTTTCTGGTGCCTCGTGGAGGTTCCCGCCGGGGTGCTGCCCGGACTGAGAGACCTGCCTTGAGCTTCAAGCGCCCCGTATCGGTCCTCGTCGTGATCCACACGGCGGACCTTCGGGTGCTTCTGCTGGAGCGGGCCGCCCGGCCGGGTTTCTGGCAGTCGGTGACCGGCAGCCAGGAAGGGGACGAATCCCTGGCCGAGACCGCCGCGCGGGAGGTGGGCGAGGAGACCGGACTGCACGTCGCCGCCAGCGACCTGGACGCCTGGGGTATCTCGAACCGCTACGAGATCTTCGCCCAGTGGCGCCATCGCTACGCGCCCGGCATAACCCACAATACCGAGCACGTCTTCAGCCTTTGCCTTCCGGAACCGGTTCCCGTGACCCTGGCCCCGGACGAGCACCTGGCCAGCCAATGGCTCCCCTGGCGCCAGGCCGCCCGGGCCTGTTTCTCCTGGAGCAACCGGGATGCCATCCTGATGCTGCCCGGCCGTCAATCTCCCGCCGAGTGACCGTCTGCGGCCGCCGCGGTCAATTCCCGCAGGCAGTCCGGGCAGAAGCATCCGGCGACCGCGGCATCGGTGAACGGGAGCGTCGGAAGTTCCGCGCACCAGCACTTTTCCAGCCCCGCGGCCATGCCGCAGACGAAGGCCTTCCCGCAGCGCGGGCAGGTGTTCTCAGGTTTTGCGTCCACGCGGTTTCCCGGCTCCCGGCATCAGGCGGCGCGCGATGGCCGCATCGACCGATATTCTGCCCGGACCGTGCAGGATCAGCGGCACCAGCATGGCCAGGAAGAGGGCGGGGAGTTTGAAATTGCCGTGCCCCTTGTCGGTGATCGCGTAGCCCTGCAGCAGGTCGGAGACGGAGTTCCAGCTTTCCGGCCAGTGGACGCCGGCGATGGCCACGAAGGTCAGCACCGCCAGAGACACGGCGAAGAACCGGGTGCCCAGGCCCAGGATCAGCGCGACGCCGCCGGCCAGCTCGAACCACGTGGCCATCTGCCAGCTCACCTCCGGCGGCACCTGGTCGAAGGGGAAGGGGAAACGGTGCCGGATGTCGGCGAACCAGTTCTCGCCCCGGAGTTTCTCGAGCCCCGACTCGAAGAACTCCCAGCCGAGCAGCAGGCGCAGGCCGAGGGGGGCGATCCAGTCGCCGAGGGCGTCGATGGCGGCGAGGATGCGAAAGGCGAACGCGTTCAAGGGCGGACTCCCAGAATGGCCTGTTGATCGCGGAGGCGCCCGATGGCGTCCCGGGCCCCGGCCTCCACCGTGCCGGGATCCGGGTGGTCCAGTTCCCGGGCGATCAGGGCGGCGCATGCGCGGCCGCTACGCCCGCCCTGCCCGAGGAGGGAGACCAGACGGGCGGTGACAGGGTTGAGGGCGATGAACCGCACCTCGTCCTCCCGGTCGCGGAACACAAGCAGGTGGGCCGCCTCCGGCTTGCGGGGCCGGAACGCCGGCCCGATCCGGTGGACCGGCCAGGCATAGGCGAGGTTCATCGACGCCGGGGCCAGGACGGGTTCGCCGTCCATCGGGTCACCCGCGGGATCATGGGGCGGATCCGGTGCCTCCATGGTATCCACGGCGAGTTCGACCCACTCGTAATGGGCCAGGTCCCGGAACCAGCGCGGCAGCCGCCCCGTCGTCTCCGTTTCCAGGAGCCAGCGCAGGAACTCCCGGGGAATCTCGCGGAAGTAGGGCGTAAGGCTGCGCCAGTCCCGGTAGAAGGCACGGTTCAGGCGCCGCCACCGCTGATCCCCGAGTACCTGCCGGCATACGGGGAAGCAGGCGTCGAGGAAACCCGTCAGGTTGTTGAACAGCAATTCGTTATAGACGGCCATCCGCCGGGCCGGGACTCCCGGCGGGCGCGGGTGCTGGCGAGGGTCCCGGACATGCCGGCCGAAGGCCATCTGGAAATCGCGGAAATCGCCGAAATCACCGCTTGGCCGCCCGCTCCGGTGGCCGGAGGCATTCCGGGGCGTGGCTGCGCTCATGAAGCCACCCTGGCCC
This sequence comes from Rhodocyclaceae bacterium, assembly GCA_016791145.1. Taxonomy (GTDB): domain Bacteria; phylum Pseudomonadota; class Gammaproteobacteria; order Burkholderiales; family Rhodocyclaceae; genus JAEUNJ01. Next base: position 1,622 of record JAEUNJ010000288.1, on the reverse strand, counting down.
GGCGGCTCCACCGGTCCTGGAGGTCGCGGATGCAGCGGACCTCGCGACCCAGGGCGGCCAGGGATGGGAAGTTGAAATCCCGCTCCAGGCAGGTCGGCACGGGGCCGACCCGGGCGTAGGTCGCGTCGAGCAGGGCCCAGACCGGGTCGATCACCGGTGCCCCATGGGTATCCACCACCAGCCCGTCGGCTTCCGTGTAATGCCCGGCCACATGCAGGTAGCAGGTCCTCTCCAGGGGCAACCCATCGATGAAGGCCAGGGGGTCGAAACCGAAATTCACCGAATTGACGTAAACGTTATTGACGTCCAGGTGCAGGAGGCAGTCGGCCTCCTCCAGCACCGCCCGGATGAACGTCGCCTCGTCCATTTCGGCACCCGGGGGCGCCACATAGTAGGAGGCGTTCTCGATGCCGATCCGCGTCTCGAGGATGTCCTGGGCCCGGCGGATGCGTTCCGCCGTCCAGCGCACGGCATCGCCGGTGCAGGGGATGGGCAACAGGTCGTAGAGCTGACCGTCGTCGGCGCACCAGGAGAGGTGCTCCGTATAGAGTTCGATGCCGTGTTCCTTCATGAAGGTCCTGATCCTGCGCAGCAGTGCCTCGTCCAGGGGGCCCGGTCCGCCCAGGGAAAGCGACAGGCCATGGCAGACGAAGGGCAGGCGTTCGGTGAAGGACCGCAGGTCCCTGGCCGAACGCCCTCCCGTCCCGGCCCAGTTTTCCGGTGCCAGTTCGAAGAACCCGACGGCCGCCGGCACCCCGGCTTTCAGTTCGGGAAGGAGTTCCCGCCGAAAGCCGAGGCCGGCGCCGGAAACCTGCAGGGCATGCATGGGCCGGGCGACGCCGATCACTTCTTCTTGTCGCCGCCGCACTTGCCCTCGCCGCACTTGCCGTCCTTCTTCTTGTCGCCGCCGCACTTGCCGTCCTTGGCCTTGTCGCCACCGCACTTGCCGTCCTTCGCCTTGTCACCACCGCATTTGCCGTCCTTGGCCTTGTCGCCGCCACACTTGCCGTCCTTGGTCTTCTCGGCCTGGGCCAGCTGGTAGCCGGAATCGAGCTTCTGCATGCCGAAGGGGTTGTCGGTCGCCTGGGCAGCCAGGGGGGCGAGGGCGCCGGTGGCGGCGAAAGCCGTTCCGAGGGCGAGGGTCAGGGTCGTCTTAGCGGTTTTCATGGTCAATCTCCTTGCTGGGTTGATGGAGGTCCTCGTTGCCTTCCCGGGGCCCGGACCAGGGCCCCGCAGTGGATCGTCCGGACGTCGCGCTGCCGGTGCTCGATCGGGATCCGTCTCCCGTCCGCGGCCCGCACGTCCCGACCTACGCCGATTAGACGCCGGTGGGCGGGAAATCTTACAGCGTCATTGATTCTTGTTTGAAGGAATGGGCGATGGCAACGCGGCGAACGGTTCCCGAGGCCCCTCGCGGCAAGCCCCGGCGCAGCGATCGGCATTGCGCCTGCGGTCTTGAAATCCGTCGGGGCGGGTGTATCTATGAATTGGGAGGAGTGGAAACCAAGTCCCTCCCAAAGGAGGCGATCATGAGCAATCTGACTCGTTACGATCCGTTCGACGACCTCTTCAAGGGGTTCTTCGTCCGGCCGATCGGTTTCGGTTCGCCCGTGGATGCACCG
>JAEUNJ010000152.1 GCA_016791145.1 Rhodocyclaceae bacterium | reverse complement strand
CGTCTGCGCGCGGGCGACACCGAGGTGCGGACCCTGGAGATGCGGCGGGACGGGGGCCTCGGTCGCCGCCTGGCGCGCCTTGTCCGCGCCGGCCGCGAGACCCTCGGCCTGCTGCTCAATTTTCGCCCAAACCTGATCGTCTGCGGTTCCATGGGCATGGCGCTCTGGTGCTGCTGGATGGCGTCCCGGGTCCTGTCGGTACCGCTGGTCTTCTCCCTGCACAACCAACTCATCTTCCCCGGCCCGCTGCCCCTGCCTCGCCGTCTGGGACGCGCCGTGGACCTGTTCTTCATCCGCAGGGCGGACGGCGCCGTTTGCCACGGCCCCTTCCTGCATGCCCAGTTGAGGGCCCTCGGCGTGCCCGAGGAAAGGATCCACGAATTCGATTGCGGCGTCAGGGATGTGGTCGAGTCCCGCCGCCCTGTGGCGGGGGCCGCCGGGCAGGAACGCGAGATTCTCTACGTCGGCCGGGTGGTCGGCGCGAAGGGAGTGTTCGACCTGCTGGAGGCCTGCGCGCCCTTGCAGTCGAGCATCGAGGATCTCAGGCTCACCTACGTCGGCAATGGCGAGGACCTGGACCGGCTTCGGGCCCGGGTCGCGGCATTGGGACTGGAATCCCGCGTCCGTTTCCCGGGATTCGTGCCCCACGAAAGGATGGCGTCGGTCATGGGAGATGCGTGGCTGGTCGTCACCCCGACCCGGCTGGCCCTGGGGGAGGCGCGTTGCATGACCGCGATGGAGGCCCTGGGCCTGGGGGTCCCGGTGGTTGCGCCGGAACATGGCGCCTTCCCCTACCTCATCCGGCACAGGGAAAACGGGATGCTCTACCGCCCCGACGACGTGGCCGAACTGGGGGGCTGCATCGGCGAACTGGCCACCGACCGCGGACTTTACGAAGCGATGAAACAGGGCGCCGCCGCGACCGGCGCAACCCTCCTGGATCCTCCCGTCCGCTTCTCCTCGGCGATCGCCGCGTCCCTCGGCATCGAGTTCGAAGGGCAGTCGGCACGCGGCGTCCCGGCATGAAGCTCCTGTATTTCACCCGGGACCCGTACCCGACCTTCCGGGCCGACATCGCGGTGCTCTTCGGCAAGTACCTGCCCCGGCACGGCATCCAGTCCGACATCGTCGCCCAGGAGAACGAGCCGGGCGATGCCCAACGGGCCTCCTGGGGCGGCGGGAAGGCCCTCCTGTGCGGTCGCGGAGGCAGCCGGGCGATCACCGCGGTGATGCCGATCCTCCATACCCTGCGCGTTCTCTGGCGAACCCGCCGCACGCCCTACGACGCCTACCAGGTGCGGGACAACCCCCTGCAGGCGGCCTTTGTCCTCGCCGCGGCCGCCTTGCGGCGGCGGCCGTTCTTCTACTGGATGTCATTCCCGATGGTCGAGGCCTACTTCGAGTTGGCAAGAAGGGGACCGCGAAGTATTGGCTGGTTGCGGTACCTCTATGCGTTATTTCGCGGGCATCTGGGGAAAGGCATTTTCTACCGATTCGTCGCCATGCGGGCGACGCATCTCTTCGTGCAAAGCGAGCAGATGGCGGCGGACATGGTGGCCGCCGGCGTGCCGCGCGAACGGATGACGCCGGTGCCGATGGGCGTCGACCTGGAAACCGCCAGTCCGGATACGGTACCCCCGGCGGACGATCCGCGTCTTGCCGGCCGGCGGATCGTCGCCTACCTCGGCACACTGGAAAGGACTCGCCGGGTCGATCTGCTGTTCGAGGCCCTGGCCCGGGTCCGCAAGTCGATCCCGGAGGTGCTGCTGGTCCTGGCCGGGGACACGCCGGACGCCGATCACCGGGCCTGGCTGCGGTCGCGGGCCGAGGAGCTGGGTGTCGCCGACGCGGTGCTATGGACCGGCTGGTTGCCCACGGCCGAGGCCTGGCGCTACCTGCGCGCCGCCGAACTGGGGGTCTCGCCCTTCCCGCGTGGATTCCTGCTCGACAGTTGCTCGCCCACCAAGGCCGTCGAATACATGGCCCTCGGATTGCCGGCCCTGGTCAACGACCAGCCCGACCAGGCGGCGGTCGTCGCCGAAAGCGGCGCAGGCCTTTGCGCGCCCCTGACCGCCGAGGGTTTTGCGGAGGCCATCGCAGCGCTGCTGGCCGACCGGGCCCGCCTGGCCGCGATGGCGGCCCGCGGACCGGCCTACGTGGCCGGCCACCGCAGCTACGACATCATCGCGCGGCGCGTCGCCGGGACCTACGACAGGTTGCTCGGGGGAGCGGCGCATGCTTGACCCCGTCCTGCTGATCCATCGCCCGGCGTTCCGTGTCCACCGGTGGCGCGTGCCTCTGGTCCCGACCGCGTTGTACCTGATGAACCGGATCCCGTTCGGCATCGTTCTGCCGCCGTCCGTGGTCGTCGGGCGCGGGGTCAAGCTCGCCTACCTGGGCCTGGGCACGGTCGTCCACCGGTCGACGGTCCCGGGCGACGGCGTTGTGGTGGGGCCCAATGTCACGATCGGCCGCCGGTCGGGACACGCGCGGGTCCCGGTGATCGCCGCGGGGGCCTACCTTGGGGCCGGTGCGCGGGTTCTCGGACCGGTCACAGTGGGCGAGAATGCGGTCGTCGGCGCCAACGCGGTCGTGCTCGAGGACGTGCCGGCGAACTGCGTCGTCGTGGGGATTCCGGCCCGCGTGGTGAAGACCGGCATTCCCCCCGGCGCATTCAGGTAACGAGGACGGCGGGCGGGGCCCGCCGCAATGAACACCCATCGAATCGGAGAACGACATGAACCATCCCCTGAGCCAGGATTCGGCGACCTATCTGCAGAAGCTGAAGCGCGTCCTCGATACGCTGGACACCGACCAGATCGACCGGGCCGTCGGCCTGATCGCAGATGCCTGGCAGGCGGGCCGGCAGGTCATCACGCTCGGCAATGGCGGCAGTTCCATGACCGCGCTGCATTTCATCACCGACTGGAACAAGAGCGTGTTCATGGCGTCCGGGAAACCCTTCCGCGGACGCAGCCTGGTGGACAACATGGGCCTGGTCATGGCCTACGGCAACGACATATCCTTCCAGGACATCTTCCGCGAGCAACTGAAGAACCTGTTGGAGCCGGGGGACCTGGTGATCGCCATCTCGGGAAGCGGGAATTCCGAGAACGTGATCCGGGCCGTGGAGTATGCGAACCAGAACGGCGGCGTGACGCTGGGCCTCTGCGGCTACAGCGGCGGCCGCCTGAAGCAGATCGCCCATCACCATGTCTGGGCGGCCGTCGACGACATGCAGCTCTCCGAGGACGTGCACGCGATCTTCGGGCACATCGTCATGCAGGCGCTTTGCGGCCAGGGCCGCTGCTGACCGGGGGCCCCAGGTGCGAGTGACGGTGCTGATGCCCCACGCCCGGATCCTGGGGGGCGTGCGGATCTTCATCGATACCCTGCGGGCCCGCATCGATCCCGCCATCCGGACGCTGGATTTCCGCATCGGTCGCCGGCCGGGCGCGAAGCTCCCGG
>JAEUNJ010000006.1 GCA_016791145.1 Rhodocyclaceae bacterium | reverse complement strand
AGAAAATGACCCTTCCGGAGACTATCCAATGAGCATCTATTTCGCCCCCTACAAGGACATGCTGTTCGTCATGCGGGAGCTGGCCGGCCTGGACAAGGTGTCCGCGCTGCCCGGCTTCGAGGACGCGACCCCCGATACCGTCGAGGTCATCCTCGACGAGGCCGGCAAGTTCGCCACCGAGGTCCTCGCGCCCATCAACGCCTCCGGCGACGAGGAGGGGGCCCGCTGGGCGGACAAGGCGGTCACCATGCCCAAGGGCTTCAAGGAGGCCTACCAGCAGTTCGTCGAGGCCGGCTGGAACGGTGTCGCCTGCAATCCCGAGCACGGCGGGCAGGGCCTGCCCAAGCTGGTGGCGGCGGCCGTCCAGGAGACCTGGAAGTCCTCCAACATGGCCTTCTCCCTGTGCCCGCTGCTGACCTTGGGCGCCATCGAGGCCCTGGAGCTCTACGGATCCCCCGAACAGAAGGACATGTACCTGCCGAACATGATCCAGGGCACCTGGACCGGCACCATGAACCTCACCGAGCCCCAGGCCGGCTCCGACCTGGCCGCCGTGCGCACCCGCGCCGTGCCCCAGGCCGACGGCACCTACCGGGTCTTCGGCCAGAAGATCTTCATCACCTACGGCGACCACGACATGGCGGAGAACATCGTCCACCTGGTGCTCGCCCGTCTGCCCGATGCGCCGGAAGGGGTGAAGGGCATCTCCCTGTTCGTCGTGCCCAAGTTCATGGTGAACGCGGATGGCAGCCTCGGAGAGCGCAACGACGCCTACTGCGTCTCCATCGAGCACAAGCTGGGCATCCACGCCAGTCCCACCTGCGTGATGGCCTTCGGCGACAACGGCGGCGCCAAGGGCTTCCTCGTCGGCAAGGAGAACGAGGGTCTGAAATACATGTTCGTCATGATGAACGCGGCGCGCTACGCCGTGGGCCTGGAGGGCCTCGCCATCGGCGAGCGGGCCTACCAGAAGGCGGTGGCCTACGCCCGCGAGCGCGTCCAGGGCCGCGCCATCGAGGGCTCCCCGGCGCCGGTGGCCATCGTCCGCCACCCGGACATCCGCCGCATGCTGATGGTCATGCGTTCCAGCGTGGAGGCCATGCGTGGCCTCGCCTACACCGTGGCGGCGGCCCACGACGCGGCCGTCCGCCACCCCGATCCCGAGGAGCGCAAGCGCAACCAGGCCTTCGTGGACCTGATGATCCCGGTGGTCAAGGGCTGGCTGACGGAGACCGGCAACGAGATCGCCTACCTGGGCGTGCAGGTCCACGGCGGCATGGGTTTCGTCGAGGAGACCGGGGCCGCACAGTTCATGCGGGACGCCCGCATCACGACGATCTACGAGGGCACCACCGGCATCCAGGCCAACGACCTGATCGGCCGCAAGATCGCCCGCGAGGGCGGCGCGACCCTGAAGGCCGTCATCGGCTTGATCCACGGTACCCTGGCCGAAGTCCAGAAGCAGTCCGGCGCCGATTTCGCCGCCATCGGCTCGGCCCTGGGCCGCGGGGTTGCGGCGATCACCGAGGCCGGCACCTACATCGCCACCCAATACGGCCAGGACGTGCGCGCCGTGGCGGTCGGCGCGGTGCCCTTCCTGCGACTGATGGGCATCGTCTGCGGCGGCTGGCAGATGGCCCGGGCGGCGCTGGTCGCCCAGGAAAAGATCGCCGCCGGCGACACGGATCCCTTCTACCCTGCGAAAATCGCCACGGCGCGGTTTTTCGCCGACCATGTGATGGCGGCCGCGTCCGGCCTCGCCCAGGTGGTCACCCAGGGCGGCGCCTCGGCCCTGGCCTTGCACGAGGAGATGTTCTAAGCGATGGATGCCCGGGAGTCCCTGGAGAGGATTGCCGCCGAAGCGGTGCGGGGGGAGTTGAGCTTCCCCACCCATGCCGAGGTGGCCATGCGTGTCCGCCTCGCCCTGGACGACCCGGAGCAGCACCTGGACCAGGCGGTCCAACTGGTCCAGGCCGAACCGCTGCTGGCCGCCCGGGTGGTGGCGGTCGCCAACTCGGTGGCCTACAACCGCAGCGGGCGGACCATCGCGGACGTGAAGAATGCGGTGGCCCGCCTGGGCTTCCAGCTGGTGCGCGCCCTGGCGTCCGCCGTGGTGATGCGCCAGATGATGGCCGGCGCGGTGCAGGGGCCCTTCCGGGTCCACGCGGAACGCCTCTGGGAACACACCGCCCACGTGGCCGCCCTGTGCCACGTGCTGGCTCGGCGCCTGACCCGGCGCGATCCCGACATCGCCTTCTTCACGGGCCTCGTCCACGAGGTCGGCGGGTTCTACCTCATCTCCCGGGCGGCCGAGTATCCCGGGATCCTGGAACGCGGCGTCGATCCTTCCTGGGAGCAGGGCGGTGAGCGCCAGGTGGGCGGCGCCGTGCTGCGTTCCCTGGCCGTTCCGGGGACGGTGCTGGCCGCCATCGAATCCTTCTGGTCCGGCGAATGGGCGGAAGCGCCCGAAACCCTGGCCGGCACCCTGGGCCTGGCGCACCGCCTGACGCCCATCTCCTCACCCCTCCAGGTCGCGGCCAATGCGGCGAGCATGCCGGAGAGCGGCGTGCCGGACATCGATGCCGACCTGGCCGCCTTCCTGCTCGAGTCCGCCGAGGAACTCGACTCCCTCACCGCCGCCCTGAAGTTCTAGGCCCGCCGGGAACGGCGCACCGGTCACGGCGCGCGAGCGGCAACCTCGCCGCGATGCCGCCCGGTCCGCCTCGATCGCGCCGGGGGGCGGCCGTCCCACGGGGCCGAGCCGTTCCGGACTGGCGCGAGCGGCGTCGCGGAAGCGATCCTGGACCGCCCGAAGGCGAACCCGGGGTGACCCGCCCATGCATCCCTGCCGCGGTCGCCCGGGCGGCGTCCTGGCGGCGATCCCGGCCCCGGCCGCCCTTTCCATCCGTTGTTTTCCCGTCGGGAACCCTTTGAATTGAAAAAACTACTAAAAGTTAATGCAAATTTAACTTGTTTTTTATTTTTAGTTATCGTATGGTTGTAACCGTAGACTCGGTGCGGAAACCGGATGCATGCAGGGAGTGCCTGAAGCAGATAAAAACAGACGATAAAACAGTAAGTTGTTCGTTTGTGATGCATTCTTGGCACAGCAGGCAGATGTTCCGCTGGTAATCGGTGGCCGGTATTCCTTGGATTTGCCGGTCGCCATTGGTTTCCCAGGCGGCCCTTCGGATCCCCGCACCAGGTCACTACGGACGGAACATGTGCCGTCCGGCTGCGGAGGACACCATGGCCAATGAAAACATCATCAGCTTTCCCAACGGGAGCCGCGCCCAGTCGCACGGCCCGACCGATCCATTCCTGGCCGACGCCCGGGACCTGGTGGCCCGGCGGCTTCGGGAGGCCATGCGGACCTTTTCCGAACTGGTCCAGGCGGACCTGATGCAGCAGGCGGACCGGGCCGAGGAGCGGGAACAGCGCAAGTTCCTCATGGACACCCGCGACAAGCTGATGGAGCGGGCCAACCGGCTGGAGGCTCTCGTCGCGGCCCAGTGGCAGCGGGAATTCGATGCCGCCGCCCAGGGCAAGGCGGCCACCAAGGCCGCGGTGCACGGCCTGGAGGAACTGTCCCTCGTGGAGGACGGCGAACTGGACGAGGACCTGATCGTCAAGGCCATCGGGTCCCGGTTGCGCGAGCAGGCCGACGAGGCCCTCTTCGGCGTCGAGCGCCGGCTGGCCCACCTGATGCGCCGCCCCGACCTGGGCCCCGACGACCATCCGGCGGCCCCCGCCGTGATCGGCCGCGCCCTGCGCTCCGCGCTGCACGAGGCCGAATTCTCCGGCCCCGAGCGCAAGCTCCTGTTCCAGCACCTGATGCGCGACGGCGCGGACCTGGCCGACATCTACCGGGAACTGGATTCCCACCTGGTCGGCAGGAACATCCTGCCCAACCTGAAGCGCAGCTACGAACGGGAGCAGCGCCCCGGCATGCCGAGGCCCGCGGGTCAGCCCGCCGGGACGGCCGCCCCGTCGCCGGCGCAGGCGGACGCCGCGCCCCCGACGGCGTCCCATTCCGCCGCGGCCGTACCCGAGGACGTGTTCGGGCTGCTGCAGCGCCTGGTGGCGCCGGGCACCGTGCTGGCAGGGCCGGCGGGCGGCCTCCACGCGCCGATGCCGCCCGGAACGCCGCTGGCCGGGGACGGCCGGGTGGTCGCCGGGCCCGCGCCCCAGGTCTGGGCCTTCCTGAACACCATCCAGCGCCGCTCGACCCCCGCCGGCGAGGGACCCTTCTCCACCCAGGCGTTGCGCGACTTCAAGGTGAATGCGGCCAGCGAAGGCCTCAACCAGTTCGACGCCATCACCGTCGACATCGTCGCGATGCTCTTCGACCTGGTCTTCGAGGACAGGGACATCCCGGACCCCATCAAGGCCCTGGTGGGGCGCCTGCAGATTCCGGTGCTCAAGGTGGCCATGCTGGACAAGGGCTTCTTCTCCAGCCGCGCCCACCCGGCCCGCCGGCTCCTCGACGGCATTTCCCGCGCCGCCGTGCGCTGGGGCCAGAGCGGCAACCACGACGACCCGCTGTACCGGGAGGTGGCCCGCATCGTCGAGCGCGTGCAGAACGAGTTCGCCCAGGAAACAGGGCTGTTCGAGGAACTCTGTGGCGAACTGGACGAGTTCCTCGCCAACGAGGACAAGGCGGCCGAGGCCTGGGCCATGCGCGCCGTCCCGCTGGTGGCCGAGCGCGAGAAGCGCGAGGCGGCCGACGTGGCCGCCGCCCAGGCCGTGGCGGCCTGGCGCGCCAAGGCCGTGCCGGAGCCGGTGCGGGACCTGCTCGAGAACGAATGGAAGACCCTGCTGGCCCATTTCCACTTCCACGGCGACGAAGGCGGCTGGGTCGATGCCATGCGGGTCGGCAACGACCTGGTGGCCAGCGTCCAGCCGCGCAGCGAGGCGCGCGAGATCAAGGCCCTGGCCCGCAAGCTGCCGATCCTGGTGAAGGACGTGCAGACCGGCTTCGATCGCCTGGGCACGCTGCCTGCGCGCCGCTTCGAACTGATCGACTCCCTGTTCTCGATCCATGCCGCCATCCTGCGCGGCGCGGAAGTGGCCGCGGCGCCGAAGGCGGCCGAGCCCGCGCCGCAGGAACCCTCCGATTCGGACGCGGTGCTCGCCAGCCGCCGCCTCGACGACGGGGAACTGGTCGTGGAGAGCCTCGCCATCGTCGGCAACACGCCGCCCGAGAGCCTCTCCGAGGCCGCCCGCCGGCAGGTGGCCGAACTGAAGCGCGGCGACTGGGTGGAATTCCGCCATGCCGAGGGCAATCCGCGCTATCGCCTGTCCTGGGTCAGTCCCCAGCGGGGCGTGCTCCTCTTCACGAACCCCCAGTCGCCCCGGGCCATCGCCGTGTCCCCCGATGCCCTGGCCCTGCAGTTCGAGCACGGCGAGGCCGTGCCGGTGTCCGCGCTGCCCATCTTCGACCGCGCCCTGGGCCGGGCGCTGGACAACCTGAAGGCGGCCTAGGGCAGGGCCCGCCTCAACGCACCGAGACGCGCTCCACCCAGACCAGCTCGCAGGAGCCGAACCCGGTGTCCGAGCGGCTCAGGGAGGAGCGCCAGCGCCAGCCGTCCTTGCCGGCGGCTTCGACCAGGTAGCCGGACAGGTCCACCACCTGCCCCGGGCGGAGCTCGCGCAGCCGCCTTTCCACCGCCGCGTCGGCCGGGATCATGTGCATGTTGGCGCTGTGCCCGACGATATCCCGATCGGGTATCGGGAACTCCCGCACGCTCCAGTAGTAGAAGCGGTTCCCCTGGCTGATGCTGATCCTGTCCAGCACCTTCGAATCGGACATGGGGCCCCAGCCCAGGGCCAGGTCCACCGGCGCCAGGTCCGCTTCCCGGTCGGCCCGGTAGGTCTCCCTGCCCAGGACGCGGGCCTCGATCTCGAAGCGGGCGAGGGGTTCCAGGGCGTAGCCCTTCCTTTCCAGGACGACCCTCCGTCCCGGCTCCGTCTGCCGCGGGTCGTCCGGCGCCACCTGGCCGGGTCCCGGGTCAGCCGGGCGGTCGGCGGCGTACTTCCAGGCCCCGAAGGCCAGCAGTCCCGCGAAGACGAATCCCCAGCGCATCGCGGCCGGGGCTCAGGTGCTGCCCAGGAATATCCGGTTCCAGGTGGGGCTGATGACCAGCTCGTTCACGCAGACGTGGGGCGGCTGGGTGGCGACCCAGAGGATGGCCTCGCCCAGGTCCTCCGGCTGCAGCATGCGGGCGAGCTCCGCCTCGCTGGGCGGCACCGGGCGGTTGCGCATGATGGGCGTGGCCACCTCGGCCGGGCACAGGGCGCAGGCCCGGATGCCGTTGCGGCACTCCTCCATGTTGAGGTGCATGGTCATGGCGACGACGCCGTGCTTGGCCGCGTTGTAGGCCGGCCCCGTCATGAAGGTGTCGTAACGCCCGGCCCAGGAGGAGACGTTGATCACCACGCCGTCGCGGCGCTCGCGCATGGACGGGAGCACGGCGGCGGTGCAGTGGTAGACGCCGTCCAGGTCGATGCGGACGACCTTTTCCCAGCCCTCGTGGGTCTGGTCCTTCCAGAACCGGTTCGGCACGTTGATGCCGGCGGAATTGACCAGGATGTCCACCCGCTCGTGGCCGGCCAGGATCGCCTCCGCGGCGGCCCGCACGGCGGCGGCGTCGGTCACGTCGAGCGGCATGGCCTCGGCCCGGGCGCCCCCTTCGCGCAGGGCCGCGGCCTCGGCCTGGAGCACGTCCGCCCGGCGCCCGGACATCACCACCACGGCGCCTTCCCGGGCCAGGGCACGCGCCCCGGCGAGCCCTATCCCGCTGCCGGCCCCGGTGACCCAGGCGACCTTGCCGTCCAGGCGTCCCATGTCGCTCAGCGCCCGGGCTGGAATCCGCCGCGGGCGCCGGCAAGGCGAGGCGCGGGCAACGCCGTATCGCCAGGCGCGGCAGGATTACGCACGGGCCCTCACATGCCCTGGTAGATCGGGCCTTCGCCGCCCTGGGGCACCACCCAGTGGATGTTCTGCGTCGGGTCCTTGATGTCGCAGGTCTTGCAATGGACGCAGTTCTGGGCGTTGATCTGCAGGCGCGGGTTTCCGCCGTCGTCGTCGCGCAGGATCTCGTACACGCCGGCCGGACAGTAGCGCTGCTCGGGCGCGTCGTAGGTGGCGAGGTTGGTGCGCACCGGCACCCCGGGATCGGCCAGCGTCAGGTGGCAGGGCTGGTCCTCCTCGTGGTTGGTGTTGGAGAGGAAGACCGAGGACAGCCGGTCGAAGCTGATGACGCCGTCCGGCTTGGCGTAGGCGATGGGCGAGCACTGGCTGGCCGGCTGGAGCTTCAGGTGGTCGGCGCTGTTGTGCAGGGTCCAGGGCGCCTTGCCGCGGAACAGGATCTGGTCGATGCCGAACATCATCGAGCCGAAGGCCGTGCCCTTGGCCATCCAGGGCTTGAAGTTGCG
>JAEUNJ010000005.1 GCA_016791145.1 Rhodocyclaceae bacterium | reverse complement strand
GCACAAGGCGGCCAACCTGGGCGGCCCCTCCATGGGCTACGACCCGTACGACTACTATGACCTCGGAGAGTTCGACCAGAGGGGCTCGGTGAAGACCTGGTTCGGCGCGAGGGACGAGTTGCTCGCCCTGATCGCCGAGGCTCATGGGTGCGGCATGGGCGTCATCGCCGACCTGGTGATCAACCATTGCAGCGGCGCCGATGCGGAGGAAGTGAATCCGATCACCGGCGAGCGGCGCTGGACGCGCTTCCAGCCCGCGAGCGGCCGCTTCCCCCGCGACTGGGAGTCCTTCCACCCCAACGCCTACGAGAGTTGGGACGAGGGCCGCTTCGGCGACATGCCGGACCTCTCCCATCGGAACCCCTATGTTTACGGCGAGATCCTCAGGCTCGCCCGATGGCTGGTCGAGGAGATCGGCTTTGACGGCTTCCGCTACGATTTCGTGAAGGGCTACGGCGCCCATACCGTCACCGCCATCCAGGAGTACCGCTACCTGCGCGATGGCCGGCCTTTCCAGCCCTATGGCGTCGCGGAGTACTGGGACAATGCCAAGGCCATCGAGCAGTGGGTCGAGGTGAGCAACTTCTCGAACCAGAATCCCGTGGATGCCTTCGACTTCCCGCTGCGGGAGACCCTGAAGGCCGTCTGCGACCAGTACGGGTGCAGCCTGCACTGCCTCACCGACCGGCAAAGCCTCGCCAAGGACGTCACCCGCGCCGCCGTCACCTTCGTGGAGAACCACGACCTCCGGGACCCGGGCCGCCCCATCGAACATGACCGGATGCTTGCCTACGGCTACATCCTGACCCACGAGGGCTATCCCTGCGTGTTCTGGAAGGACTACTTCGCGGAGGGCCTGGGCCGGCCGGGCAGCCCCAACGGCATTGCGGCGCTGGTGGGCGCCCACGAGCGCCTCGCCGGCGGCCCCACCCAGGTGCTGTGGGTGGACGACGACCTATACGTCATGCAACGCCTCGGCCACGGCGACCAGCCGGGCCTGGTCTTCGTCTGGAACAACCGGGGCGACGACTGGCACGGGGCATGGGTACGGACCCGCTGGGCCGACACCGGTTTCGCCCCGGTCGCCTGGTGGAGCGCCTCGGACCTGCACCGGCCCCAGGACCAGCGCTCGGACCGGGAGGGCTGGACCGGGTTCTGGGCCCCGCCCCGGGGATACACGGTATTCGCGCCCCAGGCCTGATGCCGGCGGCGGCAGTGGACGGTGCCTCCGGCGGCGCGGGATACCGGAATCCGGCCGGCGAATCCCGGGTCAGGAGCCGCCGGCGCGCGGCCAGAGGACCATCTGGGTGCAGCGGAACAACGCCAATTTGCGCCCGGTGGCCTCGTCGGTGACGGTGGCGTCCCAGACCTGGGTGTTGCGCCCCAGGTGCTGGGCCTGCGCCTGGCAAAGGATGGCCCCCTCGCGGATCGTGCCCAGGTGGTTGCTCTTCAACTCCACGGTCGTGAAGGACTCCGCTCCCGGGGGAAGATGTGCGATGGTGGCATATCCGCAGGTGGTGTCGGCCAGGGCGACGATGCTGGCCGCATGGAGGAAGCTGTTGGGGGCGAAGTGGAGCTTTTCGACCTTCATGCGGCTCTTCAGGGTTCCCGGTCCCAGCTCGGTCATCTGCACGCCCAGGAAACCGGGCAGGTAGTCGTGGCCCAGCCGGTTGAGGACCTCGAGGGTGATCTCGGGACGCGGCGCGATCGGCTGATTCATGGGGCAGCTCCGTCGGGGTTCGTGTTCACGCCGCCGAGGGCACCGCCCGCCGCGTTTCCAGGCTGCGCTCGTCGATGGGCAGATTGAAGGCGGCGGCGACGATGCCCAGCGCGATGCAGATGCCCCAGACGATGTCGTAGGAGCCGGTGCTGTCGAAGAGCCGGCCGCCCAGCCAGACGCCGAAGAAGCTGCCGACCTGATGGCTCATGAAAACGAAACCGGACAGCATGCCCAGGAAGCGGACCCCGAAGACCTGGGCGACGATGGCATTGGTGGGCGGGACGGTGGAAAGCCATAACAGGCCCATGACGGCGGAGAAGACGTAGACGCCGAACGGAGTCAGCGGGGCCAGCAGGAACAGGGCGATGGCGACGCTGCGCCCGGAATAGATGCAGGCCAGGATCACCCGCTTCGGGTAGCGGGTGCCCAGGTGGCCGACGGCGTAGGTGCCCAGGACGTTGAACAGGCCGATGAGCGCGAGGGCGGTCATGCCCACGTTCGCTGACAGTCCCTTGTCGAGCAGGTAGGTGGGCAGGTGCACGCCCAGGAACACCACCTGGAAGCCGCAGACGAAATAGCCGACCATCAGGAACACGAAGCTCCGCTCCCGCATGGCTTCCCGCAGCGCCTCGCCGGCCGATTGGCCGCCGCCGGCGGAGGCGGGCGCCAGTCCCTTCGTCAGCGAGGCGCCGAGCGGGAAGATCAGCATGGCGCCAGCGGCGAAGGTGAGGAGGGTCGCGAACCAGCCGATGCCGTCGATGAGCCCGGAGGCCACCGGAATCATCAGGAACTGCCCGAAGGATCCCGCGGCCGCGACCAGTCCCATGGCCCAGCTGCGCCGGGATTCCGGCACCAGCTTGCCCAGGGCCGAGAAGACGACGCTGTAGGTGGTGCCCGACTGGGCGACGCCGATCATCAGGCCGGCGGTGGCCGCGAACCCGGTTCCCGAGGACGCATGCGCCATGCCCAACAGCCCCAGGGCATAGAGGGCGGCGCCGCCCCAGAGCACGCGTTTCGCGCCCCAGCGGTCGGCGAGCAGGCCGGCGAAGGGCTGGGCCGCCCCCCACATCAGGTTCTGCAGGGCCATGGCGAAGGAGAACACCTCCCGTTCCCACTGGTGGGCGACGCTCATGGGCGTCAGGAACAGCCCGAAGGTATGGCGGATGCCCATGGCCACGCAGACGATCAGCGCGGCGAAGGCGAGGAGGGTGGCGAGGGGACGTTGGGCGGCGGTCATCGGGGTCATTCGTGTTCGAGCAGCGCCAGGGTGCTGTCCAGCAACTGGTGGAGCCGTTCCAGGTCGGCGGCGCCAACGAGGGCCAGCATCTCCTTCTGGGCCTGGCGCCACAGGGGAAGGGTGGCGGCAAAGGCGATGCGTCCCGCATTGGTAAGGGCGACGCTGCGGCAGCGTGCGTCCTCGCACGTCCCCAGTTGCAGCAGGCCCCGGTCGGCCAGGGGCTTCAGGTTGCGGGTCAGCGTGGTCCTGTCCATGGCCATGCGGGCGGCGAGGCTCGACACGGTGAATGCCTCGTCGCCGGCAAGCGCCGCGAGCAGGGAGAACTGGGTGATGCGCAGACCACCGGGCTGCAGATGGGCGTCGTAGCGCTGGGTCATGCGGCGTGCCACCTTGCGCAGGCGCAGGAAGGTGCAGCCCCTGGGCTTCGGGGGCGCCGGTGCGTCGGCGGGGAGTGAGGTCGCGGCAGCGGGCATGGAATGAGTGTATATGCACTCATATCGCGATGCAATTTCCCGCGTCTGTGGTAGGGTTCGCCCTTCCGCAAAATCACACCACCCGGCAATTCCGATGAGCGAAACCGCGTCCCGGCGGAAGGCCCCCCGCGTCGTATTCCTGCTGCTCCTGCTGGCCTTCGCGGGCTGGTTCGCCCACCGCTGGTGGTGGGGTCTTTCCCACGTGACGACGGACAATGCCCAGGTGGAGGGCCATATCGTCCCCGTGCTCCCCAAGGTTGGCGGCTTCGTCATGGAGGTGAAGGTCACGGACCACCAGGCGGTGAAAGCGGGCGATCTGATGCTCACCATCGACGACCGGGACCTGAAGGTGAGGCTCGCCCAGGCGGAGGCGGAACTGGCCCTGGCGCTGGCGGCGGCGGGGCGCGAGGGCGGCCGGCCCGGGCAGGCCGAGGCCCAGGTCGCGGCGGCGCGGGCTGCGGCTGCCGCCGCCCGGTCCAATATCGAGCAGGCGCTGGCCAACGCAGACCGTGCGCAGAAGGACGTGGAGCGCCTCCGGGAACTGGTGGCGAAGAAGATGGCGACGCCCCAGGCCCTGGATGCCGCCGAGGCGGCGGCCAGGTCGGCCCATGCCCAGGTCAAGGCAAGCCGGGAGACGGCGGCGTCCGCCGGCGAGCAGGTGACGGCCACCGGCGCGGCGCTGCGCGCGGCGCTGGCCAAGGTGGAGTCCGCCAGGGCCGCGCGGGACCTGGCGGCCAACCAGCTCGCCGACACGCGGGTCGTGGCGCCGGCGACCGGCCGCGTGGCCAACAAGAACGTGGAGCCGGGCCAGCTCGTGCCGGCCGGCCAGCCGGTGCTCTCCGTCGTGCCGCTCGACGACATATGGATCACGGCCAACATGAAGGAGACGGAGGTCCGGGACGTGAAACCGGGTCTCGTGGCCGAGATCGACGTGGACGCCTATCCGGGCCTGCGGATCCAGGGCACGGTGGAGTCGGTCAGTCCCGCCACGGGTGCGCGCTTCTCGCTGCTGCCGCCGGACAACGCCACCGGCAATTTCACCAAGGTCGTGCAGCGGGTGCCGGTGCGCATCCGGGTCAGGCAGAGCGACGATCCCCAGCGGCTGTTGCGCCCCGGCTTGTCGGTATTCGTCACCATCGCGGTGAAGTGAGGCCGTGAAGCCGCTGCTGCCGGGGCTCCGGCGCGTCGAGGACGACGCGGACGCCCACCGGTACCGCTACCTGATCGCCTTCACGGTGACGCTGGCTTCGGTGCTGGAACTGGTGGACACCAGCATCGTGAATGTGGCCATCCCCCACATGATGGGCAACCTGGGGGCGACGCTGGACGAGGTCGCGTGGGTGTCCACCGGTTACGTGGTGGCGAACGTCATCGTGCTGCCCATCTCCGGCTGGCTGGGCAACTGGTTCGGGCGGCGCAACTACTTCGCCCTGTCCATCATGCTGTTCATCTTTGCGTCGATCATGTGCGGCGTCTCCTCGAGCCTCGAGTCCCTGGTCTTCTGGCGGATCGTCCAGGGCCTGGGCGGCGGGGGCCTGATCTCGACGGCCCAGGCGACCCTGTACGAGGTCTTCCCCCGCGAGGAGGCGGGCCAGGCGATGGCCATCTTCGGCCTGGGCATCATGGTGGGGCCCATGCTCGGTCCGACCCTGGGTGGCTGGCTGACCGATACCCTCTCCTGGCCATGGATCTTCTACATCAACGTGCCCCTGGGCCTCGGCGCCCTGCTGCTGACCCTGATGGTGGTCCCGGACTCGAAGTACGGCGAACGGGCGGAACAGGTGGATGCCCTCGGCCTGCTGCTGCTGGCCGTCGGCATCGGCTGCCTGCAGACCATGCTGGAGCGCGGCGAGAAGCTCGACTGGTGGGCCTCGCGGGAGGTGGTGGCCTACGCGGTGACCTCCTTCCTGGCGCTGACGGCCCTGGTCTGGCAGGAACTGCGCCATCCCCACCCGGTGGTGGATCTGCGCATCCTTGCCGACCCGCAGTTCGCGGCCTCCGTGGTGTTCACGTTCGTGGTCGGTTCGGCCCTCTACAGCGTCGTCTTCGTGTTCCCCGTCTATGCCCAGACCCTGCTCGGATTCACGGCCTGGGAGACGGGCCTCGTCATCCTGCCGGGCGCCATCGCCTCGGGGATCACGATGGCCGTCATGGGGCGCACGGTGGCGAAGACGAAGCTCGACCTGCGGATCTTCGTGATCGCCGGGGTCACGGTCTTCGGCTATTCCATGTGGAAGCATTCGCTGTTCACCGCCCAGTCCGGCTGGGACGATTTCCTGTTGCCGATGATCCTGCGCGGCGTGGGCCTGGGCATGGTCTTCATCCCGTTGAACAACCTGGCCCTGGGCAACCTGATGCCGGAGAAGGTGGCCAACGGCAGCGGCCTCTACAACCTGACGCGGCAATTGGGGGGCTCCGTGGGCATCGCCGCCTCCGCCACGCTGTTCGTGCAGTGGCAGCAGGCCAACCGCGGCGAGCTGATCCGCCACGTCACGGAGGGCAGCGCGCAGGCCGTCGAACGGCTGGCCAGGCTGAAGGCCCTCGTCATCTCCCATGGCACGCCGGAGGCCCTGGCCCAGGCCAAGGCCCTGCGCATCCTGGAGGGGCAGGTGGTGAAGCAGGCCTCCATGCTGGCTTTCGAGAGGCTCTTCCTGGCTTTCGGCGTCGCCATGGCGCTGGCGCTGCCTCTGCTGCTCCTGATACGGCGCGGCCAATTCGCCCGGGCCGGAGAAGTGGCCCATTGACCGCGGTGGCCGGGGGTGCTCGGGTAAAATTGGCGCCGTGAATCTCCTCGCCCTCGAAACCTCCACCCGTCGCCTTTCGGTGGCCCTGGCGACCGGCAGCGACCTCGTGGAAATGGCGGAAGACCTGCCCAACGGCGGTTCCGAACGCGTCCTGCCGTGGGTCATGGACCTGCTGGCCGGCGCCGGCCTGGCGCCGGCCGACCTGGATGGCATCGCCTTTGGGGCGGGGCCCGGCGGCTTCACCGGCCTGCGCCTTGCCTGCGGCATCGCCCAGGGCCTCGGCTGGGGCCTGGAAATCCCCGTCCTCCCCGTCGGCACCCTCGACGCCCTGAGCCTCGCCGCCTTCGAGGCCGGCGCGGGCGAGCGGATTTTTGCCTGCCTCGATGCCCGGATGAACGAGGTCTACGCCGCCGCCTTCGAACTGCGCGGGGGACTTCCCGTGGCCCTGGTGCCCCCCGGCGTGTCGGCCGCCGCCGCGGTGGCCCTGCCGCCCGGTGGCGCCTGGGCGGGCTGCGGCGACGGATTCGCGGCCTGGGGCGATGCGCTGGCGGTGCGCCTGGCCGGCCATGTGGCGAAGGTGCGCGCCGATCTATCCCCTACGGCTGCCGCCGTCGCCCGCCTGGCCCTGCCGCGGCTTGCGGCGGGCGAGGGAGTTTCCGCCGGCTCGGCGGCACCCCTCTACGTGCGCGACAAGGTGGCGCTCACCACGGCGGAGCGGCTGGCCCGGGGAGGCCTCCGGTGAGCGCGGTGCCGGCGCCCCGCCTGGTGTTCGTGCCGATGGGGATGGAGGACGTGGAGCGCGTCGCGCGGGAGGAGGCGGCCATCTACGCGTTTCCGTGGACCCCTGGCAATTTCGCCGATTCCCTGGCCGCCGGCTATTCGTCCTGGGTGGCCCGGGAGGCCGGGCAGCTCGCCGGCTATGCCGTGATGATGACGGCCATCGATGAGGCCCACCTGCTGAACATCAGCATCCTGCCGGCGCTGCACCGGCGGGGCCGGGGATCGGCGCTGCTCGACCACCTGTTCGCGGTGGCGCGTGGCCACGGGGCCACCCGGATGTTCCTGGAGGTGCGCCCCTCGAACGAGGCTGGGCGGGCATTCTATGCCCGGCACGGCTTCGCCCGCATCGGCGAGCGCCGCGGCTACTACCCGGCCGGGCACGGGCGGGAAAACGCCATCGTCATGGCGCGTGATCTCTGACGTGGGCAGCCGGCGCGAAGCGATCCTGCGCGAGATGGGCCTGGCGCCCCTCTGGCGCCTGCGTGCGCCGCCTGCGGCCGGAACGGAGGCAACTGAGGCAACTGAGGCAGCGGAAGCAGCGGAAGCAACGGAAGCAGCGGAAGCAGCGGGTCCGGCCGCCGCGGAACCCGCGCAATGGTCGCCCGATCCGCCTCCCTCCGCCGCCCCGGACGTGCCGCCCGCCGGCCCCCGGACGGCGGCCATTGCCGAAATGGACTGGCCGGCGCTCGCCGCCGCCGTCGCGGGGTGCACCGCCTGCGGGCTGTGCCGGGAGCGCAAACAGGCCGTGCTCGGGGTCGGCGACCCGCGGGCGGACTGGCTTTTCGTCGGCGAGGGCCCGGGTGCCGAGGAGGACGCGCGAGGCGAACCGTTCGTGGGGCAGGCGGGCCGGCTTCTGGATTCGATGCTGGCGGCCATCGGGCTGCGCCGGGGCGAGGACGTCTATATCGCCAATGCGGTCAAGTGTCGCCCCCCCGGCAACCGGACGCCGGAGCCGGGCGAGACGGCGGCCTGCTGGCCTTATCTTTCCAGGCAGGTCGATCTGATCCGGCCCCGCCTCATCGTGGCCCTCGGCCGCCCGGCGGCCCAGACCCTGCTGAACACGGAGGTGAAGATCGGCGCCGCGCGCGGCCGGCTGTTCGACCACCGGGGCATTCCGCTGATCGTCACCTATCATCCGGCCTACCTGCTGCGCAACCTGGCCGACAAGGCCCTCGCCTGGGAGGACCTGGTGTTCATGCGCCGCACCATGCGCGGCCTGAAGGCTTCCTGACGATCCGCGGCGGCTCGCAGGGAAACGTCAACGCGCCAGCGCCGCCATGCGGTGGTCATGGAGGCGGCCGAGCAGGACCATCGCCGAGCCTGCCCCGACCAGGGCCATGAACATGTCCCACTGGGTGTCCCAGGGATCCCCCTGGGTGCCCAGGAACTCGTCGGCGCCCTGGCCCAGGAGGATGGCGGCCCACCACTCGATGAACTCGTAGCAGGCGCTGATGGCCAGGGCAACGCAGATGCACAGAAAGGCCGCCATCCGCCGTCCGCGCACCCAGGCGCCGCGCAGCAGGATCTCCCGGGCCACGAGGGCCGGGACGAAGCCCTGGAAGAAGTGCCCGATCCGGTCGTAGGGGTTGCGCTGCATGTCGAACAGTTCCTGCAGCCAAGAGCCCAGCGGCACCCGGGCGTAGGTGTGGGTGCCGCCCAGGATGAGCACCAGCGCGTGCAGGCCGATCAGCACGTATAGCAGGTCGCTCAGCGGAAAGCGCCGCCAGGTGAAGGCGAGCAATGGCAGGGCGATCAGGACGGGAAAGACTTCGAGCAGCCAGGTGGGACGGTCGTACGGGGCCACGGCGGAGGCGGCCAGGGCCGCCACGACGATGGCGGCGGTGGCGCCCGGCACGGCGAGTGGCGGTCGATGCGTGGCGGGAGGCGGCGTCATGGCGGGCGGCAGGTCGCTTGCGGTGGTGGGCATGAATCTACCAGCAGTGCGTCAGGCCGGGGCGCTGCACCCGGACGGCAAGGTTGGTATGATGGCCCGATGCCTGCCGGGTGCCGGCGGCGGGGCGCGGAGGCGGGAAGGAAACTGGGACGGAAAAGAGAAAGGGGCGATTCCATTGGAATCGCCCCTTGGTGTCTGGCTCCCCGACCTGGGCTCGAACCAGGGACCTACGGATTAACAGTCCGGCGCTCTACCGACTGAGCTATCGGGGATCGAACGAGGCGCGCATCTTAATGGCTTTGGGGTGGGGCGTCAAGCGAACCGAGGGTATCGGCGATGCGCTCCGAGACAGGGAAACCGACGATGGAACCGAACACGATCTATTGCAAGACGGCGCAGGGCGAGGCGGCGATGCAGCAGCGCACCCGGCTCGTCCAGCGCAACCTCCGCATGGTGCTGATCATCGTGGACGGCCACTCCGACGTGGAGGTCCTGAAGACGAAGATCGCGGATGCCTCGATGGTGATCCCGGCCCTGCGCGAACTGGAGCGGATGGGCCTCATCGAGACGGTGGAAGCGCGGGCGGCGCGACAGACCACGCCCGCCGCAGCCCAGGACCTGGATTTCGTGCTCGACGGGCCGGACGAGGCGCCGGTTGTCGAGGAGATCGTTCTCGAGGCCGAGGAGGCGGCAGCCGGCGGCGCCGCGCCGAAGGAGGCCAGGCCGGAACGGAAAAGCCTCCTGTCGCGCCTGTCGTCGGGGCTGGGAAACCTGCGCCGGCGCGGCGCCTCCCGGCGCGAGGAGCGGGAGTTCTCCGCCGCCTACGACGACGGCGAGCCCGAGGAAGTGCACCTGCGCCGGGTCAAGCGGAGCGGCGACCGGATCTTCATCAGCGGGACCTTGTGGGCGCTGATCGGCATTGTCGGGATCCTGGTCGCCGCGTTGCTCCTGGCCATCCTCTTTCCCTACCGGAGCTACCTGCCCGAGGCCGAACAGTCCCTGAGTGCGGCGCTGCAGGAACCGGTGCGCATCGGCGGCGTGCGCTTTTCGTTCACCCCCTATCCAAACGTCACGCTGGAACGGCTGGCCATCGGTGCCGAGGGCAAGGGAAGCATCAAGGCCGTCCGGATGATCCCGAATCCCCTGTCCCTCTTCGGTTCCGGCCTGGATATCCGAGATTTGCAGGTGGATGGGCTGCGCCTCGATTCCCAGGGCATGGCGAGGGCCTCGCGCTGGTTCGCGGCCGGCTCGGGCGGCGCCGAAATCGGTTCCGTACGCATCGAAAACCTGGTGGTGACGCTGGGGGCCTCGGAAACGGGCGCGCTGCGCGGCGAGGCTTCCTTCGACCGGGGCCGGCTGAAGGGCGTCAACCTGAAGAGCGCGGATGGCAGCATCCAGGTGAAGGCGGTGCCGCGCGAGGGCGGATTCGATCTGGCCGTCTCCGGCAACGGGTGGAAGCTCCCCTTGAAGACGGACCTGCCCATCGACTATGTGGATGCGCAGGCGCAGGCCGATTCGTCGGGGCTGCGCATCACCAAGGCGGACCTGCGCATCCATGACGGGGTCGTCGAGGGTGCCGGTACCCTGGATTGGACGGACGGCCTCATTTTGCTGGCGACCCTGGAAATGAAGCGCGTCAGCGCCGGCAAGCTCCTGCCGGTCCTGACCCCGGACATCCAGGTTGACGGCGAGTTGAGCGGGCGGATCCGGCTCGAGGGGCGCGGCGCCGACGCGACCCGGCTGATTTCCGGCATCAGGGCCGACGGGGACCTGTCCCTCACCCGCGGCACCGTGCACCGTGTCGATCTGGTGGAGGCGGTGCGTTCCACCGGGCGGCAGCCGACGCGGGGTGGATACACGAAGTTCGAGCAATTGAACCTGGCCGCGGCCGTGGACGGCGGCGCGTTCCGCCTGGACCGGATCCGGCTCTCCTCGGGGCTCCTCTCGGCGGCGGGGGACATGCAGGCCGATGCCGCGGGGCGGCTGAGCGGGCACCTGGACGTGGAGATGAAGGGTTCGGCCACCGTCGTGCGGGCCCCGGTGATGCTGGCGGGTACGCTGAAGGAACCCCAGCTCAGCGCACCGCGCATCTCCCGATAAGCGAAGCAAGGGCGCCGCAGCGCGGCGCCCTTTCGGCGGCCCGTCCGGCCGTCTCCGGCCGGTTACGGCACTTCAGCCCTCGATGGCCTTCTGGATGCGGTTGAGGGCCTCCTCCAGGTTCTTCATGGAGGTGGCGAAGGAGATCCGGAAGTAACCCTCGGCGCCGAAGGCGGAACCGGGCACCACGGCGACGCCCACGGTCTCCAGCAGGTACTCGGAAAAGGCCATGTCGGTGGCCTCCTTCAACTTGCCGCGGGCGTGCAGGTCGGCGATCGCCGGCCGCGCGTCGGGGAAGGCGTAGAACGCGCCGCCGGCGGCGATGCACTTCAGGCCCTTGATTTCGTTGAAACGCTTCACGACGAAGGCATGGCGTTCGCGGAAGGCGGAAACCATCGGGTCGATGCAGGACTGGTCCCCGTTCAGGGCCGCCTCGGCCGCCACCTGGGAAATGGAGGTGGGGTTGGAGGTGGACTGGGACTGGAGGATCTCCATGGCCTTGATGATCTTCTCCGGCCCCGCCGCGTAGCCGATCCGCCATCCGGTCATCGAGTAGGCCTTGGAGACGCCGTTGAGGACGATGCAGCGGTCCTTCAGTTCCGGGGTCGCGTTCAGGATGTTCACGAACTTCTGGCCGGAGAGGTTCACATGTTCGTACATGTCGTCGGTGGCGACGAGCACGTTCGGGTGCTTCTTCAGGACCTCGCCGAGGGCCTTCAACTCGTCCAGGGTGTAGACGGCGCCGGTCGGGTTGGACGGCGAGTTGATCATGAAGAGCTTGGTCTTCGGCGTGATCGCCGCCTCGAGCTGGGCGGCGGTGATCTTGAACCCCTGTTCGATGCCGCAGTCGACGATGACCGGCTTGCCTTCGGCGACCAGGGCGATGTCCGCGTAGGACACCCAGTAGGGCGCGGGAATGATGACCTCGTCGCCTGGGTTGATCACGGCCAGGACCAGGTTGAAGATGGTCTGCTTTCCGCCGACGCCGACGACGATCTCCTTGGCGCCGTACTCGAAGCCGTTGTCGCGCTTGAACTTGGCGATCACGGCGTTCTTCAGGCCGGGCGTGCCGCCCACCGGCGTGTATTTGGTGAAGCCGGCGTCGATGGCCTTCTTGGCCGCCTCCTTGATGTGGACGGGCGTGTCGAAATCGGGTTCGCCGGCGCCCAGGCCGATGATGTCGCGGCCCTCGGCCTTGAGCTTTGCGGCGCGGGCGGTGACGGCGAGGGTCGGTGATTCCTTGATGGCGAGAACGCGGTGGGAGAGCGTCATGACGGGTCCTTCGGGCGGTGGTGATTTTTCGGGCAAACCGGCGAATTCTAGCCGGGAAGGCTTTTCATCCGCTACAGTTCCACGATCAAAATTCCTTTGACGGAGGGCGCGAAATGCTGATGGATGCCGATAAGAGCGTGCTGCTGGTGGTGGACCTCCAGGAGCGGCTCCTGCCCCATATCGAGGACTGGCAGCGGGTGCTGGAAAACGCGGCCTGGCTGGTGCGGGTGGCGCAGCGGGTCGGGGTGCCGGTGGCGGCGACGGAGCAGTATCCGAAGGGGATCGGCCCGACCCACGGGGAGATCAAGGCCCTGCTGCCGGCCGGTGCCATCGGCGAGAAGATGGATTTCTCCTGCGTTGCCGCGGGGTGCCTGCCGCCGTTGCCGGGGAGCGACCGGCGGCAGTGGGTCGTCTGCGGGACCGAGTCCCATGTCTGCGTGCTGCAGACGGTGCTGCAACTGCGCCAGGAGGGGAAGGAGGTCTTCGTCGTCGAGGACGCGGTCGGTTCCCGGCGTCCGTCGGACAAGGCCCTGGCCCTGGAGCGCATGCGCCGGCACGGGATCGACGTGGTCTCCCGGGAGATGGTGGCCTTCGAATGGCTCAAGCGGGCGGGGAGCGACCTGTTCCGCGCCGTGAGCCGGGATTTCCTGCGTTGAATAGGGCAATCTGTTGCTTTATCTGGCGCCTCCCTGGCCCGGGCGAGCGGATGAGATCGTCGAATTTTGAACGATAGTTTTCTCGAGATTTGATTTTATCGTCGAGATATGCTGTATAATCCGCCGCAAAACACGGCGTAAGCCGGCACGAGTGTTTCTCCCCCGCAGAAAGACGACCGGTGCTCCCGCCGGGAGCCGGAAACGCACGTCGATCACCCGCCAGAAGGAGAAACAGCATGGAACGCCGCACCTTCCTGAAAACCGCAGGCGCCGGCCTCGCCGCCGGCACCGTTGCCGCCCCGGCCATCGCCCAGGGGGCTCCCGAGATCAAGTGGCGCATGGCCTCGAGCCTGCCCAAGAGCCTCGACACCGCCTTCGGCACCGCCGAAGTGATCGCGAAGCGGGTCGCCGCCGCCACGGGCGGCAGGTTCCAGATTCAGGTGTTCGCCGCCGGCGAGATCGTGCCCGGTCCCGGTGTCGTGGATGCCGTCAAGGACGGCACCGTGCCGGTCGGCCACAGCGTCGGCTACTACTTCGTCGGCAAGGATCCCAGCTTCGCCTTCGACACGGGCCTGCCCTTCGGCCTCAACGCCCGCCAGCACACGGGCTGGATGTACGAGGGCGGCGGCCTGCAGCTGCTGCGGGAGTTCTTCAAGGACTACAACATCCACAACATCCCCTGCGGCAACACCGGTGCCCAGATGGGCGGCTGGTACCGCAAGGAGATCAAGACCGTCGAGGACCTGAAGGGCCTGAAGTTCCGCATCGGCGGCATCGCGGGCCAGGTGCTGCAGAAGCTGGGCGTGGTGCCGCAGCAGATCCCGCCCGGCGAGATCTACCCGGCCCTGGAGAAGGGAGCCATCGACGCGGTGGAATTCATCGGGCCCTACGATGACGAGAAGCTGGGCTTCAACAAGGTGGCCAAGTACTACTACTACCCGGCCTGGTGGGAGGGCGGCGCGCAACAGTCGCTCTACATCAACACCGCCGAGTGGGCCAAGCTGCCGAAGGAATACCAGACCATCCTAGAGGATGCCTGCGCCTTTGCCCACCACGACATGCTGGCGAAATACGACGTCAAGAACCCCGTCGCCATGAAGCGGCTGATCGCGGCCGGCACGCAGCTGAAGCCCTTCCCGAACGAGGTCCTGCAGGCCTGCTACAAGGCCTGCATGGAGACTTACGACGAGATCGCCGCGAAGAACCCGAAATTCCAGAAGCTCCTCGAGGCCTATCTGAAGTACCGGGACGACGTGGTGTCCTGGCACAGCGTGGCCGAGGACCGCTTCGACAGCTTCGTCGCGGGCGTCGTGCGCGGCGAGCGCCAGGCCAGGAGGTGACCGGTCCGCCGGGGCGGCTGCGGCCACCCGGCGACGATTTCATTCCGGGCGCCGGAACTTCGCGTTCCGGTTCCCGCCTTGCCGCCCCGGCCGGGGCGGGGAGAGCTTCCATGCAAGCACTCTTGAAGTTTTCCGCGCTGGTGGACGGCGTGAACGAGCGGGTGGGCAAGGCCGTCGTCTGGCTGGTGCTGGTGGCGGTGCTGGTCAGCGCGGTCAATGCATCGGTCCGCAAGGCCTTCAACATGAGTTCCAACGCCTTCCTGGAACTCCAGTGGTACCTGTTCTCGGCGATTTTCCTCCTGGGGGCCGCCTATGCCCTGCGCCGCAACGAGCACGTGCGCATCGACGTGGTGTCCGGCTATTTCTCGAAGCGGGCGCGGGTCTGGATGGAGCTTTTCGGATCCGTCTTCTTCCTCCTGCCCATGAGCCTGGGAATCCTGTTCCTTTCCTGGCCGGTGTTCGTCAATTCCTATCTGAGCCACGAAATGTCGAACTCGGCCGGCGGGCTGATCGTCTGGCCGGCGCGGCTGCTGGTGCCGGCCGGCTTCCTCCTGCTCAGCCTCCAGGGCGTGTCGCAGGCCATCAAGTGCGCCGGCTTCCTGGCCGGGGCGTGCCCCGATCCCACCGAGAAGGAACGCAAGGTCTCCTCAGAAGAGGAGCTTGCCGAGGCCATCCGCCGGCAGCGCGCGGCCGAGACCGCCGCAGGAGGGAACTGAGATGACCGCATTCCTGATCGAGAACATCGCTCCGATCATGTTCGGCTCGATGGTGATCTTCCTGCTGCTCGGCTATCCGGTCGCCTTCGCGCTGGCAGCCTGCGGCCTGGCCTTCGGCGCCCTCGGCGTGCACCTGGACCTGTTGCCGGCGCAACTCTTCCAGGCCCTGCCGGACCGGATCTGGGGCGTCATGAGCAACGATACGCTGCTGGCGATCCCGTTCTTCACCTTCATGGGGCTGATCCTCGAGCGATCGGGCATGGCCGAGGACCTGCTGGAAACCATCGGCCAGCTCTTCGGTCCGGTCCGTGGCGGGCTTGCCTTCGCGGTGATCTTCGTCGGCGCCATGCTGGCGGCGACGACCGGCGTCGTGGCGGCCTCCGTGATCTCCATGGGGCTGATCTCGCTGCCCATCATGATGCGCTACGGCTACGACCGGCGGCTCGCCTCCGGAGTGATTGCCGCCTCCGGCACCCTGGCCCAGATCATTCCCCCGTCCCTGGTGCTGATCGTCATGGCCGACCAGCTCGGCCGCTCGGTGGGCGACATGTACAAGGGGGCCTTCATTCCGGGCTTCGTCCTGACCGGCCTTTACGCGGGTTACGTGGCTTTGCTGGCGGTCTTCCGGCCGAACCGGGTTCCGGCCCTGCCGCCGGAGGCACGCACCCTGGCGGAACCCGACGGCAGCCACGGCATGCGGTCCCTGCTGGTGCTGACGGCGGTGTCGGGCGGCACCGCCGCCGCCTATGTGTCGACCCGGCCGGACAACATGCCGCTGGACGAATTGACCGTCCTGGCCCTGTCGGTCGGGGTTGGCACCGCCTTCCTTCTGGCCCAGGCCAACCGCGCCCTGAAGCTGGGGCTGCTTTCGCGGATGGCCGAGCGGGTGAGCTTCGTGCTGATCCCGCCCCTGGCGCTGATCTTCCTCGTGCTGGGGACCATCTTCCTGGGCATCGCGACGCCGACCGAGGGCGGTGCCATGGGCGCCGTGGGGGCCCTGGTGATGGCCGTTGCGCGGAAGCGGCTCAACGTCACGCTGCTGCGGCAAAGCATGGCGAAGACGGCGGAACTGACCGCCTTCGTGGTCTTCATCCTGGTCGGGGCCCGGGTCTTCTCGCTGACCTTCTACGGCGTGAACGGCCACCTGTGGGTCGAACACCTGCTGCTCGACCTGCCGGGCGGGCAACTGGGATTCCTGATCGTCGTGAACGTGCTGATCTTCGTGCTGGCCTTCTTCCTGGACTTCTTCGAGCTGGCCTTCATCGTTATCCCGCTGCTGGGGCCGGTGGCCGAGAAGCTGGGCATCGACCTGATCTGGTTCGGCGTGCTGCTCGGGGTGAACATGCAGACGTCGTTCATGCACCCGCCCTTCGGCTTCTCGCTCTTCTTCCTGCGCTCGGTGGCCCCGTCGGAGGTCAAGACCTCGGAGATCTACTGGGGCGCCGTCCCCTTCGTGCTGATCCAGATCCTGATGATCGGCCTCGTCATCGCCTTCCCGCAGATGGTGACGATCGGACTCGGCAGGCAGGAGGCCGTCGACCTGGACAAGGTAGAGATCGTGGTGCCGGTGGACGACGACCAGGGCGACGCGAATCCGTACGCGCCGCCTCCGGCGAAGCCCTGAGGGGCGGGAGGGCCGCCACGGGACGGGCGGTCCTCGGCGGCCGCCGGTCGTTCAGGCGGGGACGCGGGCGGCCCGGCGGCCGGCCGGCTTCTTCTTCCCGTCGGCCAGGGCGTGGTCGCGCACCGTCTCGTAGGTGAGCTGGATGTGTTTCTGGAGGGCCGCCACGGCCCGCTTCTCGTCCCGGGCCATGGCGGCGTCGAAGAGTTCGGTGTGCTCGGCGTGGATGTCCCGCTTGCCGTCGGGATTGGCCAGCAGCAGGAAGCGGTAGCGCTCCGACTGGCGGAACAGGATGCCGAGCAGGTAGCGGAGCCAGCGGGAATGGCTGCCGGAGATCAGGGCCTCGTGGAAGGCCTGGTTGCGGGATTCCCACTCATGCACCTGGGGTCCGGAGGGACCCAGTTTCTCCTCGGCCTTGGTCAGGCGGTGGAAGGCGGCCACGAGGCCAGCCTCCCATTCGTCGTCGCCGCCCCGGAGCGACAGGCGCAACGCCTCGGTCTCCAGCAGGATCCGGCTGCGGGTGATGTCTTCCAGGTCCTCGACGGAGATCGGCGCGACCCAAAAGCCGCGCTGGCCCTCGGTGACCACCAGGGCGTCGGAGACGAGCAGGGACAGGGCTTCCCGGAGGGTCCCCGCGCCGACCCCGTAGCTGTCCTTCAGGTGCTCGACGCGCAGCCGCGTTCCGGGGGGATGCTTGCCCTCGATGATGTCCTGGCGCAGGGCCAGGTAGGCGTTCTCGACCAGGGTCCGGGGCGTCTCGTGCTCGGCGCTGAAAGCTGCCGAGAATTTCTGGGATGGGAGCATGATTCGGAAAAGCATTGGATTCGATGCTGGGATTATAGTTCGCGAAGGATTCATATAATCTCGAGATTGTGTTTTAACATCGAGAATGATAGACTGGCGCCTCTGCCCAGGAAGGAGGAGTTCCATGACTGCCACCGCCGCTCCCGCCAATCCCGAAATCGCCAGCCGCATCGATGCCGCGGGCATCGCCACCAATTACCACGACGTGGGGGACGGGCACCCGGTCCTCCTGATCCACGGATCCGGTCCCGGCGTCAGCGCCTGGGCCAACTGGCGCCTCACGCTGCCGGAGCTCTCGAAGCGCTTCCGGGTCATCGCCCCGGACATGGTGGGTTTCGGCTTTTCCGACCGGCCGGAGGGCATCCGTTACGGCATGGACGTCTGGGTGGACCAGGCCATCGGCCTCCTCGACGCGCTGGGCATCGAGAAGGCGCATCTGGTCGGCAACTCCTTCGGCGGCGCCCTGGCTCTCGCCATGGCCATCCGCCACCCCGGCCGCATTGGCCGCCTCGTGCTGATGGGGGCGGTGGGCGTGCCCTTCGCGCTGACGCCCGGGCTCGACGCGGCCTGGGGCTACACGCCGTCCATCGACAACATGCGCAAGCTTCTGGACCTCTTCGCCTACGACCGGACCCTGGTCACCGACGACCTGGCGAAGCTCCGCTACGAGGCGAGCATCCGGCCGGGCTTCCAGGAGTCCTTCTCCGCCATGTTCCCGGCGCCGCGCCAGCGCTGGGTGGACGCGATGGCGAGCCCCGAGGCGGACATCCGCGCGCTGACCCACGAGACCCTGGTCATCCACGGCCGCGATGACCGGATCATTCCCCTGTCCAACTCGGTCACCCTGTGCCAGTGGGTCGAGCGCTCGCAACTGCACGTATTCGGCCGCTGCGGCCACTGGGTGCAGATCGAGCACGCGGCCCGGTTCTCCCGGCTCGTCGGCGACTTCTTCGCCGAGGCCTCCGCGTGAACGCTCCTGCGCCGGTGATGCGGGTCGCGACCCGGCGCGCCCGCCCGGGCTGCCGGGAGGCCTATGAGGCCCTGGCCCGAGGGATGATCGAGGATGCCCGCAGGTTTCCCGGCTTCCTCGGTGCCGACCTGCTGCCTCCCGAGCAGGACGGCGATGACCACCGCATCGTCACGCGCTTCGCCTCCGAGGCGGACATGGAGCGCTGGAACGGCTCCGCCGAACGACGGGCCTGGCACGAGCGCATGCGGCCCGTGGCCGAAGGGGATCCGGAATTCCGAGTCCTGACGGGTCTCGAGGCCTGGTTCGCGCCCGCCACCGTGCCGGCGGCTCGGCCGCCGATCCGCTGGCGCATGGCCCTGGTCACCTGGCTGGGCATCTTCCCGACGGCATCCTTCTTCATCTGGTTCGTGGCGCCCTTGCTGGAGCCCTTGCCCTTCCTGGGCCGCACCGCGGTGCTTACGGGCCTCATCGTGCTCACCATGACCTATGTCGTGATGCCACGCCTGGCCCACTGGCTCCACGACTGGCTGCGGGGCTGAACCCCACCGGGGAGTTCGCCCTTGCGATGCGTCAGCGGCGGCTTGCCAGCACCCGGCCGGCGAGCGAGTCGATGGCCTCCGCGCCCAGATCGTCGGCCGTCAGCCGGTCGGCCTCGGCGAAATCCCGGTAGTTGCGGTTCTGGGAGCGCTCGTAGAGCGGGTCGTAGTGCCGTTCCAGCAATTCGGCCACCAGGGTCTGGAAGTCACCGGCCTCCACCAGGTCCCGCCAGCGGTCCAGGGTCTCGTTGCTTTGCAGCCCCCGCAAATGGGCGAGTTTCTCCATGAGCCAGCGGGGGTCGGCGAGGAAGTAGTCGTAATCCCCGAGCAGGAAGGCGACGCGGGCCTCCCGGGTGGCCTCGACGCGCAGGCAGGGAGCGGCCCGGATCGCCGTGATCAGGCTGTCGGGGAGGTTCAGGGTGCCGATGCGGCGGCTTTCCGCCTCCACGAACACCTCGCGCTCCGGCTCGCGCGCCAGGGCCTCGAGGGCCGCGCACAGCCGGGTCTCGAACATCTTCTGGCTGGGCTGGGGCCGGTCCGGCAGGCCGCCGAGGACGGAGCCCTTGTGGGCGGCCAGGTCCTCCAGGTGCAGGATGGGTGCGCCCTGGCGGCCCAGGGCCTCGAGCAGCCGGCTCTTGCCGCTGCCGGTGGCGCCGGATACCACGCGGAAGCGCAATTGCCCGGGCAGGACCGCCAGCCGTTCGATCACATGGGCGCGCCAGCTCTTGTAGCCGCCGTCCAGGCGCGCCGCGTCCCAGCCGATCTCCCGCAGGATGTGGGTGAAGGCGCCGGAGCGCTTGCCGCCGCGCCAGCAATAGACGAGGGGCCGCCAGGACCTGGGCTTGTCCAGAAAATGGGCTTCCACGTGGGTGGCCACGTTGCGGGCCACCAGCACCGCGCCGAGCTTGCGGGCCTCGAAGGGGGACACCTGCTTGTAGAGGGTGCCGACCCGCACCCGCTCCTCATCGCCCAGGGCAGGAAGGTTGCAGGCCCCCGGGACGTGGTCCTCCGCGAATTCGGCCGGCGTGCGGGCGTCGATGATCTCGTCGTACTCGCCCAGTTGGGCGACGGTGGCCTGGCCTTTTTGCATCGAGGGTCGTCCGCTGCTGTCAGGGGGGCGGGCCGGGGCGGATCCCGTCGCGCGGGTGGCGGCCCGTCCGCCGGGTAGAATTCCGGGAAACGCGATCGGCGCCATTCTACCGGCCCCCGCCGAGGCCACCCTCCACCGGAAGCCCGTCCCCAGATGTCCGAGAAGATCCAACTGACCCGTTTTTCCCATGGCGGCGGCTGCGGCTGCAAGATCGCGCCGGCCGTGCTCTCGCGGCTGCTCGCCGAATCGCCGCTGCGCAGCCTGCCCGCCGATCTGCTGGTCGGGACCGAGACGGCCGACGACGCCGCCGTCTACCGTTTCAACGATACCCAGGCCGTCGTGGCCACCACCGACTTCTTCACGCCGATCGTGGACGACCCGCGGGATTTCGGCCGCATTGCCGCCACCAACGCGCTCTCCGACGTCTATGCCATGGGCGGCAAGCCCATCATGGCCCTGGCCGTGGTGGGCATGCCCCTGGACAAGCTGCCGGAGTCGGTGATCCGCGAAATCCTGGCCGGCGGCGAGGAGGTCTGTGCCGCGGCGGGCATCCCCATCGCCGGAGGCCATTCCATCGACGTGCTGGAACCCATCTACGGCCTCGTGGGCCTGGGCATCGTCCATCCGGACCGCCTGCGCCGGAACAGCGGCGCCAAGGCCGGCGACGTGCTTGTCCTCGGCAAGCCCCTGGGCATCGGCATCCTGTCGGCGGCGTTGAAGAAGGGCCTGCTGAGCCCCGAGGGCTATGCCGAAATGCTGCGCTGGACCACCAAGCTGAACGTGACCGGCCCGACCCTGGCCGCCATGGACGGCGTCCATGCCATGACCGACGTGACGGGCTTTGGCCTCTGCGGACACCTGCTGGAGATCTGCCGGGGCTCCGGCCTGTCGGCCCACCTGGCGTTCGACCGGCTGCCGCTGATCGCCGAGGCCGTGGCCCACGTGAAGGCGGGGATCGCCACCGGCGCCTCGTCCCGCAACTGGGCGAGCTACGGCGACGACGTGGAGATGGCGCCGGGAACCGAGGAGTGGATGCAGAAGATGGTGACCGATCCCCAGACCAGCGGCGGCCTGCTGGTGGCCTGTGCGAAGGAAGAGGCCGACGCCGTCGTTGCGGCCTTCCGGGCCGACGGCTTCGGGGCAGCGGCGGTGGTGGGACGGCTGGAGCCGGCCGGCGACGCCACCCCGCGGGTCCGCGTCACCTGAGCAGGGGCTGCAGCGACGGCCAGATGTTCTCCAGGACCAGGGGCTGGGCGCCCGCCGCCGGGTGTATGCCGTCGGCCAGGAAGGATTCGCGTTTCTCGGCGAATCCCGCCAGCATGAAGGGGACGAGCGGGACCTTCGTTTCCCGGGCCACCTCCTCGTAGATCCTCTCGAAGCCGGCCGTGTAGTCGGGCCCGTAGTTGGGCGGCAGGCGCATGCCGACCAGCAGGACCCGGGCACGGCGGGTCTGGGCCTTGCGGACCATGTCGCGCAGGTTGGTCGCCATCCGGTCAAGGGGCAGGCCGCGCAGGCCGTCGTTGGCACCCAGGGCGACGATGACCACGGTCGGGCGGAACTGGAGCAGGGCGTCGTCCATGCGGGCAAGGCCGCCGCGGGTCGTCTCGCCGCTGATGCTGGCGTTGGCCACGTGGAACGGCAGCGAGCGTTCGTCCAGCCGTTTCGCCAACAGGGCCGGCCAGCTCTGGTCCTGGGCGAGGCCGTAGCCGGCGGACAGGCTGTCCCCGACGATCAGGATCATGCGCGGCGGCGCGCTCCAGGCCACGCCGGAGAACAGGCACAATGCGAACAGGACGACACGAAGGACGGGATGCGGCATGGCGGAAGGCGGCGCGGTGATCGAGGTGGAAGGGCTGGGCAGGGACGTGGCAAGCGGCGGCGGCGTCCTCACCATTCTGCACGAGATCGATTTCAGTGTGGCGGCCGGGGAAGCCATGGCCGTGGTGGGCGCCTCCGGTTCGGGAAAATCCACGCTCCTCGGCCTGCTGGCGGGCCTCGACCTGCCCACGCGCGGCCGCGTGCGCCTCGCGGGCCAGGACCTGTCATCCCTCGACGAGGACGGCCGGGCGGCCCTGCGGGGCCGGATGCTCGGCTTCGTGTTCCAGTCCTTCCAGTTGCTGCCCGCGTTGACGGCGCTGGAAAACGCCATGCTGCCGCTGGAACTGCTGGGCCGCGCCGATGCCCAGGCGACGGCGCGGGAGATGCTCGGCCGGGTGGGCCTCGCGGCACGGCTGGGCCACTATCCTAAGCATCTCTCCGGTGGGGAGCAGCAGCGGGTGGCCTTGGCGCGCGCCTTCGCCGTCGGGCCCACCCTGCTGCTCGCCGACGAACCGACGGGGAACCTGGACGCGGACACCGGCGCCCAGGTCATCGATCTCATGTTCGCGATGAACGCGGAGGCGGGTACGACCCTGGTCCTGGTCACCCACGACGAGGCCCTGGCGGGCCGCTGCGGACGCCAGCTCCGGCTGGCCGGGGGGCGGCTGCTGCCCTGAACCGGCCGGCCTTCGGGGGTGGTGCCGGGCTAGTCGAAAGGCATGCTTTTCCCGGAACCGGGAATCGGGAGGCCCTCATCGCGATGGGCCTTTTTATTTCTACCGCATGGGGCTAAGGTGCGGAATAAGCGGCGTCCCGCCATCGTTTACCCGAAGCGAGCGGCAATGGCCGCGCCCATTCCGGAGGCATGGCGGCGGCGGTCCGGAGGGGAATCCCGAAAAGCCGCACCGAGCACCCCCAATCCCGACGGAGGCATCATGAGATTGAAAACCATCATCGCCGGCATCGCCCTGGCAATGGCCGTTTCCACGCCCACCCTGGCCCACGAGCGCGTCTATACGGCCGTTCTCGACGGGCCCAGCGAGGCGCCGCCCAATGGCTCCCCCGGGCACGGCACCGCGACCGTCACCTTCGACCTGGACCTGGTCACCATGCGGGTCCAGGCGAGCTTCGCGGGGCTGACGGGGAACGTGACCGCCTCCCATATCCATTGCTGCACCACCGTACCGGGTGCGGGCACGGCAGGGGTCGCTACCGTCGTGCCGACCTTCACCGGCTTCCCCTCGGGCGTCACCGCGGGGACCTATGACCACACCTTCGACATGGCCCTGGCGTCCAGCTACAACGCGGCCTTCATCACCGCCCACGGGGGCACCGTGTCCGGTGCCCTGAACGACCTCCTGGCCGGCATCGACGCCGGGAAGGGTTATCTCAACATCCACACCCGGACCTTCCCGGGCGGCGAGATCCGCGGCTTCCTGGCGCCGGTGCCGGAACCCGAAACCTATGCCATGATGCTCGCCGGCCTGGGTGTGCTGGGCGCCGCGGCCCGCCGCCGCAAGGCGACCGCCGCCTGAGCGAGCTTCAGGCGATGGCCGCCCGGGCAGCGGCCACGCCGCTCCTGACCGCTCCTTCGATCGTGGCCGGGTAGTCTCCGGCCACGTAATCCCCGGCCAGGAAGAGTCCCGGCACCGGTGTCGCCGTGGCCGGCCGGGCGATGCCCGGGGTACAGGCGAAGGTGGCGCGCCTTTCCGTGATCACGCGGTGCCAGCGCGGCCGAGGCAGCCCAGGGAGCATCGCGGCGATCTCGCCGTGGATCCGCTCCGCCAAGGCATCCGGTTCCAGCGCCTCGTGGCGGCCGTGGGCGCTGATTACGGCCGCCATCAGGCCGGGCTGGCCGCACAACTGCCCACGGTCGAAGATCCACTGGGCATGACCGTCGGCGACGCCGGCCATGGGGCAGGGCAGCCGCACCTGCTCCGGATAGGCCAGGTAGGCGGTGACGATGGGTTCCCAGGCGAATCGGTCCACGGCTTCCAGGACGGGGGCCAGCGCTGGCAGTTGCGATACCAGACGGCGGAGGTGGTACGGGGCCACGGCAAGGACCACGGCATCGAAGGCCCCGAACGATGCTTCGCCGGCGGAGAGCGACAGGCCCGGTTCGCCGCCGGATACCGCGGTGATCCGGGTTTCCCGCAGGAACCGGGCGCCGCGGGCGTCCAGCCAGGCCGCGGCCGGTTCTGGAAACAGCGAGGAGAAGTCCGTCGCCGGCAGCAGCAGGTCGCTGGCCGACCGGTCGGCGGCGAGGCTGTCCCGAAGCACGTTCAGGAAGACCCGGGAGGATGCCTCGGCGGCCGGCGTATTGAGGGCGGCGATGCACAGGGGATCCCAAAGGTAGCGCCGGAGGCGTTCCGGCTGCCGGTACCGCGCCAACAGTTCCGCGACGGGTTCGTCGTCTTCGATTCCGAATCCCGCGGCCTCCATGGCCCGCATGAAGCGGATGGCGGCGAATTTTTCGCCCAGGGATATCCCCCGGGCACCGAGCAGGGCCGCGGCCAGATGCAGGGGCGCCGGCAATCGTGGCGCCTTGATGCGGAAACGCCCGGGAAATTCCAGGTGCAGCGGCGTACGGCGGAGCAGCGGACCGGGGTCTGCCCCGACCCTCGCCATCAGCCGCAACGTCTCCCGGTAGGCGCCGACCAGGATGTGGGCCCCGTTGTCCAGCACGAGCCCTTCCGCGTCGATGGCCCGGGCACGCCCGCCCAGCGTTCGGGAAGCCTCGAAGACTTCGACCGCGGCGCCGGCATCGCACAGTTCCACGGCGGCGGCCAGGCCCGCGTAGCCGGCGCCGACGACCGCGATCCGGCGCGGACTCATCGCCAAGTCATCCTGCGTTCATCCCTTCATCCAGGTACGCGCCGCCAGCCACAGTTTCCGCAGTGGCGTCAGCGATGTGCGGCGGTCGAGGACCAGAAAGCCGTCCCGGGCGATCTCGTCCAGGGTCGTGCGGTAGATGGCGGCCATGATGAGCCCGGCCCGCTGGGCCTTGCGGTCGGCGGCCGGCAGGGTCCCCATGGCCGCGTCGTAGCGGGCGTAGGCCCGCTCCGCCTGGAATTGCATCAGGCCGCGGAAGGCCTCCGTGTGCCGGGATTGCAGGATGTCCGCCTCGGCGACGCCGAAGCGGTCCAGTTCTTCCCGGGGCAGGTAGATGCGCCCCCGGCGGGCGTCCTCGCCCACGTCGCGGATGATGTTGGTGAGCTGGAAGGCCAGGCCCAGTTCGTGGGCGTACTTCTGGGTGCGCCGGTCCGTGTAGCCGAAGATCTCGGCGGCCAGGAGGCCGACGACCCCCGCCACCCGGTGGCAGTAGAGCTGCAGGGTCCGGTAATCCTCGTAGCGGCTCCGCGTCAGGTCCATCTCCATCCCGTCCACGACCTCCTGCAACTGCTCCTCGGGCAGGGGGAAGCGGGGCAGCAGGGGGGCGAGGGCCTGGGTCACCGGGTGTCCCGGCCGTCCCGCATAGAGGGCCGCCAGCTCTTGGCGCCACCAGGCGAGCTTCGCGGCGGCGAGCGTCGGGTCCTCGCACTCGTCCACCACGTCGTCCACCTCGCGGCAGAAGGCGTAGAGGGCCGTGATGGCGCGCCGCCGCTCCGGCTCCAGGAACAGGAAGCTGTAGTAAAAGCTGGAGCCGCTCTGCGCGGCCCGTTGCTGGCAATACTCGTCGGGCGTCACGGATGGGATTGTGGGGCAAAGGTGGACGGGCCGCGCGCCAGGGACTCGGCGGCCCTTTGCTGGCAATACTCGTCGGGGGTCACGGGGATGTGAAGGCTTTGCCGCAGAGGCGCAGAGGCGCGGAGAAAGGCGGCCCGGAGGAGGCCATTCGGAGTGCCGCTGCGGGCTGGACACGCAGCAAGCAAACGTCGCGGGACGGGAGGGCGGGCACTGATCGACTAGGTTTCATTTCGGAACAGTATCGCCCGGCCGAGCACGATGAGCCAATCGATCTTGCCCAGCACCGGTCGCCGGCGGAAGACATCGTAATCCACGGCTTCGATCTTCTCCAGGATGCGCAGGCCACCGGCGACGATGGCGCGCAGTTCCAGGCCGATCCGGCCGGACAACTCCGCCGCCAGCGGTGCCCCTTCCCGCATCATGGCCCTGGCCCGATCCATCTGGAAGGCCATCAGGGCCCGCCAGGGGCCGTCGCAACGTCCTTCGGCGATGGCGGTTTCCGTGACGCCGAATCGGGCCAGGTCCTCGGCCGGCAGATAGACCCGGCCCTTCCTCCAATCCACGGCCACGTCCTGCCAGTGGTTGATCAGTTGCAGGGCGGAACAGATGCGGTCGGAGCGTTGCAGGTTTCCGGCGCCATCGGCCCGGAACAGGCGGAGCAGCAGGCGGCCCACCGGGTCCGCCGACCGCCGGCAGTAGTCCGTCAATTCGGCGAAGTCGGCATAGCGGGTCTTGGCGACGTCCTGCGCAAAGGCATCCAGCAGGTCCCGGAAGAGTTGCAGGGGCAGGTCATGGGCCTCGATCTGGGGCCGCAGGCGCAGGAATACGGGATGGTCCGTCGGCCGGCCTGCCTCGACGGCGTCCAGTTCCCGCCGGTAGGCGTCCAGCCTGGAAAGCCGTTCCTGCGGCGCCAGTTCGCCTTCGTCGGCGAAATCGTCGGCGCTGCGGGCGAAGGCGTAGATGGCGGCCACCGGCTCGCGCAGTGCGGGCGGCAGCAGGATCGATGCGACGGGGAAGTTCTCGTAGTGGTCGGCGGGCATCGCGGGTGGGCGCCGGGCGGCGCAGGGCGCGAGTATAGGGGACGGGGCTCCTGCGGGCGGGCGACCCTAGAGGCGCAGCCCTGTATCCCGGTGCCGGTCCACCCACCAGGCCCAGGCCACCAGCAGCCACTGGGCCTGGCCTACCCAGGCCACGGCCGCGGTGCTCGGCGGCGGGGCGCCGAAGGAATTTCCCGCCTGGATGAGGCACAGGGTGCCCAGGAGCGTCCACAGGCCCCGGCGGCCCGAATCGTCCAGTGCCCGTGTCGCGCGCAGGTATAGGAGGACGCCGATGGCCAGCAACGCGAATTCCAGCAGGTTTTCCGAGACCGGGTATGCCCAGAGGCCGAGACCCAGATAGTCGGGGGCGCCCGGGTACAGGGGCAGGTCCGGGTGATGGACCACCAGGTCGAGGAGCCAGTGGCTCAGCACCAGCCCGCCCAGTACCAGGCCCGTCCGCCATTTCCTATCTCGCAGGAAGGGGACCATGACGAACAGGAGGCTCCACGCCAGCACCCCGGCCAGGCTGTGGGAGATGGGGTAGTCGACGAAATCCAGCGGCGGACCGCCGGCCGGGGACGGGTTGATGCGCACTTCCTCCCAGCCCAGAAGCAGGAGGGTCGGCCAAAGGAGGTCCAGGAACTGGGCGCCGAGGAACAGGCTGCCCAGCGAGGCACGGGGCGCGGCCGCCTTGGCGGCGAAGGCGACCGCGAAATGGCCCAGGAACACGCGATCAGGCGGTCCGGCGCTTCTGCCCCACGCTCCCCCCGGCCTTTTCCACCAGCCCGTCCAGGGCGTCGGCGAGGGTCGGGCGCTGGGTCTCGTAGAAGACGCCCAGGGCCGGTGTCGCGGTGTCCATGGCCAGGTGCAGCGCGGCGCCCAGGTCGCCCTTGTCGTGATTGGCCGGCAGGTCGCGGACCAGGTCGCCGAGGCGGACGTAGGTGCGGTCCGTCTTGTCGAAGGTCACGCAGGGCGACAGGATGTGCAGGTAGGAGAAGCCCCGGTGGGCGATGGCCTGCTTGATCATTGTCTCGAGCTGCTGGGGCCGGCCCGCGTAGGCCTGGCCGACCCAGGTGGCGCCGTAGGTGAGCACCATCAGCAGCGGATTCAGGGGCTGGTCCGGATTCTCGTAGGGGCTGGTCGGCGTCTTGAATCCGACCGATGAGGTCGGCGAGGTCTGGCCCTTGGTGAGGCCATAAATGCCGTTGTCGAACAGCAGGTAGGTGAGGTCCACGTTGCGTCGCGCCGCATGGGGTACGTGCCCGCCGCCGATGGCGAAGCCGTCACCGTCGCCGCCGACGGCGATCACGGTCAGGGCGTCGTTGGCCGTCTTGATGCCGGTGGCCACCGGCAGCACCCGTCCGTGCAGGGTGTGGAAGCCGTAGGTGTTCACGAAGAACGGGAAGCGGGACGAGCAGCCGATGCCGGAGACGACGACGGCATCCTTGGGCGCGATGCCCAGGTCGTTGAGCGCCCCGGGCAGGCCGTCCACGATGCTGAAGTAGCCGCAGCCGGGACACCAGGTGGGCATCGACTTGGAGCGGTAGGCCAGCCGGCCCGACTCCTGGACTTCCTTGAGCTTCTCTTCGAGGTAGATGGGTTGCGGGGTCATCGTGGGCTCCTCAATTCTTCAAAAAACCGTTCACCGCAGAGGGCACAGAGGGCGCAGAGAAAATCCAGGAATCCCGAATTTGTCATCTTTGTCCTTCCTCCGAGTCCTCTGCGTCCTCCGTGGTGAATGCCTTTGTCCTTCAGGCGGCTTTCCGGGTGGCGGTCTTGGCGAGGCGGCGCACCTGGGCCATGATGTCCTCGACGCGCATGGGCGTGCCGGTGACGCGGTTGTAGCGATGGACGGGGCGGCCCGTCTCGGCCTGGATCAGGTGGGCGAACTGGCCCTGGTAGTTGAGTTCGGGCACCAGCACCGCGTCGCAGTCGTCCATGAAGGCCGCTACCGCCTCCGTCGGGAAGGGCGAAAGCATCACCACCTTCATGACCGCGCAGGCGATTCCTTCCAGGTGGGCCAGGAACATGACCTCCAGGCATTCGCCGACGGTGGACCCCCAGGCGAGGATGCCCACGTCCACCCGGCCCTCGTCGCCGAAGCGCTTGTAGTGCGTGAAGTCGGGGTGCTGCAGGGCGGCCTTGAGCTTGTCGTGGCGCTTGCGGCTCATGGCTTCGTGCATTTCCGGCTGCTCGTTCACCCGGCCCAGTTCGTTGTGCTCCAGTCCGGTGACCACGTGCATGCCGCCCGCCATGCCCGGCAGGGCGCGGGGGCTCACGTCGTCCTCGGTGAAGCCGAAGCGCTTGTAGCCGGCGCCCAGGTCGCCCTTCGGGACCGGCTTGTCGCAGTTGGGCTCGAAGGGCGGCTTGGCCGGCATGACGACTGTCTCGTAACGGTTCGAGAGATACAGGTCGAGGAGCACGATGACCGGGGTCTGGTAGCGTTCCGCCATCTCGAAGGCCTTGCCGGCGCAGCGGTAGCATCCCTCCACGTTGGTCGGCGCCAGCACGATGCGCGGCGCGTCCCCGTGGCCGCCGTAGATGGCGATGTTGAGGTCCGACTGTTCGGTTTTGGTGGGGATGCCGGTAGAGGGCCCGCCGCGCTGGGAGACGAAGACCACCGACGGCACCTCGGCCATGATGCCCAGGCCGAGCATCTCGGACATCAGGGCCAGGCCCGGGCCCGATGTGGCCGTGGCCGACCGGGCGCCCGTGTAGCCGGCGCCGATGGTGGTGGAGATGGCGGCGATCTCGTCCTCGGTCTGCAGCAGGCGCTTGCCGCGCTTGGGCATCTCCACGGCCAGGCGCTCCATGATGGTGGTGGCCGGCGTGATCGGGTAGCCGAAGAAGTTGTCGATGCCGGCGTCCAGGCAGCCCTTGGCCACGGCGGCGTTGCCGTTCAGCATCACCGCCTGGAGGCCCTTGCCGGGCGGGCCGAAGTTCACGTCGTCCAGCTTGAAGGTGGCGGCACCGGTCTCGTAGCCGGCGTCGAAGGCCTTGTGGTTGTCCTCGGCGGCCTTGCCCTTGCCCTTGAACTTGGTGTTGATGATCTTCTCGAAGGGTTCCTTGGCCAGGTGGAAAAGCCCGGCGATGTAGCCCAGCACCACCATGTTGCGGGAGCGGATGGCGCCGGTGGCCCGCTCGGAGAGTTCCCGGATGGCCAGCGGATAGGGCACCTGGGCCGGCCGGATGTGGCCGCTGACGTGGCTGCCCTCGGCAAGATGGACGATGGACTTGGCCTCGTAGATCACGGCGCCGAAGTCCCGCACCTCGCCCACGTGGGGGATGCCGTGCTCGTCGTTGAGGCAGACCAGGACGTCGGACTTCTCCTTCAGCGAATAGGCCTGCTCGGTGGTCACGCGCAGCCGGGCGACGCACTTGCCGAAGCCGCGGATCTCGGCCGGGTAGGCGTCGAAGCTGATGACCCGGTAGCCCGCCCCGGCCAGGGCATTGCGCAGGATGTCGCCGGCGGCGATGGTGCCCTCGCCGGCGGAACCGCAGATGGCGATCTGGATGTCGGTTTTCATCAGGCATACTCCCAGAAGGGCGAGTGGATGGTCACGCCGTCGTGGATGTGCAGGGACTCGTCCTGGGTGGGCTCGAAGGCCTCGTCCTCGCCGGTGATGTTGCGGGCGGCGAGTTCGCCCATGGCCCGCACGTTCTTCCAGCCGTAGTAGAAGCGGTAGCGCTTCTCCTCGTCGGACCATATCTGGCAGACGTCGCCCGCGGCCCAGATGGCGTCGTTGGTGGTGCGCAGCGACTTCTTCACCAGGAGTCCGCGCTCGATGTCCACCCCGGAGCCGAGCATGAATTCGACCGACGGGTGCAGGCCGTAGAAGGGCATGATGACGTCGGCGTAGCGGTCGCGGCCGCCGCCGAAGATCACCCGGCGGGCCGGGAGTCCTTTCGCCCCTTCCTGGATCGCGTCGATGCCGCCCTCGCAGTCGCCGGCGATGATCTCGACGCCCATCCTCTCCAGGACGGTCAGGAGTTCCTTCTTCTCGTCATCGGTGACCTGATGGGGCCAGAAGGTATGCTCGTCGGTCACCAGCACCACCTTGTGGCCCGTGTCCAGCAGGGTGCGGGCCAGGTCGAGGCCGATCATGTCGCCGCCCAGGAGCATCACCGTGCCGCCCTCGGGCACCTTGCGGCGCACGACCATGGCCTGCTCGTAGGAGCCGAAGCCGTCCAGCAGGTGGCGGAACTCGCTGAGCTCCTCGGGCAGGTAGGACCGGCCGCCGGAGGCGACGACCAGGGTGTCGTAATGCATTTCCTCGTTGTGGCCCAGGGTGATGACCTTGCGCTGGCTGTCCACGTTGGCCACCTGGGTGCAGCGGCGCAGCTCGATGCGGTTTTCCGTGTAGTACTCGGGGGGATCCACCAGGAACTGGTGCCAGTCCTGGCGGCCCCGGAAGACCTGGGGCAGGTCGTAGCGGTTGTAGAAGGGCAGGGACGCCAGGGTCAGCATGCTGATCCTGGCTTCCGGTTCCCGGGCCCGCAGGGTGCGGGCGGCCTGGGCGCCGGCGACGCCGCTGCCGACGATCACGTGGTGGCGGGGGGCGGCGGTCTTCATGCGATGTCCACCTCGGCGAATTCGTTGCGGGTGATGGAGATGCAGTTCACCGGGCAGGCCTTGAAGCAGGCGCCGCAGCGGATGCACTCGTTGTTGTCGATCCAGATGGCGCCCACCTGGTTCCATTCCTTCGCCTCGGTCAGCTTGCCGTAGGTGCCGTTCTCCAGCACCTCGACGCCGGACACCAGCTTGATGCAGGCCCGGGGCGCGACCTCGATGCAGGCGCGGCAGTAGATGCAGCGGTCCACATCGATCTGGTAGCGCAGGTTGCACAGGTAGCAGCGCTTCGATTCCTCGCCGGTATGGGGCTGGTCGAAGCCGGTCTCCACCTCCAGGGTCCCGGAATGGACGCGGTCATGGAGGGCGGCCGTCGGCATCTCCTGCCGGCCGATGAAGTCGAAGGCCCGCTCGCGCAGGGGCTGGGCCACCGGATGGATGCGCACCACCTTCTTTCGCCGCGGGTGGCCCATCAGCCAGGTGTCGATCTGCGCCGCGGCCTTGCGGCCCCGGCCGATGGCCTCGATGACCGTGGTGGGGCCGGTGACGAAGTCGCCGGCGGCGAACAGGCCCTTCACCG
This sequence comes from Rhodocyclaceae bacterium, assembly GCA_016791145.1. Classification (GTDB taxonomy): domain Bacteria; phylum Pseudomonadota; class Gammaproteobacteria; order Burkholderiales; family Rhodocyclaceae; genus JAEUNJ01. The sequence goes on along the minus strand of JAEUNJ010000005.1, from coordinate 25,144 downwards.
AGGTCATGCCGGCCTCGCCGGTGCGCACGTTCTGCCAGCGGTCCAGTTCCACCTTCACGTCCAGAAAGTCGTTGACCGTCTTCTGGCCGATGGCGATCAGCATGGTGTCGCAGGGGTCCACGAACTCGGATCCCTCGATGGGGATGGCCAGCCGCCGTCCGCCTTCGCGCCAGCCGCCGAGCCGGTTCTGGACGAACTTGATGCCCTTCATGCGGCCCTTCTCGTCGAGGACGACGCCCACCGGCGTGCGCAGGCCCTTGATGCGGATCCCCTCGCGTTTGGCCTCGAAGATCTCCTCCTTGGGCACCGGGATGTATTCCTCCGCGGTGCGGATGTGGATGGTCACCTCCTCGGCGCCGAGGCGCACCGCGACGCGGGCGCAGTCCAGGGCCGTGAAGCCGGCACCCACCACGGCGACGCGGCGGCGCACCTTGCGGGTCTCGCCCCGGTGCAGCGCCATCAGGAAGGGCAGGCCGTGCACCACGTCCTTGCAAACGTCGGCCGGGTCCTTGCCCTTCCAGTCGCCCTCCAGGGGCAGGGGCAGCGGGGCCATGCAGCCGGCGGCCAGCAGCACGCAGTCGTAGTCGCGCAGCAGTGCGGAGACCGGCGTCTCGCCGGGTTCCTTCCCGACGCCGGCGGAGAGCCTCAGCTCGACGCCGAGGCGCAGGGCGTTGTGCAGTTCGAAGTCGAGGATGTCGCGGGGCAGGCGGAATTCCGGGATGCCGTAGCGGAGCATGCCGCCGGAGCCGGCCTCGCGCTCGAAGATGGTGACGTCATGGCCGAGCACCGACAGGTCGTGGGCCGCCGCCACGCCCGCCGGCCCGGCGCCGACGATGGCGACGCGCTTGGCCGTGGGCGCGTAGAGGCGCTCCGTGATCCGGTGGCCGGCGTGCTTGTAGTCGGCCGCCGAGCGCTTCAGGTGGCAGATGGCCACCGGTTCCCCATTGCCGGGCCAGCCGTGCCGGCAGGCCGATTCGCAGGGCCGGGAGCAGATCCGCCCGAGCACGCCGGGGAGCACGTTGGCTTCCCGGTTGATCTCGTAGGCCTCCCCGTGCCGCCCTTCGGCGATGGCACGGATGTAGGCGGGGATGTTGGTGCCGGCGGGACAGGCGGTCTGGCAGGGGATGTTCTTCCCCACCCAGTCCACGTCCCGCGGATCCTCGGAATAGGCGACGGAAGGGGTCTCCCGCCTGGCCTCGATGCTTTCGGGCACGGCCGACATGGCTTCTCCTCTCTGGCTGGGGCCCGGTCTTATGGACGGCCGGCAGGGGCGCGGAGGACAATTTTTCCTTCTTGGCCACCACCTTCCGCGCGGGCCCGAAGCGCCCTTTTAACCGTTACGGACGGCGTCTCATTTGATGCATGTCAATGGCCAACGGGATTGATCGCGAATGCTTTTTCATGTCCACATCGGCATCGTGGACATGCGGCATGGAACTTCCGGCACGCCTCCCTGTTCTATGATCGACGAGCCGGAACGACCGACCGGCGGGACCAGCCGATGGCCGACGCCGGCCGCGGCGAAGGACAGGACGAACCGCGACCATGAACCTCTGGAAACTGGTGCGCCTGGCCGGGCGCATCCCCCGCCGGCCCTACGCGAATCCCTACTACGATCCGGCCCGGCCCCACCATCTGCCCGGCGGTTTCCGCAACAACCATCCACTGCGTCCGCCGACCGGCGAGGAACTCATGCGCCTGCGGCGGGAGGCGAAGGCCTGGGACTCGCGTCCCGGGTCCGGCATGGATCTGTCGCCGGCGGAGGCGGACCTGGATTACCTGCGCGGCAATCGCGGCGAGAATTCGATCACCTGGATAGGGCATGCCACGGTGCTGTTGCAGACCGGCGGCCTGAACGTGATCACCGACCCGGTGTTCTCGGATCGGGCCTCGCCGGTGTCCTTCGCCGGCCCGAAACGCCACCAGCGGCCCGGCGTCCTCCTGGCGGACCTGCCGCGGATCGACCTGGTGCTGATCTCCCACGGGCACTACGATCACCTGGACCTGCGCAGCGTGCGCCGGCTGGCCCGGCAGGCGGGCGGGCCGCCCCGGTTCGCGGTGCCGCTGGGGATGGAGCGGTGGCTGCGGCGCCACCTGCCGACCGGCACGGAAGTGACGGCCCTGGACTGGTGGCAGGATGACGCGCGGGACGGTACCCGGCTGCAACTCGTTCCGGTGCATCACTGGACTGCCCGGACCCCCTGGGACCGGAACCGGGACCTGTGGGGCGCCTGGGTCCTGGAGCGGAACGGATTCCGCTTCTTCTTTTCCGGCGACGTGGCCTGGTCCGACGACATCGGCGAAATCGGCCGGCGCGCCGGTCCCTTCGACCTGGCGGCCATCGCCATCGGCCATTACGAGCCGCGCTGGTTCATGCGCCACAACCACGTCAATCCGGAAGAGGCGGTGCGCATCCATCGGGAGATCGGCGCACGCCTTTCCGTGGCAATCCATTGGGGGACCTTCGAGCGGCTGACCGCCGAGCCCCTGGACCAGCCGGTGCGCGACCTGGCCGATGCGATGGCGGCCCAGGGAGTCGCGGCGGACCGGTTCCTGGTCCTGCGCCACGGGGAAACGCGACGCGTCGGCGGCGCGGGGTGAACCCCCAGAAACGACGACGCCCCGCGGGGCGGGGCGTCATGCCGGCGGCGGGAATGCCTAGCGGCCGGCGTGGAGGATGATGCGGGCCTTGCTCTGGGCCTCGGCCTTGTTGGCTTCGGTCATCTGCCTGCCATAGGCTTCGCGGGCCTCGCGGCTCTGCTTGGCGGCATTGATGCTGGCGATGCAGCGCCAACGGGTGCCGGTCTTGGTCTCGAGCTTGCGCATTTCCTCTTTCGGATGGCGGCGCTGGCAGTGGTAGCAGTAGATCGTATCGTCGGACATTTTCTTACGCGGGTTCCGTCGGGGGAAAAACGAAGACGAAAGGGTAAACGAGCTTGGGACGGAGGTAAACCGAAAAATCGCGCAGGGCCGGCTCGGCCGCCGGCCACCGGGCGGCAGGCCTCAGCGCTTGTTGACGGCGTTCAGGGCGGCTTTCAGGTCCGCCTCGCCGAGCTTGTTCTTATCCACCAGCCAGAGCAGCATCCCCACGGCGTTGGGCAGGTTGCGGCCGGATTCGTATCGGCTGCCGCCGGACTGGGTCACGCCGAAACGGCGCCAGAAATCGGATTGGTTGAGGCCGGTGGCCTTGCGGTACGCCGAGAGATCGCTCAGCGGGGACTTGGGACGGGCCATTTGTTTCTCCTTGGTGGTTGGCGTCGGGGGGGCGGATTATGCCGAAAAATGCGGCATTTAGCCAATGGCGGCAGGACGCCCGGGTAAAATGGCCACATGGAATCCGGGACGGAGACGACCACCGTGGGGGCCCCTGGCAAGGCGCGCTTGCGGAGGACGCCGGTGTCCGTCGACCTGCTCCGGGGCTGAGCGATGCCGTGGCCGGAAATCCTCGCGCTGGTGCTGATGGGGGGGCTGGCCTGGTTCTGGCACGACAGCCTGCTTGCCCGGGACGAGGCCGTCAAGGCGGCGCGCCGGGCCTGCGAATCGGAAGGCCTGCAACTCCTCGACGATACGGTCGCGCTGGGCTCTTTGCGGCCCTACCGGGACGACGAAGGGCGGCTGAAGCCGCGGCGGATCTATCACTTTGAATTCAGCGAGACGGGCGACAACCGTCGCCGCGGCAGCGTCGTCGTCCTCGGCCACCGGGCCACGGTGGTGCATCTGGGCCTGCAACTCGTACGGCGGGACGACCCGCTGCAATGACGCAGCGGCGGGCGGATCAGCGGGCCGCCTGCAGCAGGGCCCGGGTCGCGTTCGCGGCTGAATCGAACACGCGCACGCCTGACGGCAACCCGGTCGCACGACCGGCCCCGGCGCCGCCCAGCCAGATTTCCGTCGCGGGTGGCAACATCGTCCGGAGGACGGACACCGACGACGATATGAGTTCCGCCGGATACTCGACGCTGAACGAAAGGCCGACGAGGCCCGCGTCATAGGCGCGCACCGCCTCCACCACGTCCCGGAGGGGCGTTTGGGCGCCGAGCACGATGCACTCCACCCCCGCGTCGGCGAAAAGGGCGTGGACCATCGCGAGTCCCAGCGTGTGCAATTCCCCCGGCAGCGTGGTCAGGACGGCCCGGCGCGCGCCCGCCGGCACCGCGCGGGGCGCGGTTGCCGCCTCGAGCACGCCGCGCACCGTTTCGGAGAAGAAATGTTCCTCGAAGACTTGGATATCGCCTCGCCTCCAGGCCTCGCCGACCTCGAATACCAGGTCGGCAAGCGTCCCTTCGACGAAGGCGGTCAGGCCGTCCGAAGCCAACTGGCGTTCCAGCGCCGAACGCAGGGCCTGGGTGTCGCGGGACCTGAGGAGGTCCAGGGTCGCCCGCAACCGGTCGAACGGCGGGCTGTCCATCGATGCGGTCGTTGTCCTGACCATGGAATCTTCCTTCGATGCGGATCGTTCGGGGTTCCTCGCGGGAGGCTCGCCTCCCGGGTCACGCGTGCCCGTCCCGCGCCGCGGCCGGGATGGCCCGCCGGCGGCGGTGGGCGTTGCGGATGAGCCGGGATACCACCTCGCCGCGGGTGGTGCCGTCGGCCTGGGCGAGGGAATCCAGCGCTGCAAGGGTGTCGGGGTCGAGCATCACCTCCACGCGGCGGCTCCCGTCGGCCTCGCGCTGGCTGCGGCTGGCCGCCGCCCGTTCCGAGGCGCTGCGCTTCACCCGCAGTCGTGGTCGCCCGCGAACGGCGATGCCGGGGAGGGCCGGCTGCCGACCTGTCTGGTCGCGCGACGTCGCCGGCTTTTTCGTAGCCGGCTGCGCAACATGTGAAATTTCGGATTTCTTGTTGTTGTCACGCGATTTTTCCGGTTTTGAATCCGGATTCTCGAAACCTGGTGCCAGCAGGGAAAACTGGGTCTCGGGCGCGGTCCTCCGCCGGGAGCTCATGGTGGGTTCTCTTTCTGAAGCCGGATTCGGGAATTATGGCTGGAAGCGCCTGCCGTCGCAATCGGACGTACCCGTCCGGTCGGCGCGGCGGGTGGGTAAACTTCTGCCATGCGCCGGATCGCCCACGTGGACATGGATGCCTTCTACGCCTCGGTGGAACTCCTGCGGCGGCCGGAACTCAGGGACCGGCCGGTGGCCATCGGCGGGCGCGGTGATCCCCGCGGGCGGGGCGTGGTCACCACCGCCAACTACGTGGCCCGGCGCTACGGCGTGCGTTCGGCGATGCCCATGCGGCAGGCCCTCGAACTCTGTCCGGACTGCGTGTTCCTCCCCGTGGATTTCGACGAGTACAGGCGCTATTCGCGGATGTTCAAGGCGGCCATCGCGACCATCGCGCCGGCCGTCGAGGACCGGGGCATCGACGAGGTCTATGCGGACCTGGACGGCGTGCCCGGCGGCGCCGTCGAGATCGGCGCGAGGATCAAGGCCGCCATCCTCGCCGCCACCGGGCTGACCTGTTCCGTCGGCATCGCCGGGAACAAGCTGCTGGCGAAGATAGGATCCGACCTGGAGAAGCCCGACGGCCTGACCGTCCTGAAGGAGGGTGACCTGGCGGCCCGCATCTGGCCGCTGCCGGTCCGCTGCGTGAATGGCATCGGTCCGAAGGCAGCGGAACGGCTCGGTCGGATGGGGGTCGCCACGATCGGCGACCTGGCCGCCTGCGATCCGGTGATCCTGGCGAGGAGATTCGGCCCGAATTACGGGCGTTGGCTGCACGATGCCGCCCACGGCCGCGACGAGCGTCCCGTCGTCACCGAATCGGAACCCCGTTCGCGGAGCCGCGAGACCACCTTCGAGCGGGACCTGCACCCGGTGGCCGACCGGGCGACACTCGGCGCGGTATTCACCCGGCTCTGCGAACAGGTGGCGGCGGACCTGGCCCGTCGCGGGCTGCTCGGCCGGACCATCGGCATCAAGCTGCGTTTCGACGATTTCACCACGCTCAGTCGCGACCACACCCTTGCGGAGCCCACCGCCGATCCGACGGTCATCCGCAGGACGGCCGGCGGATGCCTGAAGCGGGTCACCCTTGAACGTCGCCTTCGCCTGCTGGGGGTGCGCGTCGGTTCCCTGGTGCGGCGGGAGGATTACCTGGCCGAGCGGGACCGGATACCCGAAACACTGCCCCTGTTCACGGGCGACTTCTGACGCGGCGCCGCAGGCGGGCGGCTCAGGCGGGCGCATCCCCGGGCACGACGCCTTGCCGGTTCCCCGTCGCTCCCAGGGGCAGACGCAGGTGGATGAGCCGCGGGTCCCCGTTGTCCACCTCGCGGAATCCGAGCGATCGGGCCAGCGCCCGCATCCGGGTGTTCTCGGGCATCGTCTCACCCCGCATCTCCCGGTAGCCCTCCGCCCGGGCGACCGCCACCAACCGGGCGAGCAGCAGGTGGCCGAGGCCCCGCCCGGCCACGTCGGAACGGACCACGATGGCGAACTCCGCCCACTCGCGATCCACGTTGCCGACGATGCGCGCCTCGCCGAGCATCCGGCCGCCGGCCGCTTCGTCCTCCAGGGCCACCAGGGAGATCTCGCGATCGTAGTCGATCTGCGTGAACCGGGCGAGTTGGGAGCGGGGCACCTGGCGGAGGGGGCTGAAGAAGCGGAAACGCAGATCTACCGGGTCGAGGGCCTCCAGGAGTCCGGCCAGGGCTTCCTCGTCCTCGGGCCGGATGGGTCGCAGCCGGATCGTCCCGCCATTCCAGTCGGCAACGCTTTCCAGGTCGCGCGGGTAGGGGCGAATTGCCAGCCGCCGGGCGCCGCGGCGGCGCATGGCGGCGACGACGCGGATGCTGGCCTCGGCAACCGCCAGCCCATCCGCGTCGCAAAGCAGCGGATCGATCTCGACCTCGGCCACCTCGTCGATGTCGGCGATCAGTTGGGACAGGCAGACGAGGGTGCGCGCCAGGGCCTCCGTGTCGAGGGTTTGCGGGCTGCCGGGTTCCGCGGTGGGCTCCGCCAGGCGCAGCCGGTCGATCAGTTCCGAGGCCAGGGCCATGTTGAGGGGAAGCAGCGCCACGCCCCGGGTCCGTCGGCCCCGGCAGCCGTCCATGGCGTCGGAGAGGACGAGCACCGGCCCGAACACGGCATCGGGAACGACGCCGGCTGCCAGGCGGCGGGCGCCCGGCCGGGGATCCATCCGGCGCACGCTGAAACCGGTGACCCGGACGCCGTCGGCGCGCCGCAGATAGGGACGCCGCATCGTCCGGGCGGCGTCCTGGACAGCCTCCGCCGATTCCAGATGGTGGGCCCAGAGCCCTCCGGGCGGCTGCCATGCTTCATCCGAGAGCTGCGCCCGCAATGCCACCGGGAAGCCAAGCCCGGCGGCCAGGCGCGCCGCATCGGCGCCGGACCGGGCCAGCGGGGCCTCCGCCAGAGGTACGCCGTAGGCCGCCAGGATGCGCCGCACCTCTGCTTCGTCGAGCCGCGTGCGGCCAGCGGCGAGGGCGCCGGCGATCACGCGGCGCGCCTCGTCCTCGTCGGGCTCCAGGCCGACGGCCCTGGACGGGGGCAGTTCGAGGAGCACCTTTTGCAGTCGCTGGTACTGGCTGACTCCCAGGAAGACGTTGACCGCCTTCTCCGGCGTCGGGTAGGCCGGCAGACCGAAGGCCTCCACGGCCGCGCGGGCGCGGGAAGCCACCGTGCCGCCGGGCCAGCAGGTGATGACGGCGTGCTGGGACCTGGCTACGCCCTCGCCGACGGCCTGCACCACCGCGTCGGCCGGCGCAAAGAGATTGGGCGCGTGGACGAGGAGCAGGGCATCCAGGGTGTCCTCCCGGTCCACGCGTTCCAGGACCTGTCCATAGGCTTCGGGCGGTGCGTCGGGTGGCAACTCGATGGCGCGGCCCGGCGCCCAGGCGACCCCCATCCGCGCCAGCTCGTCCCGGCAGGCCCGGCCGATGGGCGCGACGCGTCCGCCGCCGGCGACGAGGAAATCAACTGCGATCTGCCCAAGCCCGGGATCGTTGCAGACGATGGCCAGTCGGTCTCCCTGGACGGTCCTGACGCCGCCCACCAGCCCGATCGCGTCGAACAAGCCCTCGACGTTGGGAATCCGCACGATTCCGGCCCGGCGCAGGGCAGCGTCATAGACCTCGTCCTGGGTGAGCAGGCGGCCGAGATCCGTGGTGGCGGTGCGGGCGGACGGGTTGGCGGCGCCCACGCGCATCGCCACGACCGCCTTGTTGCGCGATGCACCGCGGGCCGCCGACAGGAAGCGCCGACCGCTGCGCACCCGGTCGAACTGGGCGATGACCGCGCGGGTGGCCGGATCGCTGCCGAGGAAATCCAGCACGTCGGGCAGGTCCACGTCGATCGCCTGGCCCAGGTGGATCAGCGACGAGAAGCCGGCACCGCAGGCATCGGCCCAGTCGAGCATCGCATCGCACAGGCCCGGGGATTCGGCGACGAAACCGATGGCACCGCTCCGGGTCCCCACGTGCGCGGTGCCCGCGTTGAGGCCGACGGCGGGGACGAGGACGCCCATGGAGCCCGGCCCCACGATGCGCATCCCGAAGCGGCGCGCGCGCGCCCGGATCTCGTCGAGCAGGCTGGCATCCCCCTCGCCGCGCAGGGCCGCCGGAACGGGCACCGGGATCAGGGCGGCCCGCACGCCCCGCTCGCCGACGAGATCGAGGGCATCGGGCAACTGGTCGGGCGCGAGGCAAAGGATCGCCAGGTGGGGCGTCGTGGACAGGGAATCCAGCCCCGGTGCCGTCCGGCTGCCGATAAGGGGGAGGCGGAAGAACTCGACCTCGAAGACGGGCCCGGCGAATCCGGCCCGGGCGTTCTCGACGACCCGGCGTCCCATGGCCTCGGGACTGCCGGAGGAATGCAGGACGACTATGGATTCGGGCCGGAATACGAACTCGAGGTCTTTGACGGCCATTGCTGCATTCTACGCGCCCGGCCCCGCGACGGGGACCGGGCGATTGCTGCGGGCGCGGTTACTTGCGCACCTTGTCCTCGAGCTTCTTCGCCAGTTCCGTCAGGCGGTCGAAAAGCTGCCGGAAGGCCTCGCTCTTCGGAAAGCCGAGCCGTTCCATGGCCTGCTCGACGCGGGTGTCGAAGGCATCCTCGAACCTGGCCAGGTTCTTGTCCACGTAGGAGGTGGCCGCGTCGACGCCGCCCTTCAGCCGGTCCGCACCGGTGTCGACGGTGGTGCGGGCCTGGGATTCCAGCGTTTCACCGGCCTTCACGAGGGCCTCGAAGGCCTTGCCGCCCCGGGTTCCGGCGGCGGTGCTCGCCTTGGCGAGGGCGCCCAGTCCCGCCAGCCAGATCGCCCGTTGGGAGTCGATCAGCCGATAGGACATGTCGCGGGTCACGCTCATCGCGGCAGCGACGTTCTCGCGGTTGCGGGCGTTGATCTTGCGCAGCAGGGAAGGCTCCTTCTTCGCGGCGGCGGGCTTGCGGGCGGTCTTGGGGGCCGCGCCTTTGCGGGCGGCCGGCTTGGCGGCGGGCGCCCTGGCGGCCTTGGGTTTGGCGGTGGCGGTCTTGGCAACCATGTGTGTTCTCCTTTTGTTCCGGGCACCGGCGGTTCCCCAGCGGACCCGCACGGCATGGTGGAATTCTTGCCGGGATTTCTAGGGCTTACAACCTATTTTCAAGGGTTTTCGCGGGCTTGCGGGCCACGCGGGGCCGTTGGTCCCGGACGGCGGTCTCCGCTCAGGCAATGTCCGCGACATGGTCCGCGAGGGCAAGGCAGGAGGTCAGTCCCGGCGATTCGATCCCGAACAGATGGACGAGGCCGGTTATGCCATGATCCTGCGGTCCCTCGATCATGAAATCGGCCGCCGGAGCTTCCGGACCGTGGACCTTCGGCCGCACGCCCGCGTAGGCCGGGACCAGCGCATCCTCCGGCAGACCCGGCCAGTAACGCCGCACCTCCGCACGGAATGCGGCGGCCTTTCCGGGGTCGACCGCATGGTCGGGCGCGGGTACCCACTCCACGTCGGGCCCGAAGCGGGCCTGCCCGGCCAGGTCCAGCGTCAGATGCACGCCGAGTCCGCCCGGCACCGGCAGCGGATAGACCAGGCGCGAAAAGGGCGAGCGCCCGGTCACGGCGAAGTAGCTGCCCTTCGCGAAGCGCGGGCAGGGGATGCGTCCCGCCGGAAATCCCGTCAGCATGGACGCCACGGCCGGCGCCGACAATCCCGCGGAATTGACTAGGATGTCCGTGGCGAGGCGATGCGGCCTGTCGCCCCCGGTCTCGATGACGATCCCGTCCTTCCCGATGGCGCCTCCGGTCACCGGGGTCCGCAGGGCCAGTAACGCGCCGTGGGCCTCGGCGTCGGCCAGCAGGGCCAGCATGAGCGCGTGGCTGTCCACGATGCCGGTATTGGGGGAAAGCAGGGCGGCCGTGCAATGCAGGGCGGGCTCCAGCGCCGCCGCCTCCCGGGCGGTGAGCAGCCGCAGCCCGGCGACTCCGTTGTCGGTGCCCTGCCGGTGCAGGAATTCCAGTCCTGCCTCCTGTCCCCGGGCGGTCGCCACCACGAGCTTGCCGCAGCGCCGGTGGTCGATCCCCCGGCTGGCGCAGTATTCCAAAAGCCTCGCGTTGCCTGCGACGCAGAATTTCGCTTTCCAGGAATCGCGCGGGTAATAGAGGCCGGCGTGCATGACCTCGCTGTTCCTCGCGCTGACCTCGGTGCCGATGGCGCCATGCCTTTCGAGGATAAGGACCTCCCGGCCGGCCAGCGCCAGCGCCCGGGCGCTGGCGAGACCGACCACCCCCGCCCCGATGACCACCGCACCGACGCGGTCCACTGGCGTGCGTTCCGCGGGGACGGGTCAGGAGGGCGGGCGGAGCAGCGGAGCCCGCAGTCGCTCGAAGTGGCGCGGCGCCACGTATTGGAGGACCTCCCGGGCCTTGCTGTCGAGCACGACGTCCAGTCCGCGGTCGGGATACAGAAAGTGTTCCGCGGTCGGCGAGGTGCGTACCCGCTGCGCGGGGACTCCGAAGCGCTGGAGGACCATCTGCTCGTCGAGTTGGACGCTGGGCACGAAGGCGATCGCCGCGATCGGAGCCTCCATGACCCGGGCCACGTCCTCGTCCGCCAGCGTTACCCGCCGCGTGGTGCTCTCCATGTACTCGGCTTTCTTCGCCCGACCCAGCAGGGTTTCCAGCCGGGCAGCCGGAACGTCGGCAGTCACGACCATGCGGCCGGCGACGAAGCCGGCGGTGACCTGGTCGTGGAAGGCCTCAAGGGAGGGGGCCTCGCCGGGTGCGACGACGATGGCCAGTTGCAGGTCGGCACCCAGGCGGACCCGGGCGTCGGCCAGGGTGCTGGTGCCCAGCGTGAGGCCGAACACCCGGGAGCTGCCGTCGCCCGGGACCTGCACCTCCCAAGGGAGGCCGGGATCGACGGCCGACGGGCGCCCGGCGGGAAGCAGGAAGGGGAGGGCCAGGAGGGCCACGGTGGCCGCCACGGCGGCCAGGGCGACTTGGAGGGCTTTCATGATCCAGGACGTTGCGGGTTTCCCGGTCCGCGCCCCGGCATTGGGGCGGTCGCGGGCATCGGGGCATGGGAGGACGGCGTCGTCGGCACGCCGTGCCGCCGGGCGTGGACGGGTTCCGCCGGGTTCGTCAGGCGTCCTCCCCGGCGGTGGGCGCGGCGGATTCGAGCAGGCGGAAGCGCTGCAGGTGCTCGCGGATCTCGGGGGCGGCGTCGAGGATGGGCACGCCGGACCGCACCATGTCCAGGAGGACGTTGAGCCCCGAGGAGTCCAGCGAAACCGTGTCGGCCAGGGAGATTCCGCAGGCTCCCGCCGAAACGGCGGAGTGCAGGTCCACCGACAAGGCGGCGGAGAGGTGGCCGCGGATCATGACCCGCTGGTCCCGGCGCAGCACGCAACCGGCGAGGCGCTGCCGCATCAGGTCGGCGATGAGCTGGTCGATGACGGCCCGGGATTCCTCGTAGACGTATGCGTCCCACTGGAATCCCAGTCCCGGGCCGCCCACCAGGGGCCGTACGTTGGCGATGCGTCCGAAGCCGCCGAAGGTCGTCTCCCCGAACACCACTTCCCCGAAATCCATCTCGCTTCCTCGGCGGAAGCGCTCCGGGTCGCCGCCGGGCAGGTGCAGGAGGAAGCCGGCCACCGACAAATCCAGCACGGCGCCGGGATAGCGCCGTTCGTGGTGTTCGATGAACCCGGTGAGGGGCCGCACCAGGCGGTAGCGGGAATTCTGCCGCCGCTCGATGCCTGCGGGGGAATCGTTGGCTTGAACCATGGGGCAAGCTTAACCGAAGGCGGCCGCTTTTTGGCGCGGTGCGGCGCGCACTGCCCGTTGCCACCGGACGCCCGGCGTGCTGCAATGGCGACGCCGGCCCCTTCCGCCGGAACCCGCCCCGGGAGCCGCCCCATGGCCGACGCCCGCCGCTACATCCGCCACCCGTCGGAACTGCCTGTCGAGATCCGCCGGGCGTCCGTCGAGGGCGCGGATTCGCCCCGGATGACCGATCTGGGCTGTGGCGGACTCGCCTTCCACTGGTGTCACGCCCTGCAGCCGGGGACCCACCTCCACCTGCGCCTGCCCTGCCTGGACCCGCCGATGGACCTCCCCGACGCCCATGTCGCCTGGTGCCGCCCGGAACGTGCCGGGTATGCCATTGGGGTGCGCTTTGCCGACCCCGGCGCTGCCTTCCTGGTCCGCATGGTGGAGCAGGTGATCCACATCGAGCGCTACCGCCGGCGGCTCGCCCGCCGGGGCCGCACCGTGACGAGCGAGGTGGCTGCCGCCGAGTGGATCGTCCGGCATGCCCCGGGTTTTCCGGATCCCTGACGCGAAGGCCGTAAGGTTTCCCCCGTCCGGCCGACAGATGCCCATGGACGCAGTCATCGGGACCGTCCCCGGCCAGGACGCGGGGGTGCGCCGCCGGGGCCCCTCCGGATCCGGCCGCGGCGTGCCGCGGGCGGCATGGCGTTATAGTGGCGCGACGCCGGGGCAGGCGGAGCGCTTTCGGGGAGGGGACGCGGTGGCAATGGAGGATTGGCGGAAAGACGGGGCCATGCTTGCCGAGATACGGCGCGACATGGTCCGTTTCGCCCTGCTGCAGTTGCGGGATTCCCAGGCCGCCGAGGATGCGGTGCAGGAAGCGTTGCTCGCCGCCTTCGACGGGGCGGAGCGATTCGCCGGCCGCTCGGCGCTGAAGACCTGGGTGTTCTCCATCCTGCGCAACAAGATCGTGGATGCGATCCGGCATCGGACGAGGATGATCAACGCCTCGGCCCTCGGGACCGAAGGCGAGGCCCTGGACGAGACCTTCGAGGCCTTGTTCGACGGCCGTGCCCACTGGCGCCCGGAGGTGGCGCCGGTAGCCTGGGTCCGGCCGGACGAGGCGCTGGAGCAGCAACAATTCTGGGAGGTCTTCGATGCCTGCCTCGAACACCTTCCCGAGAACACCGCGAGGATATTCATGATGCGCGAATTCCTGGGTCTGGAAACCGACGAGATCTGCGGCGAACTGGGCATCTCCGCGGGCAATTGCCACGTGATCCTGCACCGGGCAAGGCATTCCCTGAGGCGTTGCCTGGACGGCGGATGGTTCGCGGCCGGGGGGGCAGGCTGATGCGCTGCAAGGATGCCTCCCGCCTGGTTTCCGAGGGGTTCGACCGCCGCCTCTCCCTGGCCGAACTCTTGCGCCTGCGCACCCATCTGGCCATGTGCCGAGGCTGCTCCAACTACCGCAGCCAGATGCTGTTCCTGCGCCGGGCCCTGCGCCGCTATGCCGGAGGCAAGGCCCCGGGCGGTGGCAGCCGCGGAGCCTAGGACCCGGGCATGGCCGCGGACGGGGCGCGCCGAATCCGCGATCGGGATGACCCGCACGGGCCCGCGGAGCAGGACGGATCCGAAGCAGCGCTCGGGCACCGCGGGCGTCTGCGGCGGCGCGTGCTGGGCGGCTTGGCGGCCATGGCGGCAGGGGGTGCGGCCATTCCCGCCGGGCCGCCGGCGATGCTGAGAAGGCCCATTCCGGGGAGAGCGGAAGCCCTGCCCGCGGTGGGGCTCGGCACCTGGATCGCATTCGATGTCGAGGGCGCGGAGGAACTGGCCGAGGCGCGGGAGACCCTGGCAGGCTTCGTGGCCGGCGGTGGAGCGGTGGTGGACAGTTCTCCCATGTACGGCCGGGCCGAGTCCGTCGTCGGCCGCCTTGCCGCGGACCTCGGCGCCGATCGCCTGTTCCTGGCCACCAAGGTGTGGACGGAGGGAAGGGAAGCGGGAATCCGGCAGATGGAGGAGTCCCTGCGGCGATTGCGGGCAACCCGCGCGGACCTGATGCAGGTGCACAACCTGGTGGACGCGGCCGTCCACGTACGGACCCTGCGGGAGTGGAAGGCGGCCGGCCGGGTCCGCTACTGGGGCCTCACCCACCATCACGCCGGTGCCCACGGCGAACTCGAACGATGGATGCGGTCGGAGCGTCCGGACTTCATCCAGATCAACTATTCGCTGGCCGAGCCCGAGGCCGGCCGGCGCCTGCTTCCGCTGGCGGCGGAACTGGGTGTCGGGGTCATCGCCAACCGGCCGTTCGCGGAGGGTGCCCTGTTCCGGAGGGTGCGCGGCCGGCCGCTGCCGCCCTGGGCCGGGGACCTGGGCGTCGCGACCTGGGCCCAGTTCTTCCTCAAGTGGATACTCGGCGACGCGGCGGTGACCTGCACGATCCCGGCCACGCGGCGTTTAGTGCACCTGGTCGAGAACCTGGCGGCCGGCACCGGGCGCCTGCCCTCCGCCGCCGAGCGGGAGCGCATGGCCCGGTTCGTCGTCGGGGAATGAGAGGCACCGGCGGAATTGACATTCCGCCCCGGTGAGGCATAGAGTGTCATTGCGTTCGATGTGAAGGCATTTCCGGGAGGAACCTAGCGCTGAACAACGGATCGCAACACTAGATCGTCACATCCTCAGGGACCGTTCAGGTCCCCGCCCGTGAGGGCGGCGCCGATTTGAGGTACAGCTTGCGGGCGCCATCCAAGTGCGGCTAAAGCGTCGATCAGGAGGCCCGTCCGGGTGGAAGCCGGGGCGGGCTTCTTGCCTTTCCGGGCATTCGTTTCAAGGTCCCCTGAAAAGTCCCCTTACAAATCCGGTTTGAACCCGCCGGATCGGTCGTCATCTATAGCTTCGTTCGCAGACCGCAACGGAGACAAACCATGCAACAGGATGCTGTCCGACGCTTCATCGATGCGTCGCGGAAGTACTTCGACCTCTGATACCCGGGAGCCCACCATGAATGTTCGGCAAGCAGCCCTCGCGACCGCCGTAGCCGCCGCCTTCGCCGGCGGCTACGTTCTTCACGACCATCTGGGGGTCGCCAACGCCCAGGCCGCTCCCGCGGCCGGCGCACCGGCCGTCCCGGTGCCGCCGCTGCCCCAGGCCATGGCGGCGGTGCCCGACTTTGCGGCCATCGCGGCCCTGGCCGGGCCGGCCGTGGTGAACATCGCCGTCGCCGGCACCGCGCCGACCGGATTCCGCGGACCCCCGGACCTGGAACCCGACTCGCCGCTGAGCGAGTTCCTGCGGCGTTTCGGCCCGCCCGGCCCGCAGGGGCGCATGCCGACGCGCGGCGTCGGGTCCGGCTTCATCGTCGGTTCCGACGGGACGATCCTGACCAATGCCCACGTGGTGGCGGATGCAGACGAGGTGAACGTCCGTTTGAACGACAAGCGGGAATTCAAGGCCCGCGTCGTCGGCATCGACCGGCTCACCGACGTGGCGGTGCTGCGCATCGATGCCCGCGACCTGCCGACGGTGAAGATCGGGGACCCCCGCCAGGCACGCGTCGGCGAGTGGGTGTTGGCCATCGGTTCGCCCTTCGGCTTCGAGTCCAGCGTCACGGCGGGCATCATCTCCGCCATGTCGCGCAGCCTCCCGGACGAGGGCTACGTTCCGTTCATGCAAACCGACGTGGCCATCAACCCGGGCAACTCCGGCGGCCCGCTGATCAACGCACGCGGCGAGGTCATCGGCATAAACTCCCAAATCTACAGCCGCAACGGCGGCTACCAGGGGCTGTCCTTCGCCATCCCCATCGACGTGGCCATGGACGTGGAACGCCAACTGGTGAGCCACGGCCGGGTGAGCCGCGGGCGCATCGGCGTCAGCATCCAGGAAGTGGACCAGGCCCTGGCCGAGTCCTTCGGGCTGGACCGGCCCCGTGGCGCCCTGGTGGGCGCCGTCGAGCCGGGCAGTCCGGCTGCCAGGGCGGGCGTCCGCAGCGGGGACGTGATCCTCGGTTACAGCGGCCGCGAAATATCCCGTTCCAACGAGCTGCCAGTCCTGGTGGCGGGCACGGCACCGGGCACGCAGGCGAAGTTGCAGGTGTGGCGGCGCGGGGCCCAGATCGAACTTACCCTGTCGGTCGGCGAGATGAAGACCGCGGATGCGGGCCGCCCGGCCGCGGCGGGCGACCCATCGGGGCCGCTGGGCCTGGCGGTGCGGCCCCTGGCGGCCGGCGAGCAGGGGCGCGTGGAGGGAGGGCACGGGCTCGTCGTCGAGAACGTGGGCGAGGGTCCGGCGCGGCGGGCAGGCATCCGCCCGGGCGACGTGATCGTCGCAGCCAACGGCGAACCCGTCCGCGATGCCGCGCAACTGCAGGCCCGGGTCGGGGAATCCGGCAAGGGCGTCGCCCTGCTGGTCCAGCGCGGCGATCGCCGGATGTACGTGCCCATCCGCCTCGGCTGATCCTGCGCCGGGCGGCCCCTTGCGCACCGCCCGGGCGCACCGCTGCGGCCGGCCCATCGGCGATGCGCGGAGGCGCTCTTGGCCGAAGCGCTCACGGCATAAGCCATGCGCAAATGCCGCGCACATCCGGTTGCCGTTCGCGGCTATCATTGCGCCGAGTGGCGACCCCGGGCCGTCGCCGGGCCCGCGCCCCGCGTCATCCGGCGGCGCCCGCTTACCTCACCGGAGAACACCCGCCGGGGCGGTCACCACAGGTCATCCAGGAACGGCAGGCGAGTGGACATCCTCATCGTCGACGGCTCGACCCTTTACCGCGACATCGTCGCCGACGGGTTG
Source organism: Rhodocyclaceae bacterium (assembly GCA_016791145.1). GTDB lineage: Bacteria > Pseudomonadota > Gammaproteobacteria > Burkholderiales > Rhodocyclaceae > JAEUNJ01. Next base: position 8,140 of record JAEUNJ010000005.1, on the reverse strand, counting down.
CGCGAGTTCCCGGAGTCCCGGCTGACCCACGTGGCCGACGGCGCCACGGCCATGGCGCGGGCGGCCGGCGGCGGCTTTGAGTTCTTCATCATCGCCGGGAAGCTCGACGACGCCGACGGCATCGACCTGGCGGGCCGCCTGCGCGAATCGGGTGCGGCAGCCTTCCAGCCCATCGTCGTGCTCACCGGCAACCCGTCGGAATCCATGGCGATCCGCGCGGCCACGGCGGGCGTCACCGAAATCTTCCGCCGGCAGGACGTGGGCGAACTGGTCACCTACATGCGCCGGTTCCTGGACATCCACCGGCCGCTTCCCTGCCGGGTGATCTACGTGGAGGATGCCGCGGACCAGCGGCTGGCCCTCACCGCCCAGATGGAGGAATGGGGCATGCGGGTGGACGCCTTCGGTGCGGCCGACGACGCCTGGCTCGCCCTTGCCGAAGCCCGCTACGACCTGGCCCTCTGCGACGTGGTGCTCGGCGGGCGGATGTCCGGTTCGCGTTTCATCAACCGCATCCGCCGCCAGCCCGGCGAGACCGGACGCATGCCCATCCTCGCCGCCACGGCCTTCGACACGCCGGCGCGCCGCATCGAGCTCTTCCACCTGGGCGTCGACGACTACATCTCCAAGCCGATCGTACCCCTCGAACTGAAGGTCCGGATGCGAGGCCTGCTGGCCAGGCGCCGGGCCACGGAGCAGAACCGCCTCCTGCTCGAGGCGACTGCGCTGGGCGTCACGCGCACCGATGCCGCGGGGCGCATCACATCCATGGACGACAATGCCCGGCGCATGTTTCGCGCCGACGGCGACGCCCTCCTCGGCCGGGATGCCGGCGACTGCATTTCCGCGTGGCGGCAGGACGCCCCCGGGCCGGCGGGGCGCCGGCGCACCGAGGGCCGCCGCTGCGATGGCACGGCCTTCCAGCTCGAGATGACCGTCGTGGCCCTGGGCGGGGGAGACGAGGGCGAGGGCTGGGCCATCCTGACCCGGGACCTGAGCGACGAACTCGCCCTCCAGCAGACCCTGGTCCAGGCCAAGGAGCATGCCGAGCGGGCCGCCCGCACGAAGAGCGAGTTCCTCGCCAACATGAGCCACGAGATCCGCACGCCGCTCAACGCGATCCTCGGCATGGTCCACCTGGCGAAACGGGACGGCGTGTCGGGCAAGAACGCGCAGCGCCTCGAGAAGGCCGAGCGGGCCAGCCAGCACCTGCTGGACATCGTGAATGCCGTGCTCGACCTGTCGAAGATCGAGGCCGGGAAGTTCATCCTGGAGGATCGCGACGTCGATGTCCCCGGCATCCTGGGCGACGTGGTGTCGATGCTGGCCGACCGCGCCGGCGAGAAGGGGCTGCGCCTGCTGGTCGGCACCGGTCCGTTGCCGGTCGGTCTGCGCGGCGATCCCGTGCGGCTCCAGCAGGCCCTGGTCAATTACGCGAGCAATGCCCTGAAGTTCACCGAACAAGGCAGCGTGACCCTGGGTGCCTGGGCGGTCGAGGAGGCGCCGGGGGAGGTGGTGGTGCGCTTCGAGGTACGCGACACCGGCGTGGGATTCTCCGCGGAGGACGGGGAGCGGCTGTTCGAGGCCTTCGAGCAGGCCGACAACTCCGTGACCCGCCGGTATGGCGGCACCGGCCTGGGACTGGCCATCACCCGCCGCCTGGCCAGGATGATGGGGGGCGATGCCGGCGCCACGAGCGTCCCGGGGACCGGCAGCACCTTCTGGTTCACGGCGCGCCTGCAACGGAGCGGGGCCTCGGCGGGCCCCGCGCCGGCGCCGCCATCGGTGGATGCGGGCCTGCGGGCGGAGTTCGCCGGGCGCCGCGTGCTGCTGGTGGAGGACGAGCCCATCAATGCGGAGGTCGCCACGGAGCTGCTGACCGACGTCGGCCTCCAGGTGGTGGCCGCGGCCGACGGCGTCGAGGCGCTCGCGCTGGCCGCGGTGGGCCGCTTCGACCTGATCCTGATGGATATCCAGATGCCGCGCATGGACGGGCTCGAGACCTCGCGCCGCATCCGTTCCCTGCCGGCCCGGGGGCGGATGCCCATCGTCGCCATGACGGCCAACGCCTTCGCGGAGGACAGGAACCGCTGCCTCGCCGCGGGGATGGACGACTTCATCACCAAGCCCGTGGACCCGCCCTCCTTCTACGGCGTGGTCCGCAAGTGGCTGGCGCGCTCCCCGGCCTGAGGGGCCGGCCCCCCGGCGCGGGCGGCCGGTTCAGGCGGCCGCCACGGCCCGCGGTGCCATGAAGTGCCGCGCGTAGCGGCTGCTGATCCGGCTCATCGGGAGCAGCAGCATCAGGTCGGCCGTGTTGAAATCCGGATCCCAGGCCGGTTCGCCGCAGATGTAGGCGCCGGCCCGCAGATAGCCCTTGACCAGCGCCGGGATCTCGGCCCGGTGGCCCGTCACCAGGCGCTCGAAGGGCAGGCGATGGCGGGGAAAGACCCGGTACTCGGGCGGGCCCATGTGCCCCTCGATGGCCTGCACGAAGATGTTCGCGGCATTGTGCCCGCCGTCGCCCATGCCGATGGAGGCGCAACCCATCAGGTGGCCGTAGCCGCCCCGCGCCATGTATTCGGCAAGCTTGGACCAGAGCAGGGCGATCACCGCGCCATTCCGGTAATCCGCGTCGATGCAGGAGCGGCCCACCTCCACGAGCCCGGGCCGCAGGTGGCGCAGGCGCGAGAGGTCGAACTCGGATTCCGTGTAGTAGCCGCCGATCCGGCGGGCCGCCGCCGGCGGCAGGATGCGGTAGGTGCCGACGATGCGGTCGGCCGCCTCGTCGCGCACCACCAGGTGGTCGCAATGGGCGTCGTAGAGATCCACGTCGAAACCCAGGGCCCGGGACGTCAGCCGCGCCCCCATCTCCTCCGCGAACACCCGGTAGCGCAGCCGCTGGGCCTCGAGTATCTCCTCGGGGCCGCGGGCGAGCCCCACCCGGTAATGATGGTGGCGTTCCTCGCCGATGGTGCCGATAACGGTCTGCAGCATGCCATTCTCCTTTTCTCTCTCGTGACGGGCGCCATTCTTTGGGCCTTCCGTTACGGAGCCATTTCCCGGGCATTGCGCGCAGATTGCAGTGCCCCGCCATTTCATGGTGTCGGCCGGGCTAGGTCGGCGGGTCGGCGCCGGCGGTCGTAGCGGTACGGAGATTCAGCGCAAACCATGCCATGGGGAGCAGCAACAGGGCTGGCAGGGGGTTGCCCACAGTGCGGGCGCCGTCGCGGGCAATTCCCGTTGCGGGGCCACGGGGAGAAGGTCGGGGACCGGGGAAGCCTGCTCCGGGCTTCCCGTCGCATGGCGCGGCTCCGATCGGGCAGGCGGGGGCCCGAATCGCCGCGGGCCTTTGGTGCTCAGTCAGCGGGGTTTCGCCGCGACCGCTGGTGGAGGGCGCTTGTCGCCTCTTACGGTCGCGAAGAGGTGCCTCCTGGCAGCTCAGACCACGCCCGCGGCCACCAGGCGCTCGATCTCGCCGGGCGAACGGCCGAGTTCCGCGAGGATCGCCCGGGTATGCTGGCCCAGGGCGGGGATGGCGTCCATGCGGGGCGTCACGCCGCCGGGGACCGCCGGTGGCAGCAGGGCCGGCAGCGGGCCCGCGGGGCTCTCCACCCGGGTCCACCTTCCGCGCGCGGCAAGCTGCGGGTGGTTCCACAGGTCGTGCATGTCGTTTTCCCGGGCGTGGGCGATGCCGGCGGCATCGAGGCGCGCCTCCGCCTCCGCCGCCGACAGGTTGGAGAAGATGCCCTCGATCAGGGGGCCGAGCTCGCCCCGCGCCGCCGTGCGCAGCGGGTTCGACGCATAGCGCGCGTCCCGGGCGAGCTCCGGGTCGAGGAGCACCTTCGCGCAGAAGGCGCCCCATTCGCGCTCGTTCTGCAGGCCGAGCACCACGGTCCGGCCGTCGCCGGTCCGGAAGGGGCCGTAGGGGTAGATGGTCGCGTGCGCCGCGCCGGAGCGCGGCGGCGGGTCCGCGCCCGCGAAGGCGTAGTAAAGGGGATAGCCCATCCACTCCGCCATGGTGTCCAGCAGGGCCACCTCGATGCGGCCGCCGCGGCCGGTCCTCTGCCGCTGGAGGAGGGCCGCCAGGATGCCGGCATGCGCATGCATGCCCGCCGAGATGTCGGCGATGGAGCAGCCGGCCTTGGCGGGGTCCTCGGGCGTGCCGGTGACCGACAGGAAGCCCGATTCCGCCTGGATCAGCAGGTCGTAGGCCTTCCTGTCCCGGTAGGGGCCGGAGTCCCCGTAGCCGGAGATGTCGCAGACGATGAGGCGCGGGTGGCGGTCGTGCAGTTCCGGGAAGGAAAGCCCGAGCCGCCCGGCGGCGCCGGGGGCCAGGTTCTGCACGAGCACGTCGGCCCGGGCGAGCAGCGCCGCCAGGATGGGCGCGGCTTCCGGATGCTTCACGTCCAGGGTCAGGCTTTCCTTGGAGCGGTTGGTCCACACGAAGTGGGAGGCGAGTCCACGCACCCGCCCGTCGTAGCCGCGGGCGAAGTCGCCGCCGCCGGGTCGTTCGATCTTGATGACCCGGGCGCCCAGGTCAGCAAGCTGGCGGGTGCAGAAGGGGGCGGCGATCGCGTGCTCCAGGGCGACGACCGTGATGCCGTCCAGGGGGCGCGGGGTCAAGGACGGTCTCCGGGGGCTGCTCCCGCGCCCGGCCGGTGACCTGTCGGGACCTTTCGGGCCGCGGACCGCGGGGAGGACGGGAATCTGCCCTGCATGGCGGGACCGGGCGACCGCACCCTCAGGCGAGGGTGGCGGTGGCCTCCAGGGCCAGGTGTCCGGCGCCGTCGGCAGCCCAGAGCCGCACGGTCCCGCCATCCTCCGCGGGCCGGCCGCACACCGCGAAGGGGGCGATGTCGAATAGGGGCTTCACGGCCCGGAATTCGAAGGCCGCGATGCGGGCCCCGGGCCGTTCGCGCCGGAGCAGGTCGACCAGCAGCGTGGCGATCAGCGGGCCGTGCACGATGAGGCCGGGATAGCCCTCCGCCATCGTGGCGTGGCGCCGGTCGTAATGGATGCGATGGCCGTTGAAGGTAAGCGCCGAATAGCGGAACAGCAGCACGTCGTCGGGGACCACGGTCCGCTCCCACTCGGCATCCGGCGGGGCAGGGACCGGCGCGGGCCCCGGCGCTCCGGGCACGGGGAGATCGCGATAGACGATGTCGTGTTCCTCGGTCAGGGCGAGCCCCGTCGGTCCGTGGAACTCGTGCCGGACGAGCACGAAGACCAGGTCCCCCGTCCTTCCCCGCTTTTGGTCCACGGAGACCACGCGCGACTCGCGGCGCACGCGGTCGCCCACCCGCAGCATGCCCGGAAAACCCAGCCGGCCGCCGGCCCACATGCGGCGGGGCAGGGGCACCGGCGGCAGGAAACCGCCCCGGGCCGGGTGGCCGTCCGGCCCCAGGGCCGACTGGCGCGCGGCCGGGACGCAGAACATCCAGTGCCACAAGGGCGGCAGCGGGTCGCCGGGCGCGGGGGCGGGATCGTCCCGGTCGAGGGTGGCCGCCAGCGCCGCCACCCGCGAGGCGGCCACCACGTCTTCCGCTTCTTCGCGGCGGTCCGTCCAACTGCGCAGGTGTTCCAGGTCGAGCATCGTGCCGCTTCCTCTCCGGGACTTCCAGTTGGCTTGCCCCGCCATCGCAGCGGGGCAGGAATCAGGGGCAGGCATCCATCAACCGCGGGCCGTGGCGCTGCCGACGGCGGACGGCGTTCGGGGTCTCCAGCTTAGCGCAGTCGTCCCGGAAAGGAGTTCCCGGATCGCGCCTTGCACTTCCGGCGCCGCCGGGTATTGCTTCGAGAACTTGAGCAGGACGCGCCTCGACTGCCTGTCGAGCGTGGCCCCGGGGTCGCCCTCGCACAGGAAGCCCAGGAAGGCCGCGACCACCTGGGCCTCGTCGAACCCGGCCCGCACCAGGGCGGACAACGCAGCGGAAACGACCGGGTCCAGCCAATTGCCGGCTAGAAACGCCAGGGTCGGGGCCCTGCCGGACAGGATTTCCCGTGCCGCGGCGAGCAGCAGTCGGGCAGGGGTTCCCAAGGCCGGCGACGGTTCCTCCGCACCGCGGTCGGAGCGGGTGAACTCGAAAGACGGCATGCGGTGCGCCGATTCGGCGGCGATTTGCTCTCGGACCCTTTCCTCTGCGTTCCGGGCAGCGGCCTCCGCGGCCGCCCGCTTCCTGGCGTGGACCTCGTCCCTATCGGCACGGCAGAACTCCGCTTCGATCCGGGCAGCGGCCGCCCCGGCCGCGCGCATCCTGGGGCGGACCTCGTCGAATTGGGAAAGGCAGAGCTCCGCCTCCACCATGTGATTGGGGACGGCCACCCCCGTGCCGCCCCATCCGGCGGCGAGCATCTGCGGCACCTTTTTGCAGCGCCGGCAGTTCTTCCGCCTTCACCTCCCTTTCCGCCACGACCAGGTAGTTCGTCAGGGACGAGGGCAACTGGTGGGTGAGGGCCAGGCGGAGTCTTTCGGCATCGGGCAATTCCTCCATGCGCCGCGCAGCGGCGACGCGGGGCAGGTCCGCACTGCGGGACTCGGCGACGGCGCACGCGACCTCGATGTCTTCGGCATGGCGGCGGGCCGTCGCCCGGACCATCCCCGACACGGGGGAAGTGAAACCCGCGAACACGTGCAGGGTATCGCCGGCAAACAGTCCGGCCGGCAGGGCCGTCTGCCAGAGGGGCTGCGCCGGCCAGGCGATGGCGAGGTCGCGCGGTTGCGGCTGGCGCAGGCGGTGGAACTGGGCGAGGATGCGCTCGGCCATGCCTTCCTGGGGCGCCACCAGCTCGCAGGCGCCGCCCGTGCCCGCCGCCAGGCCGCGCAGCAATCCTTCCGCGACCGCGCTTCCCACGCCCACGGTGAATGCGCGATGGCCCGTTTGCCGGGCCTCCGCCACCAATGCCTCCGATTGCCAGATTTCCCCGTCGGTGATCGGGAGCAGGGCAGGGGACATCGCTTCGCCGTCCGCCGGACCCAGGGTGAATGCCGCGCGCAGGGTCTTGCCCATTTCCGTGCCAGCCATGTGGGCATCCAGGGCCGCGAAGGCTTGGCGGGCCACCGCCAGGTTTTCGGGGGGCGCGGGCACGAGGCCGGGGAACAGGTGCCGGTGCGCCGAGCCGAACAGGGTGACGCTGAACCGGTCCGCCGGCGCCAGGCGGTCGAGGATTTCCAGCCCGGCCTTGCGGGCCTGGGCGATGCTGGTGCCCGCCATGGAACCGGAGCAGTCGATGACGATCTTCAGCGCGAGGGGCCGGTCCGCCGCCTCCGGGGCCGCCGGAAGTGACCTACGATCGGCGGAATTGGGAACCCGCCACCGGAAGCCGGGGTCGTCGCCGAAAGGCGCTGCCCGTCGGTTCCGCCGGCGTTGATCCTTTCGGACTATCGCCGTGTCGTCGCCTCGCGGGAAAAGGCGCCGCGAAATCGCCGAAATGCTGCCCCCGGCCCTTCTACATCTGCTCGTAGATGGGCCCCTCGCCGCCCTGGGGCACCACCCAGTGGATGTTCTGCGTCGGGTCCTTGATGTCGCAGGTCTTGCAATGGACGCAGTTCTGGGCGTTGATCTGCAGGCGCGGGTTTCCGCTGTCGTCGTCGCGCAGGATCTCGTACACGCCGGCCGGGCAGTAGCGCTGCTCGGGCGCGTCGTAGGTGGCGAGGTTGGTGCGCACCGGCACTTCCGGATCGGCCAGCGTCAGGTGGCAGGGCTGGTCCTCCTCGTGGTTCGTGTTCGACAGGAACACCGAGGAGAGGCGGTCGAAGCTCACCACGCCGTCGGGCTTCGGATACTCGATGGGCTGGCACTGGCTGGCCGGCTGGAGCTTCAGGTGGTCGGCGCTGTTGCGCAGCGTCCAGGGGGCCTTGCCGCGGAACAGGATCTGGTCGATGCCGAACATCACCGAGCCGAAGGCCGTGCCCTTGGCCATCCAGGGCTTGAAGTTGCGGGCCTTGTGCAGTTCCTCGTAGAGCCAGGAATTGCGGAACTTCTCCGGGTAGGCCGTCAGCTCGTCCTGGGCGCGGCCGGCGGCGAGCGCCTCGGCCACCGCCTCGGCGGCCATCATGCCGGTCTTGATCGCCGCGTGGCTGCCCTTGATGCGCGACGCCACCAGGAAGCCCGCGTCGTCGCCGATCAGCGCGCCGCCGGGG
>JAEUNJ010000072.1 GCA_016791145.1 Rhodocyclaceae bacterium | reverse complement strand
CTCGACGGTGCCGTTCTGCACCACGTCCAGGGCCTGGCCGCCGGGGGCGACTTCACCGGGCGCGAAGACCTGGACCTGGAACTTGCCACCGGACATGGCCGCCAGGCGCTTGGAGAGGACTTCGGCGCCGCCGTAGATGGTGTCGAGGCTCTTCGGGAAGCTGGACGTGCAGCGCCACTTGATGGTGGGCGCCGTCTGGGCGATGGCGGGGGCCGTCCCGGCGGCGAGGATCCCGGTAAGGCCGGCGTGTTGCAGGAATTTGCGACGTTCCATCTGAGCATCTCCTCTGTGATCGTGAGCAAGTCACGGATTGGTGTCGTATCCCGGTGGGGATGGAAAATCATACTCCCGGACCCGCGGGCTGGGCCGCGGGTCCGGGGGTTCCTACTTGTTCTCCTTGGCCGCGTCGCGGATGGCCCGGGTGATCGCGTCGTCGTCCTGGGCCGGCGAGGCCGCGGGCGGCGCGGCGCCGGCGCCGCCGGACTTCTGCGCATCGTCCTGCAGCATCTGCTGGATGTCGATCTCGACGCCCGTGTCCACCGGTTTCGCATCGTGGCCCACCAGCTGCGGGAAGGCGATCACCAGGCCCACCATGATGAGCTGGATCACCACGAAGGGGATCGCCCCCCAGTAGATCTGGCCCGTGGTCACCGGTTCGGTGATCTCCCCGGTATGGGCGTCCTTGTAGCGCTCGGCCGGCGCCACCGAGCGCAGGTAGAACAGGGCGAAGCCGAAGGGCGGGTGCATGAAGGAGGTCTGCATGTTGACCGCCAGCAGCACGCCGAACCAGATCAGGTCGATGCCGAGCTTGTCGGCGACCGGCCCCAGGAGGGGCACGACGATGAAGGACAGCTCGAAGAAGTCCAGGAAGAAGGCGAGCACGAAGACCAGGATGTTCACCACGATCAGGAAGCCCACCTGGCCGCCCGGCAGGTCGGAGAGCAGGTGCTCGACCCACTTGTGGCCGTCCACGCCGTAGAAGGTCAGGCTGAACACCCGGGCGCCGACCAGGATGAAGACCACGAAGGTGGTGAGCTTGGCGGTGCTGTCCAGGGCCTGCTTGAGCAGCGGCCAGGATAGGCGCCGGCGCGCCAGGGCCATGATGATGGCCCCGGCGGCGCCCATGGCGCCGCCCTCGGTGGGCGTCGCCACACCGAGGAAAATGGTGCCGAGGACCAGGAAGATCAGGGCCAGGGGCGGGATCAGCACGAAGGTGACCTTCTCGGCCATGGCCGAGAGCAGTCCCATCTTGGTCAGCCGGTTGAGCATGGCCGCCGCGAAGGCGACGCCGATGGCGACCAGCATGCCGATGACGATGGTCTCGTCGAGGGGGTTCTCCGGCGGCAGGCGCAGCTTCACGTAGGCGACGGCGGCGGCAATCGAAATGGCGGTCAGCACTACCAGGGAGGCACCGCCGGTCCTGCCGCTGGGTTCCCGGAAGGTCCGCGCGGACGGGGGCAGTGCCGGCGCCCACTGCGGCTTGACCAGCGTGACCAGCACGATGTAGCCGACGTAGAGGCCGGTCAGCACGAAGCCCGGAATGAAGGCACCCTTGTACATGTCGCCCACCGACTTGCCGAGCTGGTCGGCCATGATGATCAGCACCAGCGACGGCGGGATGATCTGGGCGAGGGTGCCGGAGGCGGCGATGACGCCGGAGGCGAGGCGCCGGTCGTAGCCGTAGCGCAGCATGATGGGCAGGGAGATGAGGCCCATGGAGATCACCGACGCCGCCACCACGCCGGTCGTCGCCGCCAGCATGGCGCCGACGAAGATCACCGCGTAGGCCAGGCCGCCGCGGATGGGTCCGAAGAGCTGGCCTATGGTGTCGAGCAGGTCCTCGGCCATTCCCGAGCGCTCCAGGATCAGCCCCATGAAGGTGAAGAAGGGGATGGCCAGCAGCGTGTCGTTGTTCATGATGCCGCCGAAGATGCGCTCCGGCAGGGCCTGGAAGAAGGTGGGCTGGAAGAGCCCCAGTTCGATGCCGATCCAGCCGAAGATGATGCCGTTGGCGGCCAGCGCGAAGGCGACCGGAAAGCCGAGCAGCAGGAAGACGACCAGGGAGGCGAAGATGATGGGCGCCATGTTGGCGATCAGGAACTCGGTCATTTCTTGTCTCCCTGGGCGCCGTCGTCCACCATGCCGCGGTTCATGCCGACGATATCGGCCACCTGGTGGCCCACCTGGTGCTTCTTGATTTCCTCGGCGAGCTGCTCCTCGGCGCTTGGCCCCTTCACCTTCTCCAGCGGGTTGGGGCCCTTGCCGGCCAGGAAGGCGAAACGTTTCACCAGTTCCGAGGCGCCTTGCAGCGTCAGCAGCAGGAAGCCGATGGGCATCAGCAGGCGCACCGGCCAGCGGACGAGGCCGCCGGGATTGGGCGAGCCCTCGCCGGTATTCCAGGCGTTCATGAACACCGGCCAGGAGAGGTACAGCGTCAGCATCGCCATGGGGAGCAGGAAGACGAGGATGCCGAACACGTCGATCCAGTTCTGGGTGCGCGCCGAGAGGCGGCCGGTAACCACGTCGATGCGGATGTGCTCGTTCTTCAGGAAGACGTAGCCCGAGCAGAGCAGGAAGATGCCCGAGAACATGTACCACTGGATCTCCAGCAGGCCGTTGGAACTCCAGTTGATGCCGTAGCGCATCACGGCATTGCCGGCGCTGATGACGACGACGATCAGCACGAGCCAGGTGGCCGCCTTGCCGATCCGCTCGTTGATGCCGTCGACCAGCGCCGAGAACTTCAGCAGTCCTTGCATCGGGGGCTTCTCCTCATGAAACGCGGCCGCGTCGCGGCGAATGCCGGGCGGCCGCAGGGTTTGCCGCTAGTTTAACCAGTTCCACCGGCCGGGGCTTCCGGATTCGCGGGGCCGCCATCGCCGCTCAGATCCGGGTATCCCGCGCCGCCCAGTAGGGCTCGCGCAGTTCGCGCTTCAGGATCTTGCCGGCCGCGTTGCGCGGGAACTCGGGAACGATCGCCACCCGGCTCAGCCGCTGGTAGCGGGCCGCCACCCGGGCGTTGACCCACTCGCGCAGGTCGTCGGCGGACAGGGCCCGGCCGGGCCTCGGAACGACGGCGGCCATCGGCGTCTCGCCCCATTTCTCGTCGGGGATCCCGAAGACGACGGCCTCGGCCACGTCCGGGTGCCGGGCGATCACCTCCTCCACGTCGCGCGGATACACCTTCACGCCGCCGGAGTCGATCATGTCCTTCTTGCGGTCCACCAGGTAGAGGTAGCCGTCCGCGTCCACGCGGCCCAGGTCGCCGGTGCGCAACCAGCCGTCGCGGATGGCCTCGGCGGTCAGGTCCGGCCGCCGGTAGTAGCCGGGCATCAGGAGGGGTCCGCGGCCGGCGATCTCGCCGATCTCGTCGGTGGCCGCCTCGCGGCCATCCTCCCGCAGGATGCGCATCTCGAACCAGGGGGGCGGGATGCCCACGGACCCGCGCTTGCGGACCGCGTCGTCCCGGTCGAGGATGGTCACGAAGCCCTCCGTCAGGCCATAGAGTTCGTGGAAACGGCCCGGCAGCAGGGCTTCCAGGGCCTCCTTCCGGGCCAGCGGCAGCGGGGCGCCCAGGGACACCAGGGTTTCCAGGCTGGCGAGCCTGGCCGGATCGAAGGCCGGCGAATCCAGTATTGCGGCGATCTGGGCCGGCACCAGCATGGTGTGGGTCACGCCCTCCCGGGCCACGGTGTCGATGAAGGCCTCGGCGTCGAACTGGCGGTGCAGCACGTAGGCCGCCCCGGCCATGAAGGCGGGCATCAGCGTGACGAAGGCGCCGTTGAACACGATGGCCCCGGAATGCAGCACCACCGAGCGGGACGTGATCCGCCACGCGTTGGCCATCAACGTGGCATACATGGCGCGGATCCGGTGGGTCAGCACGATGCCCTTGGGCAGGCCGGTCGTGCCGCTGGTGTACATGATGTTGTAGGGGTCGTCCGGAGCCACCTGGGCGCGTACCGCCGGGCCGTCGGAGGCGGCGAAGCGCCCGTAGGCGAGGAATCCGGCCGGCGCTCCGCCCTCGCCGACCCGCACGCACCGGGGCGTCGCGGGCAAGGCGGCACAGGCTTCGCCGGCAGCCTCGGCGGTGGCCGCCGAGGCGAACACCACCTTCGGTTCGGCGTCGGCGAGCAGGGAGGCGAGACCGGCCTGCATCAGCAGCGGGGACAGGGGCACGGCGACGGCGCCCAGGCGCGCGCAGGCCCAATAGACATCGAGCAGTTCGAGGCAGTTGCCCAGCACCGTCGCGACCCGGTCGCCGCGTCCCACGCCGGCCGAGGCCAGGGCAAGGGCCAGGCGGTTCGCCCGGCGGTCGAAGGCGGCCCAGTCCAGGCGCTGGCCGTCGCAGACGACGGCGGTCGCCCGCGGGCGGTAACGGGCGTGGTGTCCGACGATGCAGGTCAGGTCCATGGCCGGGTGGCGCGGCGGGTGGCGCGATCGTTGAAGATCGAAGCATTCTGACCCGGTGTTTTCTGCAACGAAACAGGGGAATCCGACCAGGTATCCGTGCAAGAATGCACAGGCATTCCCTTCGATCCCGGCGAGGCCCCATGCACCGACTGCCCGAATGGACCGATCTGCGCTATTTCCTCGAACTCGCCCGGGCCGGGACGCTGGCCGGTTCCGCCCGCCGCCTGGGGGTCGAGCACACCACCGTGGCGCGCCGCATCCAGCGGCTCGAAGCGGAACTGGGAACCCCGCTGTTCGACCGCCACCGGGGCGGCTACGGACTGACCGAGGTCGGACAGGCGCTGCTGCCCCACGCGGAAGCGATGGAGAGCGCCGCCCTGGCGGCCGCGGAACAGGTTGGCGGCGACGCAGCCGCCGCCCGCGGCCGCGTCCGCGTCGGCGCGCCGGAAGTCTTCGGCACCCTGGTGATCGCCCCGCGCCTGCCTGCGCTGCTCGGCGACAATCCCGAACTCTCCCTCGACCTGCTGCTCCTGCCCCGGTTCGCGAACCTGGCGAATCGGGAAGCGGACATCGGCGTCACCCTGGACCCGCCCGAGACCGGCCGCTACGTGGTCTCCCGCCTGGCACCGGTTCGTTACTACCTGTACGGCACCCGCGCCTACCTGGAGGGGCGCCCCCCCATCCGGAGCCGTGGCGACCTGTCGCGGCACACCTTCGTCGGCTACGTGGAGGACTGGATGCTTTCCTCGGGCCTCAACTTCCTGGACGAACTGGGCGTCGTGCCCGAGCGCCGCTTCTGTTGCACCGGCATGCTCGCCCAGTATCAGGCGGCGATCGCCGGCGTGGGGCTCGTCATGATGCCGCCCTACGCCGCCGCCGCCGACCGGAGGCTGCGTCCCGTGCTGGCGGACAGCCTTTTCGCCGAACGCTGCTTCTGGCTGGTGGCGCCGGCCGATCTCTTCCGGCTGCGGCGCGTCCGGGCCGTGTGGGACTTCCTGCGCGGCGTCGCCGAGCGGGAGCCCGGCCTGTTCGTGCGCTGACGTGGCGGCATCGCCGCGGCGGGGGGCGGAGCCGCTCATCGCCTGTCCGCCATCCGCTCGCCCAGGGTGCGGGCGGCCGGTTTCAGGGGTGCCCGGCTGTCCGTCCAGGCCCCCTGGCGGGACGGCGCCAGGAAGCGGAAGCGGGTGGCCACCCAGGCGAACAGGCGATAGAGGCCGGGGTCCCCGTAGAGGCGGCTCCAGAGGCCCATGGCCGTCGCCATGAGGCGCTTGCGGCCGGCACCGGCGCCGGGGATCAGGGGACTTGCGGCGTTGCCCTGGGATTGCTGGCGCAGGCGGATCAGGAGGTCGGGGATCGGTATCTTCACCGGGCACACCTCGCCGCAGGCGCCGCAAAGGGAGGAGGCGGTGACCAGCGGTGCCGTGGCCTCCAGGCCCAGCAGGTGGGGCGAGATGATCTTGCCGATGGGTCCCGGGTAGGTGGTGCCGTAGGCGTGGCCGCCGATGCGCGTGTAGACCGGGCAGTGGTTCATGCAGGCGCCGCAACGGATGCACTGCAGCGTGGCCCGGAAGCGCGGGTCCGCGTAGGCCCCGCTGCGGCCGTTGTCCACCAGCACCAGGTGAACCTCGCGCGGGCCGTCCAGCTCGCCGGGGCGGCGCGGCCCGCTGATCCAGTTGAAGTAAGTGGTGACCGCCTGCCCGGTCGCCGACCGGGTAAGCAAGGTCATCAGCGGCGGCACGTGGGCGAGCTTTTCGACCACCTTCTCGATGCCGGTGATCGCCACATGGACCTCGGGCACGGTGGTGCACATGCGGCCATTGCCCTCGTTCTCCACCAGGCAGAGGGTGCCGGTCTCGGCCACGGCCACATTGACGCCCGAGAGGCCGACCTTCGTCTCCCGGAACTTGTCGCGCAGCACCCGCCGGCCGATCTGGATCAGCGCGTCCACCGAATCCGTGTAGTCGACACCCGGCACCTTCTCCGCGAAGAGGCGGGCGATCTCCTCCTTCGTCTTGTGGATGGCCGGCATGATGATGTGGGAGGGCCGCTCGCCGGCCAGCTGGACGATGTACTCGCCCATGTCCGACTCCAGGGCGTCGATGCCCGCGCCGGCCAGCGCATGGTTCAGCTCCACCTCCTCGCTGACCATGGACTTGCCCTTGACGACGAGCTTGCCGCCGGCCTTGGCGGTGATCTCGATGATCAGCGCGCAGGCCTCCTCCGGCGTTTCCGCCCAATGGACGCGGATGCCGTTGGCGGTCAGGTTCCGCTCCAGCTGCTCGAGCAGGTCGGGCAGGCGTGCGAGGCTGTAGCGGCGGATCGCCTCGCCGGCGGCGCGCAACTCCGCGAAGGCACCCTCGTCCGGGAACTGGGCGGCCCGCTTGGCCATCAGGAAGTCCATGGCACCCCGGAAACCGGCCCGCAGCACCGGGTTGCCGACCACGGCCCTGGCGTCACGGTGGAAGTTCAGCGCACTTTGCATGTCACTCCCCCGGCCCGGCGGGCGCCTCGGCCAGCAGCACGTAGAGTTCCTTGGGCCCGTGGGCACCGTAGGCCAGGGTCTGCTGGATGTCCGCGGTCTTGGAAGGACCGGACACGAAGACCAGGTTCGACGGCATCGGGGCCGCCCAGCCTTCGGCCGCGATGGCATCGGCGAGGCTCCCATGCAGGCGGCGCGGGTCCAGCAGGCAGAAGTGGATCGGCGGCACGAGGGAGAGCGTCCGCGGCTGGCCGGCCGGGTCTGCGTGAACGAGCGTGCCGGTATCCGCGATGGCGCAGCCGGCCACGGTCAGGCCGGCATCGGTGTCTTCGAACAGCGAGGTCTTGAATTCCTCGATCGGCCGGTCGAAGCGGCGCAGGGCCGGCCCCTCCGGCCAGGGCGCCAGCGCGAACCCCGGGGGCAGCAGCAGGGAACGGACGCCCCGCGCGGCACAGATCCGCGCCAGTTCCGCGCGCCAATCCCCGGCCCGCGCATCGACGACCACGGCCTGGGCCCCCTCGAGGTTGCGGCGCAGGGCATCCACGGGCGCCTCGCCGGGCAGGGCCCCTCCGACGCGGAAGGCGGCGGGAAGCACCGGCGGCGGCAGCGCCTCGACACCCGCCGAACGAAGGCGGCGGAGAATGCGGTCCCTGGCAGTCATGTGGGCCTCCCCCTTTCCCTCCCCCCTTCCCCGCGGGAGAGGTTGGCGGCAATTCGCCGCTGCGCGGCGCCATCAGTCGGCCGGCGCCCCTTTGCGCAGCGGCGCTGCATCCGGCCTGCGGCCGGACCTGCCGTTCGGCAGTCCTGCGCAAACCTCCGGCTCGCTGGTGGGCGGCCGTGCGGGGCGCTCATGACCTTCCCTCCAGGCGTCCGAGCAGGAAGGTCGCGATATGCTGGCCGCGCAGGCGAGAGCCGCGCTTCTCCAGCGTGCCGTTGATGTTGAGCAGGCACCCGGCGTCCGCCGACACCAGGACCTCCGCGCCGGTGGCCTCCAGGGCCTCCGCCTTGTCGGCGGCCATGGCAGCGGAGATATCCGGCTGACGCACCGAGAAGGTGCCGCCGAAGCCGCAGCACTCGGCCTCGCGGGCCTGCTGCGCCGTCTCCACGCCGGCGCACTGGGCCAGGAGGGCGCGGCCGGTCAGGTGGGTGCCCATCTCCCGGCGGGCCGTGCAGGAAGTGTGCAGCACCACCTTCCGGGAGCCTCCCCGGTCGTCGAGGCGGGTCCCGCAGACATGGACCAGGAATTCGGTCAGTTCGAACACCCGCTCGCCGACGGCGCGCGCCGCCGGCAGGTGTTGCGGGTCGTCAGCGAAGAGGGCCGGCCAGTTGAGCCGCATCATGCCGGCGCAGGAACCCGAGGGCACCACCACGGGCCAGGGCTCGGGGAACAGGGACAACTGGGCGGCGGCCACCCGCCTCGCCTCCTCGGGAAAGCCGCTGGTGTACCCGGGCTGGCCGCAACAGGTCTGCTCCGGCGGGTAATGGACGCGGATGCCTTCGCGCTCCAGCAGGGCCGCGGCGGACACGCCGGCCTCCGGATCGAACAGGTCGAGGACGCAAGTGCCGAACAGGTAGACATCGGCCGGCTTGGCGGGGTAGCTCCGCGGCGGGGGCATTCCGGTGGACATGGCTTCCTTACCCTCCTGATTCTTCGCCGACCGCTTCCGGATTCCGCCGGAACATGTCCCTGCGGCCGGCCGCGGCGCCGGCGACACCACCTTGCACGGGGCGGGCGGCGATCGCTTGGCGGCTTACTGAACTCTTCTATGTGGTCTAGTGGTCTGACCTGTAGCGGCGGCCAATCTAGAGCATCATCCTTCCCATGTCAAGCACCTTCACTCGATCACACCTCCCTTTACCCAAGGTCAAACCTCAAGTAATATTCCGGTGGTCAGACCAGATTCCCATCATGGAACGCAAGATTTCGGCACTCCGCATCCCCGATACCGTCGCCCGGGAAATCGAACAACGCATCCTGGAAGGGTCGTTTCGTGCCGGCGATCGCCTGCCGCCGGAGCGGGACTTGGCGCTGCAATGGGGCATTTCGCGGGCGTCGCTGAGGGAGGCCATCCGCCTCCTGGTCGCCCGGGGCCTCCTGACCAGCCGGCAGGGCGAAGGCACTTTCGTCACCGACCGCCTGGACGCCGGATTCACCGAACCCTGGCAGGCGATGCTGCGGCAGCACGCCTCGGTACGGGAGGACATGCTGGAGTTCCGGCACATGCTGGAGGCGAAGGCGGCGGAATGCGCCGCGCTGCGGGCCACCGACGACGACCGCCAGCGCCTGCGCCAATGCCATGAACGGCTGGAGGCCGCGTTTGCCGGGGACGACCTGGAGGAGCAGGTGGACCGGGACGTGGCATTTCACCAGGCCATCGCCGAGGCCGCCCACAACGCGGTGATCGGCCACCTGACCGCGAGCCTGCTCAGGCTCATGCGGGACCACATCCGGCGCAACCTGGGCGAACTGGTGCCCATCCCGGAGGCCCTTTCCGATCTGCGCCGGCAGCATCGCGCCATCTGGAACGCCATCGACGGCCGGTCGCCCGAGGCGGCCCGGGACGCCGCCGCCACGCACATCGATTTCGTCCGCCGGCGGCTGGCCGAGTCGCTGCGGGCCGATGCCCGGAGGGAGTCGGCCCACCGGCGCCTCCAGGACGCCTGACCCCGGCCGGGGGGCCTGCCGGGCGCCGTCCGGGTGGCAGGCGTCACGAAACCCCGCCCGGAACGACGCCTTTCCCACGCCCCCTGGGCGATAATCGCGCCCCATGAAAACGACCCGCATCTGCCTGCTCCGCCACGGCGAGACGGACTGGAACGCCCAAAAGCGCATCCAGGGCCAGATCGACGTGGGTCTGAACACCACCGGTCGCACCCAGGCGCTGGTGGCCGCCCGCCGCCTGGCGCACGAACCCATCCGGCGGATCTACGCCAGCGACCTGAAGCGTGCCCTGGAAACCGCCGGCCCCATCGCCGAACGGCTGGGCCTGCCGGTGCAGCCCCACGTCGGCATCCGCGAACGCCATTACGGCTGCCTCCAGGGCCTCACGGCCGACCAGGTGGCGGCTCACATGCCCGACATCCACGAGCGCTACCGCCGCCGGGATGCCCATTGGGAGTTCTCGGGCGGGGAGAGCCTGACGGCCTTCGCCGCCCGTGCCATCGGGGCGGTGGAGACCCTGGCCGCCGCCCATCCCGGGGAGACGCTGCTCCTGGTCACCCATGGCGGGGTCCTCGACGTGCTCTACCGGCATGCCACCGGCCGCGACCTGGGATCGCCGAGGGACTTCCCGATCCCCAACGCCACCCTCAACTGGCTCGAGGTCGGCGGCGGCAGTTTCAGTGTCCGTTCCTGGAACGACGGCCGGCACAGGGAGCCGGCGCTGGAGGAGGCCCTGCCCTGATCCGGCGGGGGTAGCGGGGCCGGGGAGGGCGGCGTCGGGTGGTAGAATTCCCGATTCGCCGCAGAAAGGATTTCCCCATGTTTTCCAAGCAGATTTCCCTCGCCAAGGCCGATCCGGAACTGTGGTCGGCAGTCCAGGCCGAAAACCGGCGCCAGGAAGACCACATCGAGCTGATCGCCTCGGAGAACTACGTCTCCTGGGCCGTCATGGAGGCCCAGGGCTCCCAGCTCACCAACAAGTATGCGGAAGGGTATCCGGGCAAGCGCTACTACGGCGGCTGCGAGCACGTGGATGTCGCGGAGCAACTGGCCATCGACCGGGCGAAGAAGCTGTTCGGCGCCGATTGCGCGAACGTCCAGCCCAATTCCGGCTCCCAGGCCAACCAGGCCGTGTTCATGGCCTTCCTGAAGCCCGGCGACACCATCCTCGGCATGAACCTGGCCATGGGCGGCCACCTGACCCACGGCTCGCCGGTGAACGTCTCCGGCAAGTGGTTCAACGTGGTTCCCTACGGCCTGGACGCCAGCGAGGTCATCGACTACGAGGCCGTGGAGGCGCTGGCCCGCGAACACAAGCCGAAGCTGATCATCGCCGGCGCCTCGGCCTACTCCCTGCGCATCGACTTCGAACGCTTCGCGAAGATCGCCAAGGCGGCGGGCGCGGTGTTCATGGTGGACATGGCGCATTACGCGGGCCTGGTGGCGGCGGGCTTCTACCCGAACCCCGTCCCCCATGCCGACGTGGTCACCACGACCACCCACAAGACGCTGCGGGGCCCCCGCGGCGGCCTGATCCTGATGAAGTCCGAGCACGAGAAGGCCATCAACTCGGCGATCTTCCCGGGCCTGCAGGGCGGACCGCTGATGCACGTGATCGCCGCCAAGGCCGTCGCCCTGAAGGAGGCCATGACGCCGGCCTTCCGCGACTACCAGGAACAGGTGATAGATAATGCCCGCGTCATGGCGCGGGTGCTGTCCGAGCAGCGCGGGCTGCGCATCGTCTCCGGCGGCACCGAGTCCCACGTGTTCCTGGTGGACCTGCGGGCCAAGAACATCACCGGCAAGGATGCCGAGGCGGCCCTGGGCCGCGCCCACATCACGGTCAACAAGAACGCGATCCCGAACGATCCCCAGAAGCCCTTCGTCACCTCCGGCGTCCGCATCGGCACCCCGGCCATGACGACCCGCGGCTTCACCGAGATCGAGGCCGAACAGGTGGCCCACCTGATCGCCGACGTGCTCGACGCGCCGGCCGACGAAGCCGTCATCGAGCGGGTCCGCGGCAAGGCCGCGGACCTCTGCCGCAAGTTCCCCGTCTACGGCGTCTGACTGCCCGGGGCGCCCGATGAGCCCGCCGCCCCTCTCCCATACCCCTCGCCCGCAGGGCGAGCCGAATGGTCGCCCCCTTCCCCGGGACGGGGGGTGGGGAGATGGCCGTTCAATTCCCCCTAGCGGAGCGCTCGCGCTCCCCCGTCGCCGGGAAGGGGGACGGGGGGATGGGGCCACGGAAAAGGCGTTTCGCCTTGAGGCCCGGAGGGCCGAAAGGTGAAATGCCCTTACTGCGGCGACGCCGGCACCCAGGTGGTGGACACCCGCGAGAACGAGGACGGCGACACCGTCCGCCGCCGCCGCCGCTGCCCGGCCTGCGACAAGCGCTTCACCACCTACGAGCGCGTCGAACTCCAGTTGCCGATGGTCGTGAAGAAGAACGGCAGCCGGGCGGACTACGACCGGGACAAGCTGAAGGGAAGCATGATGCTCGCCCTGCGCAAGCGCCCGGTGACCAGCGAGGCCGTCGACGCGGCCCTGGACCGCATCGAGGAGAAGCTCGTCACCCTGGGCGAGCGGGAAGTGGCCTCCGACCGGATCGGCGAACTCGTGATGCGGGAGCTGAAGCGCCTCGACAAGGTCGCCTACATCCGCTTCGCGTCCGTCTATCGGAACTTCGAGGACGTGGACGAGTTCTCGGACGCGATCCGGGAGATCAAGAAGCCGCGGGTCCGGCACACCCGCACCGGCTGAGCCGGCCATGAAAAAGGCGCCGACGACGACTCCGCCCGGCCGCCGGAGCCCGCGACCGTGAGCTTCACCGGCGCCGACCACGCCCACATGGCGCGAGCCCTTCAGCTCGCGGAGCGTGGCCTCCTGACGACCACGCCGAACCCCCGGGTCGGCTGTGTCCTGGTGCGGGACGGCGCCGTGGTTGGCGAGGGGTGGCACGAGCGGGCGGGGAGTCCCCATGCCGAAGTCCATGCCTTGCGCATGGCCGGCGAGGCGGCGCGCGGCGCCACCGCCTATGTGAGCCTGGAGCCGTGCAGCCACCACGGCCGCACGCCGCCCTGCGCCGACGCCCTGATCGCGGCCGGCGTCGCCCGCGTCGTCGCCGCGATGGAAGACCCGAACCCGCGCGTCGCGGGCCGGGGCATGCGGCAACTGGCCGAGGCCGGGGTGGACGCCGCGAGCGGGCTGCTGGAAGGCGAGGCGAGGGAACTGAACGTCGGCTTCGTCTCCCGCATGACCCGCGGCCGGCCCTGGCTGCGCCTGAAGGTGGCGGCCAGCCTGGACGGGCGCACGGCGCTGGCCAACGGCAAGTCCCAGTGGATCACCGGGCCGGCCGCGCGCCGCGACGGCCACGCCTGGCGGGCCCGCGCCTGCGCCGTGCTCACCGGCATCGGCACGGTACGCGACGACGACCCGCGCCTGACGGTGCGCGACGTGCCCACGGACAGGCAGCCCCTGCGCGTCCTGGTGGACAGCCGACTGGAACTGCCCCTGGACGCCCGCCTGCTGGACGGCGGGCCCCTGCTCGTCGTCGGCGCCGTGGAAGATGCGACCCGTCGCAAGGCCCTGGAGGACCGGGGGGTGGAGATCCTGCTCCTGCCCAATGCCGGCGGCAAGGTGGACCTGCCGGCCCTCATGGCGGAACTCGGCCGGCGGGAACTGAACGAGATCCACGTCGAGGCGGGCGTCAAGCTGAACGGCTCCCTGGTCCGCGAGGGCTGCGTGGACGAATACCTGTTTTACCTGGCGCCGCTGCTGGTCGGCGACACGGGCGCCGGCATGTTCGCGCTGCCGGAACTGACCGGGCTGGACCAGGCGCAGCGCCTGAGGATCCACGACCTGCGCCAGGTGGGCGGGGATCTGCGCATCCGGGCCCGCCCGGCATGAGCGATTCGGTCCTCGAGGCCCTGCTCGGGCGCCGGCTGGTCCTCAACGTCTTTCGCGTCGGCCACCTGGTGGGCGTGGTGGGCACCGGCGCCGCGGTGCTGGACCGGGTCCCGCCGGCGCACGGATTCGTGGCGTTGCTGGTCCTCTCGGGCCTGGCGATGGTGGTGATGGACCGCCTGGGGAATCCCGACTATTTCCGCCAGATCCACGGCCTGTGGACGGTGGTCAAGGTGTTGTCGGTCGTGGCGCTCGCCACGTCGGGCCTGATGGCAACGGCGGCCTTCTGGGTCGTCCTGGCCGCCTCGGTGATCGTCGCCCATGCGCCGGCCAAGTTCCGCCACCGGCCCTGGCGCAGCCCGCCGGCGGAGTAGCGGACCAGCGGCTCAGGCGCCGCGCCGGGAACAGACCGGGCAGGCCGGGTCCCGCGGCACGCGGATCTCCCGCCACTCCATGGACAGGCCGTCGAGCAGCAGCAGCCTCCCCGCCAGGGACCGGCCGATGCCGGCCAGCAGCTTCAGGGCCTCGGCCGCCTGCACCGTGCCGATCATGCCGGTCAGCGGCGCGAAGACGCCCATGACGGCGCAGCGCACCTCCTCGGCCTCCTGGCCTTCCGGAAACAGGCAGTTGTAACAGGGTCCGTCGGCCTCGCGCGGATCGAACACGGCCACCTGCCCGTCGAAGCGGATCGCAGCCCCGGACACCAGGGGCTTGCCGCGGGCGACGCAGGCCCGGTTCACCGCGTGGCGGGTGGCGAAGTTGTCGCAGCAATCCAGCACCAGGTCGGCCGCCGCCACCTCGGCATCGAGGCGATCGCCGGCCAGGCGCTCCACCAGCGGCACCACCCGGCACTCGGGGTTGATGTGGGCCAGGGTATCCCGGCCGGATTCCGCCTTCGGGCGCCCGACGGCG
>JAEUNJ010000062.1 GCA_016791145.1 Rhodocyclaceae bacterium | reverse complement strand
CACTTGTAGATCGTCTGGGCGGACGGCTTCGGCCCGGGCGCGCAGAGGCTGCCTTCCTGCGCCTTCTCTCCCGGCTTCGGACACTTGACCTCGGCGGACAGATCGAAGGCCACGCCGCTGCCGGCGGCGTCCCGGCCGATGGTCCGCAGCGACGCGGACTTGAAATCCTGGGAGCCTTCCACGGCCCGCATGAAGCGGCTCACCTGCTCGTTGTTCTGGCTGGCGCCCTTCACGGTCACCGTCAGCCCCGAGACGGCCACGTCGGTGATGCGCAATCCCCCCGGGGCGAGGCCCTGCATCGCGCGCTTGACCTCGTAGGGGGCGATCTCCGGTGGCGCGGAGGCAGCCGGCGCGGCCCCGGCGGGGCCGGCGGCGGGCAGGGTGATGGCGAGGATTGCGATAAGAACGGGAGGAATGGATTTCTTCATGGCGGGTTTCTCGCGAGGAAGTGGAGTGGTGGCCTCGGCCGGCGCGGATCAGGACGTGGTGCGCGCCACTTCCAGGTCGGTCAACGCGCCGCGTTCGTCGGCGTAGATGTCCTTGATGCGCAGGATCTCGGGCAAGGCCTTGCGGAATGCCTGCATCAGCTCGGGGTCGAACTGCCGTCCGTCCTCGGAATCCATGATGGACAGGGAGTGCTCCACGGAATAGGCCTGCTTGTAGGAACGCACGGAGACCAGGGCGTCGAAGACGTCGGCGATGGCGGCGATGCGCCCGGGGAGCGGAATCTCCTCCGCCTTGAGCCGGGCCGGATATCCGGTGCCGTCCCAGCGCTCGTGGTGAGTGAGCGAGATGACGCGGGCCGTCTCCAGCAACTCGTTGTCGTGGCGCCCGATGATCTCGGCCCCCATGACGGGGTGCTGCTCCATCACCTTCCATTCCGCCGCGTCCAGCCGTCCCGGCTTCATCAGGATCGCGTCCGGGATGCCGATCTTGCCCACGTCATGCATGGGCGCGGTCGTGAAGATGATGTCCACCGCGTCCCGGCCAAGTCCGTGGGCCTCTCCGATCAGCCGGGCGTAATGGGCCATGCGCAGCACGTGGTTGCCGGTCTCGTTGTCCTTGTACTCGGCGGCCCGGCCGAGTCGCCGGATCACCTGCTGGCGGGTGACCACGAGTTCCCCGGTGCGCTGCTCCACCATCCGCTCCAGTTCCCGGGACTGGTCGTACAGCGCCAGATGGGTGCTGACCCGGGCGCGCACGATGGGCGGGCTGATCGGCTTGGTGATGTAATCGACGGCACCGAGCTCCAGCCCCTTGCGTTCGTCCTCGACGCTGGAGAGCGCCGTGACGAAGATGATGGGAATCCGTCGGCGGTCGGGATTGGCCTTGATCCGGCGGCAGATCTCCAGGCCCGAGAGGCCCGGCATCATGATGTCGAGCAGGATGATGTCGGGCGGATCGTCCGAATAGACGATGCGGATCGCCTTTTCGCCGTCGGTGGCGACGCGGACGCGATAGGCCTCCCCCAGCACCTCGGTCAGCAGGTCGATGTTCTCGACGGTGTCGTCCACCACGAGGACGGTCTGTTGGTTCAGCAGCTTGATGATCTGTGCTCCCCTTCGTGCTCAGTCGAGCTTCACGCCCAGCATGCCCGCCAGCCGGCGAAGCATAGTCGAGGCGCCCTCGAAATCATAGGCCCGGGTCATGCGGGAAAGGGATTCCAGTTCCCCCTCCGCGAGCCGGCCGGCCAGCATCGGCTGCAGGGCCTCGATGCGCCTTGCCGCCCGGGCATCGTCGGCCGACAGCAACTGATCCAGTTCCACCAGGGCGGTCGCCAGCGTCGAATCCGCCGCCTGCGCGGGGCTGCCGGCGGCCGGTTCCATGACGCCCAGTGCCGCGTCGATGGCCGATCGGGTTTCCCGGAAGCAATCCTCCAGGGCGCCCCAGTCGAAGGCGGGCGCACCGTCTCCCGCTTCCGCCCCTGATTCCAGGACTGCGCAGAGCTTCGCCAGCCTTTCCGCACCGATGTTCCCGGCCAGCCCCTTCAGCGTATGGGCGCCCCGCCGCGCCTCCTCGTCCCGCCCGGCCTTCCAGTCGGCACCCAGGGCCGCCAGGGCGGCGGGCTGGTCGTCGTGGAAGCGGGTGAGCAGGCGGCGCAGCAGGGCCCGGTTGCCGTCCAGGCGTTCCAGCGCGCCTTCCGCGTCGAGGAGCGCATCGCCCGGCTTCCTGCCCGCGGCCGCCGCCCCGAGGGTGATCCGGCGGCCGGTCACGGCGGCCAGTTTCGCCAGCAGTTCCCGCACCGACACGGGCTTGGCGATGTAGTCGGTCATGCCAACGGCGAGGCAGCGCTCCCGGTCGCCGGCCAGGGCGCCCGCCGTCATGGCGATGACCGGCAGGCGGGCGAACCGGGTGTCCTCCCGCAGGCGCCGGGTGGCCTCGAAGCCGTCCATGACCGGCATGTGGCAATCCATCAGCACCGCGTCGAATTCGGCGCTCGCCGCCTGGGCCAGGGCCTCGGCCCCGTTGGCCGCAACCACGGCGGCGATGCCGGCCGCGGAGAGCATCTCGACGGCCAGTTCCTGGTTGATCTCGTTGTCCTCGACCACCAGGACCCGCAGGCCGGCCAGGTCCTCCGCCACCTCCGCCCCGGCGCCGTGGCCGACGACGACGGCACTGGCCCGCCCTTCCGCATGGAGGGCCTCGGCGATGGCGTCGAAGAGGGCGGAGGGCGTCACGGGCTTGGGCAGCACGGCGCCCACGCTGAGCTCGCCGAGGGCCTCCGCGAGCTCATCGCGGTCGAATGCGGAAGTCATGACGATGGCGGGGGTGGTGTCGATGGATGCCTCGTGGCGCAGGCGGCGCACGGTTTCGACGCCGTCCAAGCCGGGCATCTGCCAGTCGGCGATCAACAGGCCGTAGGGACGGCCCGCGTCGTCGGCCCGGCGCAGTTCGGCCAGGGCCTCCATGCCGCCGTCCACCGCCACGGCGTCGAGGGACATGGCCCCGAGCATCTGCAGGAACAGTTCCCGCGCACTGGCGTTGTCGTCCACCACGAGCACCCGCAGTCCCCGGGGCGGCGCGGGCGCCTCGGCGACGGCGGATGCGCCGGCGAGCCCGAGGGGCACGGTGAAGCGGAACCGGCTCCCGGCCCCCGGCGCGCTTTCCACGCCGATCTGCCCGCCCATCAATTCAACGATCCGCTTGCAGATGGAGAGGCCGAGGCCGGTGCCGCCGTAGCGCCGCGTCGTGGACGTGTCGGCCTGGCTGAAGGCGCTGAAGAGGCGGCCCACCTCGGCTTCGGTCATGCCGATGCCCGAATCCCGGACCTCGAAGGCGAGCAGGACACCGTCCCCGCGCGCCTCGGCGACGCGCACCGCCACGGAGATCTCGCCCTTTTCGGTGAACTTCACCGCGTTGCCCACCAGGTTCAGCAGCACCTGGCCCAGGCGCAGCGGGTCGCCGGCCAGCTGCCGCGGCACGTCGGGGGCCACGTCGAAGAGCAGTTCCAGGCTCTTCTCCCGGGCCTTGAGCATCGCCAGGTCCGCCAGCTGATGCATGACGGCGTCGAGGCTGAACTCGATGTGCTCGACCCGCATCATGCCGGCCTCGAGCTTCGAGAAATCCAGGATGTCGTTGATGATGCGCAACAGTCCCTGGGCCGCCGCATCCACCTTTTGCAGGTAGTTCTTCTGCCGGTGGGACAGGGGCGTTTGCAGGGCCAGATGGGTCATGCCCATGATCGCGTTCATGGGCGTGCGGATCTCGTGGCTCATGTTGGCGAGGAAGTCCGCCTTGGCCGCGGCGGCGGCCTCGGCCGCGGCCCGGGCGCTGCGCGCTTCCCGCTCCGCCTCCTTGAGGGGCGTGATGTCCACGATCAGGCCCACCAGTCCGCCCGGGCTGCCGTCGGGATGCGCGAACCCGGTGACCGAGTAGAGGGTGTCATGGGCCTTGCCATCCGCGAACACCATGGCGACCTCCCGCGACACGCGCCCGCGCTCGGCGATCACCCGTTCGTCCTCGCCCTGGTAGGCGAGGCGGTCCGCCTCGGGCAGGTACTCCAGGTCGAGGACCCGCTTGCCGATGAAGTCCTTCCGATCCACCGCGAAGACCTCCTCATAGGCCGCATTGCAGCCGATGAAGCGGGTGTCGGCGCCCTTGTAGAAGATCGGATTCGGGATGGTGTCGATCAGCGCCTGCAACAGGGCGAACTGGCGCTCCAGTTCCTGCTCCACGGTTCGCCGGTCCGTCACGTCGAGTATGGTGGCGAGCAGGGAGGCGACCTCGCCCTGGTCGTCGCGGATGGCGGTGAGCTGGACGTCGGCCCATCGGTGGCCGCCGTCCTTGCGCACGAACCCGGTCTCGGTCCTGAAGCGCTGGCTGCGCCCGGCCAGCAGGTCGTCGTAGGCCGCCCCTATGCGGGCCTTGTCGTCGGGGGCGATCAGGTCCAGCCCCGTGCCGGCCAGCAGTTCCTCGACGCTGTAGCCGGTGAATTCGGCGAAGGCACGATTCACCATCTGCCGCCGGCGGCCGGTGTCCAGGCGCGAGATGCCGATCACGGCGTTCTCGATGATGGCCCGGTAGAACGCCTCACGCTCCTGCAGGTTCCGGCGGCTCGCCTCCAGTTCCCGGGTGCGATCGGCCACCTTGCGCTCCAGTTCGCTGTTGGCTTCCTGCAGCCGGCGCCCGGCCTGGAGGAGCCTCTGCCGCATCTGTTCCTGGGCGTCGGCGAGCCGGTGGATCTCCCGCCACGGGGCATCGACCCGCACCGGCGTCTCCAGTTCCATCGTGCCGATGCGGGCGCTCTCCCGGGCGATCTGCGCCAGGGGCCTGGCGAACTGGCGCGCCACGCGGATGGCGACGAAGACGCCCGCCATCAGCACGAGGAAGGCGAGCCCCGTGAGCAGCAGCAGGTCTTCCCGCGTGCCCGGCAGAAAATCCTCTTCGGCGGCGAAGACGCCCAGCCAGAACGCCTGCTGGCCCGCCTGGACGGGCCGGAAGAGGCTGAACCAGCGCTCGTCCCCGACCGCATAGCGGTTCATGCGGCGCTCGGCGCGGCCGCCGTCCTGCCAGGCCGCAAAACCCGCCGCCAGGGGCTTGAGGCCCAGTTCGGCCGCGGTCTTCAGCACCGACAGGCGGATGGCTTCCGGCGAGGCCAGGCTCTCGTCGCGGGGCAGGGCGACGAGGCGTCCGTCGGCCTGGAAGAGGGCGGCCTTGCCGCGCCGCCCCGCCTGCAGCGTTGCCGTGAAAGCGGAGAGGTCGTACAGGTGCACATCGTGGGCGATCACGAAACCGCGGCCGGCGGCATCCCGCCAGCGGGCGGAGGCCGTGATCCCGGGTTGGCGGCTGGTGAAGAACACGTAAGGATCTGTCCAGTGCAGGTGGGTGTCGTCCGTCAGGTCCCCGGCCCCCTTGAACCAGGGCCGTCGACGGGCGTCGTAATCGAGTTCGCGCATCTCCACGGATTCCAGGCGGCGGTCCGCGTCCCAGGTGAGCCAGAAGGTCATGCGGCCCCAATGGTCCGGGTTGCTCCGCCGGTTCAGCCATTTCCCCTCGGGCGTCCGGAGCAGCAGGATCTCCCGGCCGTGCTCGTCGGCGAAGATCACCGAATTGATCTCCGCATTGTTCTCGATGACGGGAAAGAAGAATTCGTTGAACCGCAGCAGCCGATCCTGGTCCAGGTCCCCATGCATGCCCCAGCCGCGGCTGCTGCGCAGGGTGGCCTCGACGGACTGCAGCAGGCGGACGACCCGGGCCTCGAGTTGTTCCGACACCAGCCCCATCTGGGCCTCGGCCAGGGATCCGACGGTGGGCAGCAGGATCAGGCGGTAGGCGCCGGCGGCAAAGATCGCCAGGGAGGCGAGGATCAGCAGGCCGATGCGCAGGATCAGGCTGTTGGCGATCCTTGGTCGTCCCGAATGCGTGGCCTGCAAAATCACCTCCTCGCGCCGGCCGGAGGGCGGCGTCGTCGATATCCCCTCCCGGGTCCCGGAATGTTAGCGGAATTCCCGGCAGACCGGACCGGCAACAGGGTCAAGGCGTCCCGAGGCCGGGCCGCCGCGGCGGCGACGGCGGGGCCCCGGGGATGGCGCAACACCCGCGCCGCGCGCGGGGCTATCATCTGACGATCACTGCGGCCGGGAGGAAGGCGACCATGGGCGTCATGATGCAGGCGTTCTTCTGGGATTGCCCGCGCGAGGCGGGTCAGGAGTACCGGTGGTGGAACCACGTGCGGGAGAAGCTGCCGGAACTCGCGGCGGCCGGTTTTGGCGCCCTCTGGCTGCCGCCGGTGCACAAGGCGGCCAACCTGGGCGGCCCCTCCATGGGCTACGACCCGTACGACTACTATGACCTCGGAGAGTTCGACCAGAGGGGCTCGGTGAAGACCTGGTTCGGCGCGAGGGACGAGTTGCTCGCCCTGATCGCCGAGGC
>JAEUNJ010000045.1 GCA_016791145.1 Rhodocyclaceae bacterium | reverse complement strand
ACTACGCCTGCGACAAGGCGGACATCTTCGTCACCGCCACCGGCAACTACCATGTCATCACCCACGACCACATGGCGAAGATGAAGGACCAGGCCATCGTCTGCAACATCGGCCACTTCGACAACGAGATCGACGTCGCCGCCATCGAGAAGTACCAGTGGGAGGAGATCAAGCCCCAGGTGGACCACGTGATCTTCCCCACCGGCCGGCGCATCATCCTGCTCGCCAAGGGCCGTCTGGTGAACCTCGGCTGCGCCACAGGGCATCCGAGCTACGTGATGTCCTCGTCCTTCGCCAACCAGACCATCGCCCAGATCGAGCTCTACACGCGGACCGACCAGTACCCGGTGGGCGTCTACACCCTGCCCAAGCACCTGGACGAGAAGGTGGCGCGCCTGCAGCTCAGGAAGCTCAACGCCATGCTGACCACCCTGTCGCCCCAGCAGGCGGCGTATATCGGCGTGCCGGTCGAAGGCCCCTACAAGTCGACCCACTACCGCTACTGAGCCCGCACCGCAGCCTGCCCGGGAGCGCCCCGTGCGCCTGCTGGTCCTCTGGCTGATCAACGCCCTGGCCCTGCTCGCCCTGCCCTACCTGATCCCCGGGATCCAGGTCGCGGGGTTCGGCACGGCCCTCTGGGCGGCGCTCGTCCTGGGACTCATCAACGCCGTGATCCGGCCCATCCTGGTGCTGCTGACCCTGCCCATCACGCTGCTGACCCTGGGCCTGTTCATCCTCGCCATCAACGGCCTGATGTTCCTGCTCGCCGCGCAGCTGCTGGAGGGCTTCGCGGTGGCCGGGTTCTGGACGGGGGTGCTGGGGTCGCTGGCCTACAGCGCGATTTCCTGGCTGCTGTCCCGCCTCGTGCTGGGCGTCGCCGGGCGATGAGCGGGGACGGGGCCCGGGCGGGACCGACGCCATGAGCATGAACTCCTTCCACGCCCGGGCGCCGCAGCCGCGGCCGAAGAGCCCGCGCGCCAAGGAACGGCCGGCCCACGCCGGCCTGCGCGCCGACCAGTTGCTGGTCGAGCGGGGCCTCTGCCCCTCGCGGGCGGTCGCCCGGCGGCTCATCGAGGCCGGCCGCGTGACGACGGCGGACGGCCCGGTGGCGCGGCCGGCGCAGATCCTCGCGCCGGACGCCGATCTGCGGGTCGCCGGGGACGAGGCCCTGCGCTACGTCTCCCGGGGCGGCCTCAAGCTGGCCGGCGCGCTGCGCCACACGGGGCTGCGCGTCCGGGGCCGCGCCTGCCTGGACCTGGGCCAATCCACCGGCGGCTTCACCGACTGCCTGCTGCAGGCGGGCGCCGCCCGCGTGGTGGGCGTGGACGTGGGGCACGGCCAGCTCCATCCGCGCCTGGCCGGCGACCCGCGGGTGACCACCATCGAGGGCCTGAACGCGCGCACGCTGACGCCCGCCCATCTTCCCCTGCCCCGCTACGACCTGTTGGTGGGCGACCTGTCCTTCATCTCCCTGACCCTGGTGCTGCCGCAGCTGCGCGCGCTGGTGGCCGCCGGCGGCGACCTGCTGCTGCTGGTGAAGCCCCAGTTCGAGGTGGGGCCGGACAAGGTGGGCAAGGGCGGCATCGTGCGCGACGCGGGGCATTTCCCGGAGGTGGAGGCGAAGCTGCGGACCGCCGCGGCCGCCTGCGGCCTCGCGGTGCGCGACTACTTTCCCAGTGCCATCGCCGGCGGCGACGGCAACCGGGAATTCTTCATCTGGATGACCCCATGACCCCCGAGATTTCCATCGAGTTCTTTCCCCCCCACACGGCCGAGGGCGTCGAGAAGCTGCGCGCCGTGCGCGGCCGGCTGGCGGCCCTGAAGCCGGGCTTCTTCTCCGTCACCTACGGCGCCGGCGGCTCGACCCGCGAACGCACCCTCGAAGTCGTGCTGGAAATCCAGCGCGAGGGCCATGCGGCGGCGCCCCACCTTTCCTGCGTCGGTTCGACCCGCGAGAGCATCCGCGGCCTGCTGGACACCTTCCGGACCAACGGCATCCGGCGCATCGTCGCCCTGCGCGGCGACCTGCCCTCCGGCATGGCCGACCCCGGCGAGTTCCGCTACGCCAACGAACTGGTGGCGTTCATCCGCCGGGAGACCGGGGACGCCTTCCGCATCGAGGTGGCGGCCTATCCGGAATGGCATCCCCAGGCACGCAGTCCCCGGGAGGACCTGCTGAACTTCAAGCGCAAGGTGGACGCGGGCGCCGACTCGGCCATCACCCAGTTCTTCTACAACGCCGAGGCCTTCGAACATTTCGTCGCCGAGGCCCGCGCCCTGGGCGTCACAGTGCCCATCGTGCCCGGCATCATGCCCATCGGCAGCTTTTCCAAGCTCGCCCGCTTCGCCGACACCTGCGGCGCCGAGATCCCCCGCTGGATGCGCCGCAAGTTCGAGGCCTACGGCGACGACGCCGACTCCATCCGCGCCTTCGGCCTCGACGTGGTCACCGGCCTGTGCCGCAAGCTGCTGGACGCCGGTGCCCCCGGCCTGCACTTCTACTGCCTCAACCAGTCGGCATTGACGGTCGAGATCGTCCGGCGGCTGGGCCTCGGTTGAGCCCGGCGGGTTCCGGCTCCCGGCCCGGCAGCGTCAGCACTGCTGGCCGGGGGAACAGGGCTGTTGGGCGACCTGGTTGTTGTTCTTCCTGTCCACGACGACGGATTCGCCCATCTTGACCGGCAACTGATCCGGATAGTCGTAACCCGTGCCTTTGCTGTGATCGATGAGCGCGCCGATGCCCCCACCGAAGATGATGTTCCCGAACATCGATCCGGCAGCCCGCGAAATCGCCTTCAGCAGTCCGTCCGGCATTCCCTCCTTCCTGCAGGTCACCTCGAGGTCCTCGTTCGACTTGCGGACCATCACATTGGCCGGTGCCTTTGAATCCCATGGTCCCTTGTCGTTCTTGATCTGGCAGGTCGGATCGACCGGCTTGCCTTCATAGGAAGCCGTGAGGGCCAGGGACTGGCTCTCGCTCTGCGTGATGGTGGAGCAGGCCACGCAGTTTGCCGCCGCGACGAGCACGGCGATTCGGATGCCCGGTTTCATTTTTCTCCCTTGTGCGGATGGTGGTCATGGGCCGTCC
>JAEUNJ010000030.1 GCA_016791145.1 Rhodocyclaceae bacterium | reverse complement strand
GGACGGCCCGGCGCCGGGTCTGCGCCGCGATCGTCCGGGGGCCCGCCCCACCCGACCTCCCCTCCCGGGGAGGAGCCTTCCGGATCGCTGCGCTCACCTGTCACGGGGCGCGCCGTGGCCCGGCCGGGGCGGATTGCGCCTTCGGCGCGTGCCGACCCGGCTTGGGACGGCCCGGCGCCGGGTCTGCGCCGCGATCGTCCGGGGGCCCGCCCCACCCGACCTCCCCTCCCGGGGAGGAGCCTTCCGGATCGCTGCGCTCACCTGTCACGGAGCGCGCCGTATCCCGGCCGGGGCGGATTGCGCCTTCGGCGCGTTCGGCCACGGCTTGGGACGGCCCGGCGCCGTTGCTGCGCCGCCATGGTCCGAGGGCCTGCCCCACCCGGCCTCCTCTCCCGCAGAGGAGCCTTCCTGATCGCTGCGCCGAAACGTCACGGGGAGCTCTTTGTTCCCGCCGGAGCGGATTGGGCGTTCGCGCCTTGGCCGCACGGCCGCGAGGCATGCCGGCCGGGCGGGTTTTTCCGGCGAAGGCTGATCCACGTCACAAGGGCAATGGGCGCCTTTGGCTAAACTCAAATTTTGTCGCCATCCATCGGAGTTTCCATGCGCAATGTGAGCCTCACCCGCTTCCTGATCGAGAAGGAACATACCAACCACCTGATCACCGGCGACCTGCGCCTGCTCATCGAGGTCGTCTCCCGGGCCTGCAAGGCCATCTCCATCGCCATCGGCAAGGGCGGCCTCGCGGACGTGCTTGGGGGCGCCGGCAGCGACAACGTCCAGGGCGAAGCGCAGAAGAAGCTGGACGTCATCTCCAACGAGATATTGCTGGAGGCCAACGAATGGGGGGGCCACCTGGCCGCGATGGCCTCGGAGGAGATGGACCACCCCTACCAGATCCCGCATCGTTATCCGAAGGGCGAATACCTGCTGCTCTTCGATCCGCTGGACGGTTCCTCCAACATCGACGTGAATGTCTCCGTGGGAACGATCTTCTCTGTGCTGCGCTGCCCCGAGGGGGTCGAACCGGACGAGAAGGCCTTCCTGCAGCCCGGCGCCCAGCAGGTCTGCGCCGGCTATGCCGTCTATGGCCCCACGACGCTGCTCGTGCTCACGCTGGGGGACGGCGTGAACGTCTTTACCCTGAACCGGGAGACCGGCGCCTTCCACCTGACCCAGGAAAACCTGCGCATCCCGGCCGACACCAGGGAGTTCGCGATCAACGCGTCCAACCAGCGTTACTGGGAGGAGCCCGTCCAGCGCTACATCGGCGAACTGCTGGCCGGCAAGGAAGGCCCCCGGGGCCAGGATTTCAACATGCGCTGGGTCGCCTCCATGGTGGCGGACGTGCACCGGATCATGACCCGGGGCGGCATCTTCATGTACCCGAAGGACCGCAAGGACCCCGGCAAGGCCGGCAAGCTGCGGCTGATGTACGAGGCGAACCCCATGGCCTTCATCGTCGAGCAGGGCGGCGGTGCGGCGACCACCGGACGGGAACGCATCGTGGACATCCAGCCCACGGCGCTGCACCAGCGCGTGCCCGTTATCCTCGGCTCGAAGAACGAGGTGGACCGGGTCACCGGCTACCACGCCTGAGTCGCCAGCGGGGCGGAGTAGCCCACCCTTCGCCGCCCGGCCCGCCCCTCACACGCGGCGCAGGCGTTCTCCTGCCGCCGCGAGGGTTTCCTCCCCCTTGGCGAAACAGAAGCGGATCACCCGGCGGTCTTCGCCGTCCGGCGTGAAGACGGAAACCGGGATCGCGGCGACGCCATGCTCCCGGGTCAGGCGGCGGACGAATTCCGTGTCCGGCTCATCGCTGATCCGTCCGTAGCCGCAAAGCTGGAAATAGGTGGCGGCGCAGGGCAGGGGATCGAAGCGCGAACCCTCCAACTGGCGCCGGAAGAAGTCCCGCTTTTCCTGGTAGAAGCCGGCCAGCCCGTCGGCGAACTCCGGCGACTCGCCCATGAAGTCGGCGATGGCCGCCTGCATCGGATGGTTCACCGCAAACACGTTGAACTGGTGCACCTTGCGGAATTCGGCCGACAGGGCAGTCGGCGCCAGGCAGTAGGCGATCTTCCAGCCGGTCACGTGGTAGGTCTTGCCGAAGCTGGAGACCACGAAACTGCGTTCGCGCAACTCAGCGTGGCGCGCGGCGCTCCCGTGGCGGCGGCCGTCGAAGACCACATGCTCGTAGACCTCGTCCGCCAGCAGCAGGATGTCCGTGCCGCGGACCGTATCGGCCAGCGATTCCAGATCCCCGGCCGACCAGACCGTTCCGCTCGGGTTGTGCGGCGAGTTGAACACGATCATGCGGGTGCGCGGCGTGACCAGGTCGCGCACCTCGTTCCAGTCGGGCAGGTAGTCCGG
Organism: Rhodocyclaceae bacterium; assembly: GCA_016791145.1. Taxonomy (GTDB): domain Bacteria; phylum Pseudomonadota; class Gammaproteobacteria; order Burkholderiales; family Rhodocyclaceae; genus JAEUNJ01. The sequence continues at coordinate 12,583 of JAEUNJ010000030.1, read as the reverse complement.
GTGGCGCAGCCGGGCGAACACGGCGCGCCCGCCCACCACCTCGATGGCCGGCACGTAGGAGTCGTACACCGGTGCGAACACGATCACCTCGTCGCCGGGCCGCACGCAGGCGGCGATGGCCGTGAAGATCGCCTGGGTGGCCCCGGCCGTCACGGTGACCTCGGTCTCGGGCTCGTAGCGCGCCCCGTACAACCGTTCCACTTTCGCGGCAATGGCCTCCCGGAGCCGCGGGACGCCGGCCATGGGCGCGTACTGGTTGGCCCCGGCCGCCATGTGGTGGGCCACCCGCTCCGGCAGCCTCGCCGGAGGCGAGAAATCGGGGAAACCCTGGGACAGGTTGATCGCCCCGTGCTCGGCGGCGAGCCGGGACATGACCGTGAAGATGGTGGTGCCGACCGCCGGCAGCTTGGATGGGATGGAGACCATTCGACGATTCTGCCAGACGCCGGCGGCGAAGGGACCGGGGGCGGCGACCATGGACTTTGGTGATAGTCCGATCGGACTATTGACCCTCCTTGCCGGCTTGTTATCCTCCGGTCCGAACATCCCGGCTCCACACGGCGGTCCGGGTCCCGCGAATTCCTGGAGACATCATGAAAAAACTCTTTGTCGCATCGGCCATCGCCCTGGCCTTCGCCGCCACCGGCGCCAACGCGGAAACCAATGTGGCCCTCGGCAAGACCGTCACGGTGGGCGGCGGCGCCTTCGGAGGCGCGTCCAGCACCTGGGGAGACGGGAGCCTCGAATGGCCCTCCTCCGTGACCGACGGGCTCTTCGTGGCCAACGGACAGCAATGGAACATCGGCACCGTATTCTGGTACGTGAGCCCGACCAACAATCCCTATGTCGAGATCGACCTGGGCGGCGCCTTCGATGTGACGAAGATCACCCTGCAGGCCGACAACAACGACCTGTACCGGGTCAGCTATCGGGACACGGCGGGGCACTGGAACGTGATCGCCGACATCGACCCCGACACGGCCGGCTGGGGCATGGCGCAGAACACCATCACCTTCGCGTCGATCCGCGCCACCGCCTTCCGCATCGCCGACGGCCCCGGCGGCGATTGCTGCGACTCCGTTTCGGAATTCCAGGCCTTCGGAGTCGCCGCGATTCCCGAACCCGAAACCTACGCCATGATGCTGGCCGGACTCGGTGTCCTCGGCGCCGTCGCACGCCGCCGCCGTACCTGACCGGAACGGTCGGCAAGTCCGGGGAAAGGGGCACGCGGGTGCCCCTTTCGTTTTCCGGCTCCGCATATAATCGGTCGGGTCCATACCGTAGAAATGCCATGGAACTCCCCTCCCGCCTGGAAGGCAACGTCCGCGTCCTGTCGCCCACCGGGCGCATCGACCACGCACACGCAGACGAATTCCAGGCCGCCCTGACGGGCTATTTGGCCGAGTGCAGGGCCGGCGGCGTGCCGGTGGTCCTGGATTTCGCGGGCGTGGAATACATCTCGTCGGTGGGCCTGCGGGTGCTGATGCTCGCCTCCCGCCAGGTTTCCGCCCAGGACGGATGCATCGCGATCGCGGCCCTGACGCCCCTGGTGAGGGAGGTCTTCGAGATCAGCCGCTTCATCCTCGTCTTCAGGACCTTCGACAGCGTGGCCGCGGCCGTCGCCGCCCTCGCGCCCCCGGCGTGAAGGCGCGGTTCTGGGGTACCCGGGGATCGATCCCGGTGTCCGTCACCGCGCCGCAGGTGCGCGCCAAGCTCATCGCGGCGGTCGCCGCGGCCAGGAACCTTCCCCTCGACGCCCCGGGCGCCGTGGAAGCCTACGTGGACAGCCTCGGGTTCGACGTGGCGGGCACCTTCGGCGGCCATTCCAGTTGCGTGGAAGTGGAGGCCGGCGGCGGCGAGCCGGTCATCCTGGACCTGGGCAGCGGCGCCCGCCCGCTGGCCGGCGACCTGTTGCGTCGTTTCGGGCCGGGAAGCCCGCGCACCTACCATGTGTTCATGTCCCATCTGCACTGGGACCACATCATGGGCTTTCCCTTCTTCAGCCCGGTCTATATCCCGGGCAACCGCATCGTCATCCACAGCTGCCACGCGGAGGTGGAGCACGCCTTCCGCCGGCAGCAGGCGGCGCCCTCCTTCCCGGTGGATTTCGGCCAACTGGCCGCGACGGTCGAATTCGACGTGATGGAGACCGACCGCGACTACGCCATCGCGGGCCTGCGGGTGCGCGCGAAGAAACAGCTCCATGCCGGCGATTCCTACGGCTGGCGGCTCACCGACGGATCCCGCACCCTGGTGTACTCGACCGACTCGGAGCACAAGCTCGATCGGCCGGAGGAGCGCATGGGGTTCGTCGAATTCTTCCGCGACGCGGACCTGGTGATCTTCGATGCCATGTATTCGTTGGCCGATGCCGTCTCGGTGAAGGCCGACTGGGGCCATTCCAGCAACATCGTCGCGGTCGAGCTCTGCCAGTTGGCGAAGGCGCGCCGGCTTTGCCTCTATCACCACGAGCCAGCCTACGACGACGCCCAGATCGCCCGCGTCCTCGCTGACACGCGACGCTACGAGGAAATCAGCCGGGACGGCCCGCCCCTGGCCGTGGATGCGGCATGGGACGGCCTGGAGATAACGCTCTGACCGGGAGCGCGCCGGGATGCTGATGCGCATCCTCGCCGTGCTGCGCCGGGTCTTCCACGCCGGCCGCGGGCGTCCCGCCGCCGTGGCGATGCTGGCCGGTCTGGCCGTCCTGCTCCAGTTGCCCGAGTGGTCTCCCTTCCAGTTGGGACAACTGGCCCTTTTCGACCGCTACCAGCGCGTCTTCCCGCGGGAACGGCAGTCGGCCCCGGCGGTCATCGTCGAGATCGACGAGAAGAGCCTGAAGACCCACGGCCAGTGGCCCTGGCCCCGGGACCGGCTGGCGGCCCTGTTGCGGGCCATCGCCGACCTGAAGCCGGCGGCCGTCGGGCTGGACATCTACATGCCGGAGGCGGACGGGACCTCCCCGGAGGCCCTGGCCGCGCGGCTGCCGGAAGGCCAGGCCCCGTTGCGGAAGGCCCTGGGCGCACTGCCGGCCCAGGATGCCACGCTGGCCGACGCCATCCGCCGCGTGCCGACGGTTCTCGGTGCCGCGGGCTTCGACTTCGAGACCCTGACGACGGCGCGCGGCCTGCGCAGCGTGCCGCTCCGCGTGGACGGCGGCGACGCGCTGCCGCTGGTGCGCCAGTACCCCTTCGTGCTGGCCAGCCTCCCGGAACTCCAGGCCGCCGCCGCGGGGCAGGCCCTGCTCTCCGTGGACCTGGAGGGCGGGGTCGTCCGACGGTTGCCGCTGGTGATGGCGGTGGGCGACGCGCTGCTCCCCTCCCTGGCCATGGAGATGTTGCGGGTGGCGACGGGCTCCACGGCGGTGGAGGTAAACGTCGGGCTGACCGGCATCGACAGCGTGGGGGTCGCGGACCTCACCGTGCCGACCCAGCCCAACGGCGAGGTCTGGCTGCATTTCGGACCGGCGCTGGAGGACCGCTATGTGTCCGCCGCGGACCTGCTGGCGGGCCGGGTGCCGGCAGCCGCCATCGAGGGCAAGCTGGTGCTGGTGGGCCTCACGGGCTTCGGACTGATGGACACGCGCACGACCCCCCTCAAGGACCATGTTCCCGGCATCGACATCCAGGCCCAGGTACTGGAGAGCTTCTTCGACGGCCGTTTCCTGCTGCGGCCGGCCTGGATGCCCTGGCTCGAGACGGTGCTGCTGCTCGCCGGCGGCCTCTTCCTGATCTGGGCCGTCCCCAACGTGAAGCCGAGGATCGCGACGCTGCTCGCCACCGTCCTCTTCGTGATCCTGTTCGGATTCGGCTTCGCCCTCTTCCGGTTGGCCGGACTGCTGCTCGACGCGGCCAGCGTGTTCGCGGCCCTCAACATCGTCTTCGGCAGCCTGCTCTCCAGCGTCTTCATCGAGGCCGACCGGCAGCGCCGCCTCGCCGAAGCGGCGCTGCACCGGGAAAGGGAAGCGGCGGCGCGGGTGGCCGGCGAGCTGGCCGCGGCCCGGCGCATCCAGCTCGGCTCCCTGCCCAGGGCGGAGACCGCCTTCCCCGGCGAGACCCGCTTCGAGGTGGCGGCCGTCCTGGAGCCGGCCCGGGAGGTGGGCGGCGACCTCTATGATTTCTTCATGCTCGACAGGCAGCGCCTGTTCTTCGTCGTCGGCGACGTGTCCGGAAAGGGCGTGCCGGCGAGCCTGTTCATGGCGGTGGCCAAGGCCCTGGGCAAGAGCGTCGCGCTGCGCGGCGAGGCGGGCGTCGCCGAGATCCTGCGCTGCGCCAACGAGGAACTCTCCCGGGAGAACCCGGAGATGCTCTTCGTTACGATGCTGGCGGGCATCCTCGACGTGCAGACCGGCGACCTGGCCCTGTGCAACGCCGGCCACGACGCGCCCTGGCGCCGGGGGCCGGGCACCGCGCCCGAACAATTGACCGGCGAAGGCGGCCCGCCGCTGTGCGTGCTGGAGGATTTCCCGTACCCGCCCCAGCATTTCCGCCTGGCGCCCGGGGATTCCCTGTTCGTGGTCACCGACGGCATCACCGAGGCCATGAACGGTCGCAGCGAACTGTACGGCACGGAACGGTTTGCCGCCGTTCTGGATCAGGCTGCCACGGACGAGCGGCCCGCGGCGCTGGTGGCGCGGATTCGGGAGGACGTGCGCCGGTTCGTCGCCGGCGCCGAGGCCTCCGACGATCTCACCCTGCTCGTCCTGCGCTGGACAGGGCCCTGAGCCCGCCTGCCGGGCTCAGCGGACGCTGATCTCCGCCCGCCGGTTGCGTGGCTCGGCCACCTCGTCCGCGGTGGACACCAGGGGCTCCCGCTCGCCGCGCCCGGCGGTGTCGATACGCGCCGGGTCGAGTCCCGCCTCGACCAACTGGGACTTGACGGCATCGGCGCGCCGCTTCGACAAGGCATCGTTGTCCTCCACGCGGCCGACCCGGTCCGTGTGGCCGACCACGCTGATCTCCGGGGCGGGGCGCCGGGCGATCTCCTCCTTGATGCGGCCGAAGACCGTCCGTGACTCCGCCGTGAGGCGCTGGGTCGCGGTCTCGAAATACACCGTCCAGGCGACGGGGCGCGGCGGTTGCGCGTCGAGCAGCGCGCCATACCGGGCGCGCACCGACTCTGCCGTCTCCCGGCGCTCCGTGATGCGTCCGTCCGGCGAAACCTCCGCCGCCGCATAGGCCTCCGCGAGGACCCGCTCGCCGCCGCCGGCACGCACGACGACGGCACCCGTGCCGCCCTTCGCGTCCGGCAGGAGCACGACGCGGTCCGCCGGCGGCGCCGGCGGAGGATCGGGCTGGTGGTTCAACACGATGGCCAGCAGGGCCGCGACGATGAGCGCGGAGGTCATGTCATTGTCCTGAAGAGGCTTCGAGGATGAACTCGGTCCCCCGGACGCCGAGGGTCACGGAATCCGTCCGGAAGCGCACCGATTCGGGGGAGGCCTTGGCCAGCTTGCCCGATATCACCGCCAGGGAACCCCGCTTCAGGTGCGCGTCCAGTTCGCCGCCGTGGGTGGTCGGATTGAAGGAATACCTTTCCAGGGCGAGCGTCGAATTGGGCCCCGCGGTCAGCAGGGTCTGGTCGCGAAGCGTGATGCCGATGCTGCCGTCCGGGCCGGTGACCAACCTGTCCGCGGCCTCTACCGGCATCCCCGGCACTGCGGCGGCCTTCTGGCCACCCCGTTCCACGGTCACCGCCCCGCGCACGGTCTTCACCGTCCCGGCCGCATCCGCGGCCGCCGCTTCCCCCGCGACGAGGACCGCGACCAAGGCCATCCCCGCTGATCCCAGTGTCTTCATTCCCTCAATCTCCCGTGCTCTAATGCCCCGGATGCCCATGCAGTCCAAGCTCTCCGTCTATCCCGCCGCCAGGCAGGCCCTGCCATCGATGCTCGCCGCGATCGGTTCGGCCTGCGCGGCCTCGGCCATTCCACGCCCGGTCCTGTTGCGGATCGAACTGGTGGTGGAGGAACTGGTGGCCAACACCCTGGAGCACGGTTACCGCGGCAGGTCGGAAGACATGCACATCTGGATGGCGGTCAGCGCCGACGCCGGGGGCGTATGCATAAGCTATCAGGACGAGGGGCCCGCGTTCAACCCCCTCTCCGCGGAGCCCGGCGGCGCCGAGCGCGCCGTCCTGTCCGGCCGGCCGGGCGGCCTGGGGGGCGCCCTCATCGGCGCGCTTCCGGTGGAAGCGCGGTACGAGCGGACCGGCGGCCGCAACACCCTCGAACTGCGCTTTCCCGTCACCTGACGGCGAGCAATTCCACCTCGAACACGAGGGTCGCGTTGGGCGGGATCACGCCGCCGGCCCCGCGGGCCCCGTAGCCCAGTTGCGGCGGGATGGTGAGCCGGCGGGCCCCGCCGACCTTCATGCCGGCGACGCCCTGGTCCCAGCCGGCGATCACATGGCCGGCACCGAGGGGAAACTCGAAGGGGTCATTGCGATCCTTGCTCGAATCGAACTTCCGGCCGTCGGTCAGCCAGCCCGTGTAATGGACGGAGACGCGCTTGCCGGCGACTGCCTCGTCCCCGCTGCCGTCGGCCAGGTCCTCGATGACGAGGCCGCTGGCCGTCGTGGTGCTGCGCAAGACTTCGCTCATGGAAACTCCTTGTCAAAAGCGCATTATGCCCGAAGCTCCCGCGCGGTCCCGGGCGCCTACCGGAGACCTGGCGGGGCGAAAAGGTCGTCCGTGCGGTCCGGATCCTGGGGCCGCGCGAACAGGTAGCCCTGGAACCGCCGGCAGCCGGCCGCCACCAGCATCTGCAGCTGTTCGCGGGTTTCCACGCCCTCGGCCAGCGCGTCCACGTCCAGGGAGCGGGCCAACCCCAGGATGGCGGCGATGATGGCCGCATCGTCGCGGCTGCTCCCGAGCCCGCGCACGAAACTCTGGTCCACCTTCAGCTTGTTCACCTGGAATCGCTTCAGGTAGTTGAGGCTGGAATAGCCGGTCCCGAAATCGTCGATGGCGATCCGAACGCCCATCGCGGCCAGTTCCGCCAGGCGCGCCTGGGTCGCTTCCACGTCCTGCATCAGGCTGGATTCCGTGATCTCCAGTTCCAGCAGTTCGGCGGGCTGCCCGGAATCGGCCAGGGCCTGGCGCACCATGTCGACCAGGCCCTTCTGGCCGAACTGCCGCGGGGACAGGTTCACCGACATGGGCAGCGCCGGATGGCCGGCCTCCTGCCAGAGGCGGTTCTGGTGCAGCGCCTTGCGCAGCACCCATTCGCCAATCGGCACGATGAGGCCGGTCTCCTCGGCCACCGGGATGAAATCCGCCGGCGAGATCGGTCCCTGTTCCGGGTCGCGCCAGCGGATCAGGGCCTCCATCCCGCAGACCGCTCCGGCATCCAGGTCCACCAGCGGCTGGTACTGCAGATGCAGGGCCTCCTGCCGGAGTGCAGCCCGCAAGCGATGCTCGAGGCTGAAAAAGCGGGTCGCCGCCTCGTTCATCGCCGCCGCGAAGAACTGGAAATTGTTCCGTCCCTGGGCCTTCGCGTGGTACATGGCCGTGTCGGCGTTCTTCATCAGGGCGTAGGGCTCCGCGCCGTCGTCCGGAAAGACGCTGATCCCGACCGAGGGCGTGATGCGCAGCTCATGGCCGTCGACGCACACCGCCGGCGCCAGGGCGTCGATCACCTTCTCGGCCACCAGCACGATGTCGTCCGTGGAGGCGACCTCCTGGACGACCAGGACGAACTCGTCCCCCCCCAGCCTGGACACGGTGTCGATGGCCCGCACGGTGGCGGTCAGGCGCTGGGCCACCTGGACCAGCAGTGCGTCGCCCACCGCGTGGCCGAGGCTGTCGTTGATGGACTTGAAGCGGTCCAGGTCCACGAACAGGATGGCGACCCGGTGCCGGTAGCGCTCGGCGGCCGCCAGCGCGCGGCCCAGGCGGTCGAGCAGCAGCGCCCGGTTGGGGAGCCCGGTCAGGACGTCGTGGTGGGCGAGATGCCAGACGCGCTGCTCGGCCTGCATGCGCTCGAAGATCTCCTCCTGGAGCTGGACGTTGGCCGTGGCCAGCTCCGCGGTCCGTTCCACGACGCGGCTTTCCAGCTCGTCCCGCGCCGCGATCAACGCGGCTTCCGCCCGGTGCCTTTCGGTGACGTCCTCGAAAATCCAGACCACGTCCGTCTCGTCCTCGCCGGCCCGGGTGCCGATGCCGCGTCCGGTGGCCCGGACCCAGAATACCGAGCCGTCCCGGCGCCGGACCCGGGTTTCGCCGATGAAGGTGTCGCCGCGCCGGATGATCTCGTAGGCCCGGCGCCCGTGGCTCATGTATTCGTCGTAGGTGGGATAGAAGACCTGGGTGGACCGGCCCGCCAGTTCGCCGGGGCCGTAGCCGAAGATCTCCTCGAGCTTCCGGTTGCAGCGGCGCACCGTCCGCTCCCGGACGAACATGATGCCGACGGCCGCGTTGTCGAAGATGGTCCGCTGCTCCTCGAGGGTCAGGCGCAGGTGTTCCGCCGCGCTGCGCTCCTCGCTGATGTCCTCCAGCATCCAGACGCTGCCTTCGTCGGGGGCATCCTGGGAGAAGGCGCGGCCTGAAAGGCGACCCCAGAAGGTGCCCCCGTCCTTGCGGCGGAAGATCTGGTCGCGCTGGTGCCGGTTGCCGGCGACGAGGTCCGGGTAGGCGGACGCCCCGATGCCCAGGTAATCCTCCTCCGTCACGTACCACAGGCGCGTGGACTGGCCGTCCATCTCGCCGGGCGCATAACCGAACAGTTCCTCGAACCGCCGGTTGCAGCGCTCGACGCACCGGTGCCGGACGACGGCGATCCCGAGCACGGCCGTCTCCAGGATGGCGGAGAGCTCGCCCGTCGTCCGCGCCAGGGTCTCCCGCATGCGCATGTCCTGGGTGGCGTCCTCCATGATCCAGATGGTCCCCTCCTGGGTGCGCAGGGGGTTGATGGCCTTGGCCGACAGGCGGCACCAGAAGGTGCTGCCGTCCTTGCGGCACATCTCGATCTCGTCGCGGAAGGGCTGTCCCTCGGAGAGCACCGGCCCGGCCGTGGCCCCGACGTTCCGGTAGGCCTCCTCGCTGGGATAGAGCACCTGCCCAGGCAATCCGACAAACTCGGCGAGGGTATAGCCGAACATCTGCGCGGCCAGGGGGTTCGCGCGCACCACGACCCGGTTGCGGGTGAACAGGATGCCCACGGTCGCGTTCTCGAGGATGGCCCGGAATTCCAGCAGGGCCTGGCTGTCCGCCAGGACCGGGGGGACGGAGGGGGCGGGGGCGCCGTCCTCGCGGGGTCCGCTCACGGGGTATGCCCCGTCCCGGCTTCCAGGACCCGCACCAACGCAGAGGTGTCGTCGCCGCCCCAGCCGCGCGCCATCAGGGCGTTCAGTTGCTGCCACACGGTGGCCGCCACCGGAAGGGGAAGGCCGGACGCCGACGCCTCGCCATGGAGGATCGCGAAATCCTTGTGATGCAGGCGGGCCTCCACCCCGGCCGCGAAGTCGCGCCGGGCCATCCGGTCGCCGAAGACCTCGAGCACGCGGGATCCGGCCGACCCCCCCAGCATCGCCTCGCGGACCCGGGCGAACTCCACCCCCGAGGCGGCGGCCAGGCGCGCCGCCTCGGCGCAGGCCTCGATGGCCGCCACCATGATCATCTGGTTGCAGGCCTTGGCCACCTGTCCGGCTCCCCGGGGGCCCACGTGCACCACGGTCCTGCCAAGGACTCCGAACAGGGGACGCACCCGCTCCAGCACCCCGGCCTCGCCCCCGACCATGATGGCGAGCGTCGCCGCCCGGGCGCCCACGGCGCCGCCGGACACCGGGGCGTCGAGCATCGGGATGCCCATTTCGCCGAGCCGGTCACCGATGCGCCGCGCCACCGCCGGGGCGATGGTGCTCATGTCCACGAAAACGGTACCGGGCGCGGCGCCCTCCGCAATGCCACCGGGCCCCAGGGCCACCTCCTCCACGTCGACGTTGCCCGTGACGACGCAGAACACCACCTCCGCCCCGCGCGCCGCGTCCGCCGGGGAAAGGCACCCGCGGGCGCCCAGTTCCACCAGGGGCCGCCGGGCCTCGGCCCGGCGCGCGAACACGGCGACCCGGTGGCCGGCGCGCAGCAGGTTCTCCGCCATGGGGCGGCCCATGGCACCGAGTCCGATGACAGCCACATCCACGGCCGACCTACTCCCCCCCGCTCATCCGCTCCAGGAGGCGCAGAAGCGCGATCGAGTCCTCCTCGCCCAGGCCGCTGCCCACCATGGCATTGAACATCTGGGCGGTCGCTGCGGCCGACGGCAGCATCAGCCCCAGCCGATGGGCCTCCTCCATGACGATGCGCATGTCCTTCTGGTGCATCCAGGCCTTGAAGCCCGGCTTGAAATTGCGGTCCAGCATGCGCTGGCCATGGTTCTCGAGAATCCGCGAATAGGCGAACCCGCCGAGCAGGGCCTCGCGCACCCGGGCCGGATCGACCCCGCTCCTGCGCGCGAAGTTGAAGGCCTCGGCCACCGCGGCCACGCCGACGCCGGTGAGAATCTGGTTGCAGGCCTTCGCCACCTGCCCGGCCCCCGACGGTCCGATCAGGGTCACCGACTTGCCCATCTTCTCGAACAGGGGCAGCACCTGGGCGAAGGCGGCAGGCTCGCCGCCCACCATGATGGTCAGCGTGGCGTTGATGGCGCCGATCTCCCCCCCGGACACGGGCGCGTCGAGGAAAGCCATTCCGCCGGCCGCCAGTTGCGCGGCGATGCGGCGCGCCGCATCGGGATTGATGGTGGACATGTCCACCACGGTCAGGCCCGGCCGTCCCCCTTCCGCGATGCCGCCCGCGCCGAGGACCACCTGCTCCACGTCCGGGGCATCGGCGACCATGGTGAAGACGACCTGCGCATGCCGGGCCACTTCCGCGGCGCTGGCGTGCGTCCGCGCGCCCGCCTCCCGCAAGGGTTCCAGGCTTGCCGGGCGGCGCGCCCAGAGATGCAGCGCGTGGCCCGCCTTCGCCAGGTGCAGCGCCATCGGGCGCCCCATCAGGCCGAGGCCGACGAATCCGATATCCATGGTTGCGTTCCCCCGGGTACGTTCGCTCAGGCGCCGACGGCCTTCGTGATCAGGGGCACGAGGGGCTCGGGCAACCGGAGCTTCCCGGAAAGCGCGAAACGGTGCGCGTCGTCGGACATCTTCTTCCAGGTCTTGCCGACGATGTCCAGCCACTTCGCTTCCGTGTAGTCGGCCTTCTGCCCGGCGAATCCGAGCATGTAGTGCTCGATGAACACCAGATCGGCCACGTCCTCCAGCATCTGGGACTCGGGATTCACCTTGATGCCCTTCTTGCCCACCGCCGCACGGACCCGCTCGATCATCTCCTCGCCATAGCCGGCCTCCGCCATCAGCCGGGCCGCGGTGTCGGCATGGAACCTGTAAAGCTGGGTCCGCCACTGCAGGTAGCCGGCCCGGTCCATCGGGTAACTGTCGCGGGGGCTCTTCCAGCGCTGGATGTGCTGGGCGCGCACCGCCAGCTGCACGCCTTCGGGGGCGTCCGGCGCGAAGCGCGACAGCATCTCGCTCATCCGGCGGCCGTACAGCAGTTCCTTCGGCACGGCCTCGCCGTTGGCGGGATCGGTGTCCAGGCGCGGATCCTCGGAGTTTGCGGCGTCGAACAGGGCAATGGCGCGCGCGAAGCGCGCGGGGTCGGCGACTTGGCTCATGCGATCCTCCGGGAATGGAGGCCGATTATAGCCCCGCCCCCGAGGCCGGCCGCCGGGCGCGGCGGGGCCGGACACCCGGGCTCCGCCGCCCGGCGAGGGGCGCGGTCAGGCTGCCTTCCTGAGTTGCTTCCGGTAGAGGAAATCCAGGACCGCCGTGCGGCAGGCCGCGAACGCCCGGTCCTCGGCCAGGGCCAGCCGGTCCCGGGGCCGGGGCAGGTCCACGGCGAGGATCTCTCCCACCGTGGCCGCGGGTCCATTGGTCATCATCACGATGCGGCTCGAGAGGAGGACCGCCTCGTCCACGTCGTGGGTGACCATGACCACCGTGGCGCCGGTCTTCTCCATCACCCTAGTCAGTTCGTCCTGCAGGCTCGCCCGGGTCAACGCGTCCAGGGCCCCGAAGGGCTCGTCCATGAGCAGGATCTTCGGCTCCATCGCAAAGGCCCGGGCGATGCCGACCCGCTGCTTCATGCCGCCCGACACCTCGTGGGGGAACTTGTCCATCGCGTGGTCCATATGCACCAGTTCCAGGGCGGCCCGGGTGCGCTCCCTGAGCTGTGCCCGGTTCTCTCTGCCGCCGAACACGCGCTCGACGGCCAGGTGCACGTTGTCGAAGCAGCTCATCCAGGGCAGCAGGGAATGATTCTGGAAGACCACGGCCCGCTCCGGTCCGGGCCCGGCGATCTCGCGTCCGTCGCAGAGCAGCACGCCGGTCGTGGGCCGGGTGAGACCGGCGATCAGGTTGAGCAGCGTGCTCTTGCCGCAACCGGAGTGGCCGATGAGGGAGACCACCTCGCCGGCGTGGATCACGAGGTCGATGTCGCGCAGCGCGGTGAAGCGGCCTTGCTTGGTTTCGAAGGTCTGGCCGACGTTCTCGATCTTGACGAGGGGCTTGGGCATGGCGGTTCCTTTCC
>JAEUNJ010000273.1 GCA_016791145.1 Rhodocyclaceae bacterium | reverse complement strand
GGGCCGGCGGGCCCGAGGATCTCCACGGTGGCATCGAGGACCAGGAGGGCCGGCGCCACGTCGCCGCTGAAGGTGGCGTAGCAGCGGGCGGACTTGGGTGCCACACGGCAGGTGTCGCCCTCGAGCTTCAGGCAGTAGTCGATGCTCTCCCGCCAGGGTTCGCTCTGGTTGTAGTACTGGCAGCGGGTGTCCAGGCACAGGTTGCCGCCCAGGGTGGCGGCCACCCGGTGGGTGGGCCCCGCCACGGCCAGGGCGGCCTGGGCGAGGCCCGGGAACAGGCGCCGCACCCGGGCGTCGGCGGCGATGGCGGCCAGGCTGACGCCGGCACCGATGCGCAGGTTTCCGGCGGTCTCGGTGAACTCCTTCAGCTCGCTCACGTCCGACAGGTCGATCAGGAGTTCCGGCGTCGCGAGGCCGCGCCGGATGTTGGGCAGCAGGTCGGTGCCGCCGCCGAGGAAGCGGCTCCCGGGGTGGCCGGCGCGCAGGGCCACGGCGGCGGCGGCCGTGGCGGGCCGATGGAGGCGGAATTCGGGCAGCGTGGCCATCAGGCGGCTCCTTCCGGCTGAGCGGCCGGCCTGGCCGCCGCCTTCCTGGCGCCGGGACGCGGGTGGAGCGCGTCGAAGACCTTGTCCGGCGAGATGGGCAGCGCGGTGAAGCGGTGGCCCGTCGCGTCCTCCACGGCGGCGGCGAGCGCCGACATGAAGCCGGACAGGGGGCCTTCGCTGGCCTCCTTGGCGCCGAAGGGCCCGTTGGGGTCGATGCTCTCCACGATGTGCACCCGGATGTCCGGGGAATCGAGGATGGTGGGCACCCGGTAGTCCAGCAGGTTGGGCGTCATGTGGCGGCCGTTCTCGTAGACCGTCTCCTCGCAGAGGGCCTGGCCCATGCCCATCCAGACGGCTCCCTGGACCTGTCCCTCCACGGACATGGGGTTGATCGCAAAGCCGCAATCGATGGCGGCCCAGACCTTGTCCACCGTCACCTTGCCCAGGTCCAGGTCCACGGTCACTTCCACGGCCTGGGCCGTGTAGGAGAAGCCCATGGTGGAACCGACGGCGCCGCCCCTGTGCTTGCCGCCCTGGAATTCCGGCGGGCAGGTGAAGGTGCCCTTGACGTTCAGGGTGCCGGTGCCCACCAGCGCCTCCTCGACGACCTCCGGGAAGGCCAGTTGCCGGTCCGGGTCGCCGGCCACCCCGGCCGCCTCGCCCAGCCATTCCACCCGGGACTCGTCCACCTGCAGCCGCCGCGCGGCGGCGGCCACCAGCAGGGCCTTCAGGTTCTCCGCCGCCTGGGCCGCCGCATTGCCGACCATGAAGGTGACGCGGGAGGAATAGGAACCGTTGTCCTTGGGCGTGATGGCCGAGTCGTTGGCGACGATGCGTATCCGGTGGTAGGCGATGCCGAGCACCTCGGCGACGATCTGGGTGATGATGGTGGAGGACCCCTGGCCGATGTCGGCGGCCCCGGTGAGGATGGTGACCGCCGCGTCGAAATCCAGCTTCAGCACGATGACGGCATGGGGCTCGCCGGACCAGTGCACCGGCTTGGCGGAACCGCTGACGAAATGGGAACAGGCCATGCCCAGCCCCTTGCCCCGGCCCAGGCGGCCCTTGCGTTCCTTCCAGCCGCTGGCCTCTTCCACCCAGTCCAGGCAGCCGGGCAGGCCGTAGGACATGACCTTCAGGCCGTTGATGGTCTCCATGGGCGCCTGGAGCAGGTTGCGCCGGCGCACGGCGAACGGGTCCAGGCCCAGTTCGGCCGCCATGCCGTCCATCAGCGACTCGAAGGCGAAGCGGATGTTCACCGTGCCGTGGCCGCGCATGGCGCCGCAGGCCGGCGTGTTCGTGTAGACCCGGTAGCCGTCGTACTTGACGGCCGGGATGTCGTAGAGGCCGTTCAGCAGGGCACCGGAATAGAGGATGGTGACCAGGCCGTAGCCCCCGTAGGCGCCGCCGCGCTGCACCACCTCGGCCTGGCAGGCCGTCAGGCGGCCTTCCCTGGTCATGCCCAAACGAACGCGGATGTGGCTCTCCGGCCGGCCCCGGTGGGCGAGGAAGGTCTCCTCCCGGGTCTGCAGCAGGCGCACCGTGCCCCGGGCGGCGCGGGCCAGCAGCGCGCAGATCACCTCGAAGTTCAGGCACTCGGTCCGGTGGCCGAAGCCGCCGCCGATGAAGGGCTTGATCACGCGGATGTGGGCCGCCTCCATCTTCAGGCACTGGGCCAGGATCAGGTGGGTGTAATAGGGCACCTGGGTCACCGACCACAGGGTCAGGTGGCCGCGCTCCTGGTCCCAGGAGGCCAGCGCCGCGTTGGGCTCCATCATGGCGTGGTGCACCTCGGCGCAGGCGTAGGTTTCCTCCCGCACCAGGTCGGCCGCCGCGAACCCGGCCGCCGTGTCGCCGAACTCGTGATGCACCTCGCGTTCGATGTTGCCCTTCTTGTTCTCGTGCAGCAGCACGGCGTCCGGATGGCGCGCGTCCTCGGCCTTGTAATAGGCCGGCAGTTCGCGCACCTTCAGGCGGATGCGGGAGACGGCGAGCCGGGCGGTGGCCTCGTCCTCGGCGGCAACGGCGGCGATCGGGTCGCCCCGGTAGCGGACCTTGCCGCGGGCCAGCGGGAACTCGTTCTGGGCGATGGGGATGACGCCGAAGGTCACGTCGCATTCGTCGCCGGTGATGACGGCCCGCACGCCGGGCGTGGCCAGGGCCTCGGAGATGTCCACCTCCAGCAGTTCGGCGTGGGCGTGGGGGCTGCGCAGCAGCATGCCGACCAGGGCGTTGCCGGCCGGGATGTCCGCCGTGTAGCGGGCCGTGCCGGTGACCTTCTCGACGCCGTCAACGAAGGGCAGGCGGGCGCCGACGCCGCGGGCCTCGCGCGCCGAATCGGCCTGGGTGATCTGGCGGTCCGGGGCGTTCATGCATCCGCCCCCATTGCCGCGGCGGGCGCGGCGGCCATCGTGGCCGCGGCCGCCTCGACGGATTCGATGATCTTCACGTAGCCGGTGCAGCGGCACAGGTTGCCGGCCAGGGCCTCGCGGATGGCCTCCCGGTCCGGCGCCGGGTTCCTGCGCAGCAGGGCTTCCGAGGCCATGATCATCCCCGGAGTGCAGAAGCCGCACTGGGTGCCCAGGTGCTCGTGGAAGGCGCGCTGGATCGGGGAAAGGCTGCCGTCCCGCGCCAGGCCCTCGATGGTCTCCACGTTGCGCCCGGCGACGCTGTGGGCCAGGGTGGAGCAGGCCAGGCGGGGCTCCCCGTCCACCAGCACCGTGCAGGCGCCGCACTCGCCGCCGTCGCAGCCCTGCTTGGTGCCCGTGAGGCCGAGCCCGTCGCGCAGGTAATCCATCAGCAGCGCGTTCTCGGCGACGGCGTCCTCGCGCCAGCGGCCGTTCACCCGGATGGCCAGTATGGTCTTCATCACTCCTCCTCGTCTGCCTCTGCTCGCACCCCGGCATGGGGACGGCGGGCGGTCCGCCATTGTGCGGCGGGGCGGTCGGGAAACAGTTTGATCTAAAACAATACCGACTTCAATTCCACGCGGCGGGCGGGGGCGGCTCCGGACTCCGCCCGCGGCCTCGGCCCGCGGGACTTTCTGCGTACAATCGATCGCCATGCCCACGCGAGAGGGGCACCCCACCGGAGGAGAGCGCCATGCAAGAAATCGACCTGCTGATCGGCAACCAGAACGTCAGGACCGCCGCCCATTTCGACCGCCGCGACCCGGTGACCGGGGCCATCGCCACGCGCGCCGCGGCGGCCAACGCGGCCGAGGCCTATGCGGCCGGCGAAGCCGCCGCCGCCGCCTTCCCCGAGTGGTCGGCCACCGGGCCCGGGGCGCGGCGCGCCCTGCTCCTCAAGGCGGCCGACATCCTGGCCGCGCGGACGCCGGACTTCATCGCCCGGGTGCAGGCCGAGACCGGCGGCACGCCGGGCTGGGCCGGGTTCAACTGCTTCCTGGCCGCCAACATGCTGCGCGAGGCGGCCGCCATGACCACCCAGATCGCCGGCGAGGTGATTCCCTCGGACATCCCGGGCAGCCTGGCCATGGCGGTCCGCCAGCCGGCCGGCGTGGTGCTCGGGATCGCGCCCTGGAATGCGCCGATCATCCTCGGCGTGCGCGCGGTGGCCATGCCACTGGCCTGCGGCAACACGGTGATCCTGAAGGCCTCGGAGCTGTGCCCGGCGACCCATCGGCTGATCGGCGACTGCCTCGTCGAAGCGGGCCTGCCGCCGGGCGTGATGAACGTGGTGACCAACGCGCCGGCCGATGCCGCCTCCGTCGTCGAGGCGCTGATCGACCATCCGGCCGTGCGGCGCATCAACTTCACCGGCTCGACGCGCGTCGGCCGGCGCATCGCCGTGCTGGCGGCCGAGCGCCTGAAGCCGGTGCTGCTGGAACTGGGCGGCAAGGCGCCGATGGTGATCCTCGACGACGCGGACCTGGACGAGGCCGTGAACGCGGCGGCCTTCGGCGCCTTCATGAACCAGGGCCAGATCTGCATGTCCACCGAGCGCATCGTGGTGGACGAGAAGGTGGCCGACGAATTCGTCGCCCGCTTCGCGAAGAAGGCCGCCTCGCTGCCGGCCGGGGACCCGCGCACGCCCAACGTGGTGCTCGGCTCCGTGGTCGACCTGGCCACCGTCGAGCGGGTGCAGGCGATGATCGGGGACGCCACCGCCAAGGGTGCCCGGCTGGTGGCGGGCGGCCAGGTCCATGGCACGGTGATGAACGCCCATATCCTGGACCACGTGCAGCCGGGCATGCGCATCTACGGGGAGGAGTCCTTCGGCCCCATCGTCGCCGTGGTCCGGGTCAAGGATGCGGACGAGGCGGTGCGGGTCGCCAACGACACCGAATACGGGTTGTCGGCGGCCGTCTTCGGCCGCGACGTGCCACGGGCCATGGACGTGGCCCGGCGCATCCGCTCGGGCATCTGCCACGTGAATGGCCCGACGGTGCACGACGAGGCCCAGATGCCCTTCGGCGGCGTCAAGGATTCCGGCTACGGCCGCTTCGGCGGGCGCTCCGCCATCGACGCCTTCACCGACCTGCGCTGGATCACCGTGCAGAGCGGGCACCGGCACTACCCGTTCTGAGGCAACGGTCGCCGGGAAGCCGCTGACCCGACCCACCCGCGACCAGTTCAACAAACTCACGGCGGCCATCCCGGGCGTGGTCTACCAGTTCAAGACCATGCCCGACGGGCGCGGGCTGCTCGTCTGCCTCAGCCCCGGCATCCAGGAGATCTGCGAGGGCTCGCCGGCGGAACGCTACGCCGACGAAAACGCCCTGACCGGCGCCATCCTGCCCGATGACCGGGCCGCCCATCGCGCCCCGGTCGAGGCAGCCTTGAATGCGCTGGCCCCCTGCGGGCACGAACACCGCCGCCTGACCCGCGGCGGCAGGATCAAGTGGGTGCGCGGCCAGGCGGTTCCGGAAAAGCAGGCCGACGGCAGCGTGACCTGGAGCGGCATCCCCATCGACGCCAGGGAGCGGAAGCGGGCCAAGGAAGCCCTCGTCGAGAGCGAGAATCGCTTCCGCCGCGTGATCTCCATGACCAGCGACCTGGTTATTCCTGCCACCGCTCGGACGGCGGCTTCTTCCATGTCGAGTGGATGGGCGGCAATGCGGGCCGGCGGTTCGGCGCCAGCGCCTAGGAGCTGGTCGCCACCGGGTGCCGGCGGGCCTTCGTGCTGCCCGAGGACACGGGTCTCTTCGACCGCCATGTGACGCCCTTGAATGCCGGGCGATCGAGCGATGCTGTGATCCGCTTGGGCCACCGCTACGGCGCCGTGCGGGACGTGACCGAGCGCAAGGTGCTCGAGCAAGAACCCGAACGGCAGACGCACACGGACTTCCTGCCCGGCTTGGCCAACCGCCGCCATCAAACTGGCGGCGCACGAACCGGCCTGGATGCGGCGCTACCGGAACCCCTTTGCCTGGTTACGCTCGACCTCGACCAATTCCAGGAAGTGAACGACATCTACGGCCATGAGATAGGCGACCGGTCCTCGAGGCCCTGGCGGCCGCCTGCCGGCGCCTCCTGCGCGAGATCGACATGATCGGCCGCATGGGCGGCGAGGATCTCGCGATCCTGCTGCCGGAAACGGCGGCGGCCGAAGCCTTGGAAGTGGCGGAGCTCCTGCGCGAGGCCATCGCGCTGGCTGTCGTCGACATCGGCGGCGGGGGCTCGCTGCGCTTCACGGCCTCCCTGGGCGTGGCCTCGTGCGCCGATGCCGACCAGCGCATCGACGCGCTGCTGCGGCGCGCTGACCGGGCCCTCTACGAGGCCAAGCGGTTGGGCCGCAACAGGACCTGCCAGGCTTGCGACGAGGACTGAGCGAGTTCCTGTGCGGACCCCTGCCTATCTCCTCGCCGTCGTTGCCGGCAGGGACTTCACGTAGGCCAGCACGCTGCGGATCTCCTCGTCGGAGAGGATGTACTTGAACTGGGGCATCACGTAGGCCGGCTCCGGAAGGCGCCGCAGGCCGTCGCGGATGCTGGCCAGCAGGACCTCGTCGCGGCCCTTCAGGAAGCCGGCCGCGGTCAGGTCGGGAATGTACTGGACGCCGGGCTGGAAGAAGGCCGAGCGGGGCCCGTCGCCCTTTCCGTGGAGGCCGTGGCAGATCGCGCAGTGGTCGAGGAATATCGCTTCGCCGCGTGCCGCCGACACGGGCTTCCCGGTCGGCCGGTAATGGGGTTTGGGGGTTTCCGCGGGTGCGCCTTGCATGGCCGCTGCCTTGCCGGGAGATTCCTTCATGTCCGGCACGGCCAGGGCCGCGGACGACAATCCGGCCGCCACGGCGGCCACGAGCAGCAGAGTGGATTTCATGGCTGGTTCTCCCCGTCCATGGGTGTGGTGTGGGACGTTCCGCCCAACTCCCGGCGGTGCAATGACAGGTGGCAGCGCAGGGCCTCGAGCATGCGGGTGTAGGGGCTCACGGGCATCGCCGCGACCGCCAGGTCGGCAAGCCTGTCGGCGAGGGGGAACAGAAAGCGGTCGAGGAAGGTCTTCTCGGCCAGCCGGATGCCGGCCAGGACCTGCGCATCGTCGCCCGCGGCAGCCTCGTTCTCGCGGAAGGCAAGCAGTTGCGCGAACTCCAGTTCGACGCAGAGATGGTCGGGGAGGTCGTCGAACGATTCCGCCATGTCGACGCCATTGTCCTGGTAGAAGCGCTTGATC
>JAEUNJ010000264.1 GCA_016791145.1 Rhodocyclaceae bacterium | reverse complement strand
TCTCGAGGGCGCTCTCCGCATTGGCCGCGAACTCGACCTGATAGTCGGGGTCGTCGAGGATCTCGCCGATGATCTCCAGGTTGATGGGCTCGTCGTCCACCGCCAGGATGCGCCAGGTTTCCTTGCTGCTCATGTCCGTGGTATCAGCACTTCGAAAAGGGCACCGCCGGTTTCCCGGTTGCTGGCCCGAATGATACCCCTGTGCGCAAGAACGATTTCACGGCAGATGGCGAGCCCCAGGCCGGTCCCGCCGGCGCCGGAGCGGGTGCGGGTGCTCTGGACGAACTTGTCGAACACGCTCTCCAGTTCGGTTTCGGGGATACCGACGCCCTCGTCGGCCACCGAGAGGCACAGGGCGGGAATCCAGCCTTCGTCGCCGGCCCGCCGCCCGGCCGGCATCGTGGTCGTGCGCAGGGAGACCGTGACCCGCCCGCCGACGGGCGAGAACTTGACGGCGTTGGACAGCAGGTTGCCGATCACCTGGCCCAGTCGACGGGCATCGATGGCCGCGACGGCGGGCTGGGCATCCTGGTCCAGCAGCAGGTGCAGCGCCTTCGCGTCGGACAGGGGCGCCATCTCGTCCATGGCCTGGCGACACACCGACGCCACATCGCACTGGGTGCGCTCGATGGGCATCTTCCCCGCCTCCAGGCGGGACAGGTCGAGCAGGTCGTCGATCAGGGCCAGCAGGCGCTGGCCGCCCTCGATGATCTTCTGCAGGTAGCCGGCCATGCGTTCGGGGGAAAGGCTGCCGGCCTTGTCCCGGCCCAGCCGGGCGAAGGAGAGGATCGCGTGCATGGGGGTCCGCAGTTCGTGGGTCATGTTGGCCAGGAATTCCGACTTGGCCTGGTTCGCGGCCTCCGCCGCCTCCTTGGCCCGCAACAGGTCCGCCGTCCTTTCCCTGACGAGCTCCGCCAGGTGGTCCCTGTGGCGCCGCACCTCCTCCTCGGCGTTCTTCCTGTCCGTGATGTCCTGGCCGACGCCGCGGTAGCCGGTGAACCCGCCCGCCGCGTCGAACACCGGCTCGCCGCTGACCGAATACCAGCGCCACCGGCCTTCCAGATCCCGGATCCGGTATTGGAAGTCCCGGAAGGGGCGATGGGCGGCCAGATCGGCCTTGTGGGCCGCCCACTGCGCCTCCGGGGCATCGATGGGCAATTCCCAGCGCGTCTTTCCGACGGCTGCGGCGGGCGAGAAACGCCCTTTCTCGACGCCGATGGACATGGCCGTGAAGCGGAACCCGGCGTCCTGCTCCCAGAACCAGTCCGAGGAGAGTTCGGACAGGCTGCGGAACCGGGCCTCGCTGACCTCCAGGTCCTCCCGGGCCCGGCGGCGATCGGTGACGTCCACGCCCATGGCGAACAGTTCCGTCACCTTGCCGCCCCGGGTCACCGGAAAGATCGCGCCAAGCACCCAGGCCGTGCGACCGCCCGGCACGGACACCAGGAACTCCCCGGTGGCGGTGGCCTGGCCGGTCCGCATGACGTCCTGGCACAACTCGGCAAGGCCGGCGTCCCCCGACTGGAGGATCAGGACTTCCTCCGCCGGCCGGTCCAGCACCTCCTGGCCCGGCCGCCCCAGTATGGCCTCGGCGGCCCGGTTCCAGAGGCTGATCCGGCCGTCGGAGGCGATGCCGACGATCGCCACCAGCGGCGACGCCTCCATCGCGGCTTCGAGGCGGGCCGCCGCATTGCGCAGGTCGGTGACGTCATGGTAGACGCCCACCACCAGCGGCTCGCCGTCCGGTCCCTGGCCGAGCACCTTCTGGACGACGATGTGGCGCAGCCCGCCCGTGCCCTCCGGCCAGAGTTCCTCGAGGACCCTCGGCCGGCCGTCGGCGAAGACCTGGGCATCGACGGCGACGGCCCGCTCCGCCACGTCGCCCGGGAAGAAGTCCTGGGCCCGGCCGCCGATGACCGCCTCCACCGGAATATCTATCCAGTCCGCGAAGGCCTGATTGACCATCACGTAGCGCTGGTGTGCATCCTTGACGATGACGGGATCGGGAATCCGGTCCAGGATGTTGCGGAGGAATTCCCGGTAGCGGGCCAACCGATCCTCCTCGCTGCGCGCCTCCGTGATGTCGGTGACCGTGCCGACCATGCGCACCGGCCTGCCCGCGGCGTCCCGCTGCGCGGCACCCCGGGAACGGAGCCACCGCCACTCGCCGTCGGCGCGGCGGACCCGGAACTCGACCGCGTAGGGCTTGTGATCGCGCAGGTGGGCCTCCAGGGCCGCCCGATGGCGGTCCCGGTCGGCGGGGTGGATGAGGTCCTGGGGATCGACGCCGCCTTCCCCGGTGGACCCGGGCGGCAGGCCAAGCAACGCGTCCACCCGGGGCGAACCGATGGGGCGTCCCGCCACCAGGTCCCGTTCCCAGACCGCATCCACGGAGACCTGGGCCGCCAGGGCGAACCGCTCCTCGCTGGCGCGCAGGCTCGCGGTCGCCCGGTCTACGGCGCGCTCGGCTCGCCGGCGCTGGGTTGCCAGGTAGTAGACGAACAGGGACAGTACCAGGGTGAGCGCCGCGCCGAACATCCGGGCCTGGCGACCGGACCCGGGCAGCAACCCGTCCTCCACCGCCGGCGTCGAACGGAATTCGAGTTTCAGCAGGCGGCCGCCGAAGGAAACCACCTCGTCGGCCGTCAGCCGCGCGCCGGCCGGCGTTGCCTCCCCGGAGGCGTACCAGGGCGGCCCCTGGGCCTCCAGGTCGGCGATGCGCAGGTAGGCGCCCGCGATGCCGGGGGCCACGGAAGCCGCCAGTTCGTCCATGTGAAAGACGGCGCCCACGTGGCCGCGCAGGGACTCCCGACGGGCCGCCGCGTCGCCGGGACGCTCGCCGGCTTCGAAGACGGGCAGATACATCACGACCGACCGGGCCGGATGGCCCGCGGCGTCGGTGGCGGCCACCAGGGGCGCAGTCATCGCCACCCGGCCCTCGATGGTGGAACGCTCCATCACGGACCGCCGGGCCGGGTCGGAAAGGGTGTCGAAGCCGAGCGCGCGCGACCTGGCTTCATTCGCGGCGGCGATGAAGGCCACGGGCTCCACGTCCCCGGGGCCGGGCGCCGGATGGATGCCATAGGCGGGATCCACCTCGCGCCGCATGCGGGCCACGAACCCGGCACGCTCATGCTCCCGGACCCGGGGCAGCCAGGCAACGGCGACCAGCCCCGGCAAACGCCTTTCGGCCAGGAGGGAATCCAGGAAGGCGTCGAAACCGCGGCGATCCAGGTCCCCGCGCGCCCGGTGCAGGGCGGACAAGGCCGCCATCGGCCCGCTGGACTCGCGGATCCGGTCCACCAGCCTGCCGGCGTATTCGGCGGCGAGGGCGGCGAAGTGGGCCTGGGCCCGGGCCTGTTCCTGGCGATCCTCGTAGTCGCCCGTTCGGACCGTGGCGACGGCGCCCGCGAGGACCACCAGCACTGCCGACGCCCAGGGCGGCAGTGCCGCGAGGAAACCGCGGCCGCGCCGCCGTCTGGAGAATGAGTCCTTCACGGGCGAGCGATCTGAAAAACGGGCAGGATACAAAAAAAACGCGGCCCGCATGGGGCCGCGTGCGCTCGGGGACGGCGACGCCGGAATCAGGCGCAGCCGCCGGTGGAGCAGTTCGAGGCGTCGGGCACGCCCAGCTTCTTCAGGATGCTGTCCAGCGGGCAGAAGGTGGTAAAGCCGCTCTGGAACAGGTTGGCGCCGACGAAGGCGGTGAACCAGAGCCAGGACAGGCTGGTCATGTCCACCTGGCCCATGGCATGGGCCAGGGCCAGGGAGGCCATGATGAAAAAGCCGGCGATGATGCGGACGATGCGGTTGACGGTCATTGCGTTTCTCCTTGAGTGGTGGGGGCGTGGATGCGGTTCTTCATGGCCGCGAAGTAAAGAACGGGGATGACGACCAGGGTCAGCAGGGTCGACACGAAGATGCCGAAGATGAGGCTCAGGGCGAGGCCGGAGAAGATCGGGTCGTCGAGGATGAACAGGGCCCCCAGCATGGCGGCCAGGCCGGTCAGGGCGATGGGCTTGGCACGGATGGCGGCCGACTGGATGACCGCTTCGGCGAATTCCATGCCGCCGGCCACCTGCTCGTTGACGAAATCGACCAGCAGGATGGAGTTGCGGACGATGATGCCGGCCAGCGCGATCATGCCGATCATGGAAGTGGCCGTGAACTGGGCGCCGAAGAGGGCGTGGCCGGGCATGACGCCGATGATGGTCAGCGGGATCGGCGCCATGATGATCAGCGGCACCAGGTAGCTCTTGAACTGGGCCACCACGAGCAGATAGATGAGCACCAGGCCCACGGCGTAGGCAATGCCCATGTCCCGGAAGGTCTCGTAGGTGACCTGCCACTCGCCGTCCCACTTCAACGCGTAACCCGCATACGGATCGCGGGGTTGGCGGATGAAATATTCGCCCATGCCCTGGGGCAGCTTGCCGCGGATGTCGAACATGCCGTAAAGAGGCGAATCCAGGCGCCCGCCCATGTCGCCGGTCACATAGACGACGGGCAGCAGGTCCTTGTGGTAGATGACCTTCTCCCGCAGGGTCCGGCGCGCCTCGACCACCTCCGAGACCGACACCATGCGGCCGTCGCGGCCGCGCACCTGGAGCTTGAGGAGCTGGTCGAGGGAATCCTGCCGCTCGGCGGGCAGCGTGATGCGCACGGGCACCTCGTACTTGGATTCGCCATCGTGCATCGGCGTCACGTCCTCGCCGGAGAGACCGAGGCGCACCACCTCGACGATGTCCTTCTGGGCCACCCCGAGCAGGGCCGCCTTGCTCTGGTTCACCCGCAGGACCACCTTCCCGGCGTCCTCGTCGATGGAATCGTCCACGCCCAGGATGTCGG
>JAEUNJ010000241.1 GCA_016791145.1 Rhodocyclaceae bacterium | reverse complement strand
GGGTCCTGGCGGGTCGCATGCCGGCGTTGCTCCCTCCTCATGTGGAGCAACCACATCGCGTCGGTCCCGCCTGGGCCTGCCACCCGCCAGGGCCCAGCGCACACGTCGCCTGAATGAGAACAGACCCTGGGGCCCGCGCTCCGGGCGGCCGGCTCAGGCCGGCAGGCGCGTCCACTCGCCGAGCCGCAGGCCCTCGAGGGGGCCGAAATTGCCCTTGTAGGCCATCTTGCGGCTGTCGCGGATCCAGTAGCCCAGGTAGAGGTAGGGCAGGCGCAGCCGGCGGCACTGGTCGATCTGCCAGAGGATCGCGTAGGTCCCGTAGGAGGCGCGGGTCCGGTCGGGGTCGAAGAAGGTGTAGACCGACGACAGGCCGTCGGCCAGGACGTCCACGATGCTGACCATGCAGAGTTCCTCGCCGGCCCGGAACTCGATCAGGCGGCTGTCCACGTGGCTCTGCAGCAGGAAATGGGCGTACTGGTCGCGGCTGTCCTGGTCCATGCCGCCGCCGCAATGGCGGGCCGCCTGGTAGCGCTGGTAGAGGGCATAGTGCTCCTCCCGGAAGGCCAGGGGCCGCTCGATGGCGATCAGGTCCCCGTGCCGGGCCCGGGCCCGGCGCTGGGCCCTGTTCGGCTGGTATTCGGCGACGATCAGGCGCACGGGAATGCACTCCCGGCAGGCGTCGCAGTAGGGACGGTAGGTGAATACGCCGCTGCGGCGGAAACCGGCCCGCACCAGTTCCCCGTAGGTCGCCGCGTCGATCAGGTGGGTGGGAGTGGCCACCTGGGAACGGGCGACGCGTCCCGGCAGGTAGGAGCATCCATAGGGGGCCGTCGCGTAGAACTGCAGCAACGGAAACGGCGGCAGGTCGCGCAGGTGGGTCATGCGGTCTCCGCGTCCCGGCGCCGGAAGGCGTCCGCCACGGCTTCCGCCGGCCAGGGGCCCGGCGGCGGCCCCGCGGCGGTGAGCGCGGCGAGGCGGGCCGAGAATTCGCGGCGCGATATGGGCCGGGCGCCCAGGGACGTGAGGTGTGCGGTTTCCATCTGGCAATCTATTATGCCGAAACCCGACCGCTCCAGATGGCGGCACAGGTGGGCCAGCGCGATCTTCGAGGCGTCACTGCGCCGCGAGAACATCGATTCCCCGTAGAAGGCCCGTCCGACCGCCACCCCGTACAGCCCTCCCGCCAGGGCGCCGTCGATCCACGTCTCCACGCTGTGGGCATGGCCGAGCCGATGCAGGCGCAGGTACGCCGATTGCATTTCCGCGGTGATCCAGGTGCCGCCCTGTCCCTCCCGGGGCGTCGCGGCGCAGGCGGCGACCACCTCGGCGAAGGCCGTGTCGAGGCGGACCTCGTAGGGCCGGTTGCGCAGGGTGCGGGCCAGGGAGCGCGTGATCCTGATTTCGGCGGGAAACAGGACCATGCGCGGATCTGGGCTCCACCAGAGGATCGGGTCGCCCGGGCTGAACCAGGGAAATATGCCCAGGCGGTAGGCCGCCAGCAGGCGCTCGGGGGAGAGGTCGCCGCCGGCGGCGAGCAGGCCGTTCGGCGACGCGATGGCGCGCTCCACGGGAGGGAAGAGCGGCGCCTCCGGCAGCCACGGAATCGCCATGTCACCGATCCCGCGGGACGGGGATCATTCCCGGAAGGCCACCACGTGATCCACGTCCAGGCGGATGCCGATGCGCTCGCCGATGGCATGGTTGTGGTGCGACGGGACGAGCGAGAGGACGGTGCGGCCCGAGGGCAGGCGCAGCGTGTAGAGGAACTCGGCGCCGCGGAAGGCCTTGGCCACCACCTCGGCGACCACCGGCGAGGTGTCGTCGTGCACCACGTCGTCGGGCCGCAGCAGCACCTGCATGCGGCAGTCCCGGCCGCACGACGCGCAACTGGCGCCGCAGTCCAGGGGCACGTCGCTCTCGAGCCGGCCCAGTTCCACCCGCACCGAGTTCCGGTCGAGCACCTCGCCGCGCAGGAAGACGCCCTGGCCGATGAAATCGGCCACGAAGCGGCTTGCCGGCCGGTGGTACAGGTTGTAGGCGCTGTCCCACTGCTCGATGCGTCCGGCATTCATGACGCCGATCACGTCGGCCATGGCAAAGGCCTCGTGCTGGTCGTGGGTCACCAGCACGGCGGTGGTGCCGGTCCGCTTCAGGATTTCCCGGACCTCCAGGGACAGGCGCTCGCGCAGCTCCACGTCCAGGTTGGAGAACGGCTCGTCCAGGAGCAGTAGGCGGGGCGCGGGCGCCAGGGCGCGGGCAAGCGCGACGCGCTGCTGCTGGCCGCCGGAAAGTTCGTGCGGAAATCGGCGCGCCTGGCCGGCCAGGCCGACCAGGTCGAGCAGTTCGGCCACCCGGGCATCGCCGCCCCGGCGCCGTGCCGCCGGCAGGCCGAAAGCCACGTTGTCGCCCACCGACAGGTGCGGGAACAGGGCGTAGTCCTGGAAGACCATGCCGAT
Organism: Rhodocyclaceae bacterium; assembly: GCA_016791145.1. Lineage (GTDB taxonomy): Bacteria > Pseudomonadota > Gammaproteobacteria > Burkholderiales > Rhodocyclaceae > JAEUNJ01. Next base: position 2,756 of record JAEUNJ010000241.1, on the reverse strand, counting down.
CCGCCGGTGCTCCGGCGGGACATGGCATGCCGGCGAGGCGACGAGGCGGCCGTCGAGGCGGATCTCGCCGGCCGCCGGGCGCTCGAAGCCGGCGACCAGGCGCAGGACGGTGGTCTTGCCGCAGCCGGAGGCGCCGAGCAGGCATCCCAGGTCTCCCTCCGCGAGGGAAAGGCCGAGGCCGTCGACCACCGGATGGCCGCCGTAATCATGACGAACAGATTCGATCTCGAGGAGGGCCATGGCGGATCGGCGGCGGGACGGAGAGTCCGGAGATGAGAGTTACTCTCAATTATAATGGCGTCTCCCGGTGCAGGTCCGGCGGCGGGTCCGAGCCCGACCGGCGGTCCGCGCGGGTTTTGCCGGTCCAGCCGCCACCATCCGCCCGCGCCCCGCCCTCCGTTCAGCCGCCCGTGTCCCGCCTCCTCTCCGCCGCCGCGTTGCTCGTCGCCGCCCTGGTGGCGATGCCGGTACTGTCCGTCGCGGCGAACCTCCTGGCCGGGGGAACCGGGGATACCTGGGCCCACCTGGTCGCAACGGTGCTCGGCGAATACGTGCTCAATTCCCTGCTGCTCTGCGCCGGGGTCGGCCTGGGCACGGCCATGGTGGGCACCGGCGCGGCCTGGCTCGTCGCCATGCACGAATTCCCCGGCAAGCGGGTCTTCGAATGGGCGCTCCTGCTGCCCCTGGCGGTGCCCGCCTATGTGCTGGCCTACACCTACACGGACTTCCTGCAGTTCGTCGGACCGGTGCAGACCGGCTTGCGCGAGACTTTCGGCTGGCGGCGCGAGGACTACTGGTTCCCGGACGTGCGCAGCCTGCCCGGCGCCATCGTCCTGTTCGTCTGCGCCCTGTATCCCTACGTCTATCTGCTCGTCCGCACCGCCTTCCTGGAGCGCGCCTCGGGAATGACCGAGGCGGCGCGGGCCCTCGGCCTGACGCCCTGGCAGGCCTTCTGGCGCGTCTCCCTGCCGCTGGCGCGGCCGGCCATCGCGGCCGGCGTCTCCCTGGCCCTGATGGAAACCCTCGCCGACTACGGGACGGTGGCCTACTTCGCGGTGCCCACCTTCACCACCGGGATCTACCGGGCCTGGTTCTCCCTCGGCGACCGGGCGGCGGCGGCGCAGCTGGCGGCGCTGCTGCTCGGCTTCGTGCTGTTGCTGCTGGCGGCCGAACGGGCGAGCCGCGGCCGGGCCCGCTACCACGACACGACCGGCCGCCGGCGGCCCCCCGCCGGGCGCCGGCTGGAAGGCGTCCGGGCCCTCGCCGCCTGGGCGGGATGCCTTGCGCCGCTGGCGGTCGGCTTCCTGATTCCCGGGGCCCTGCTGGGCAGGCTGGCCGTGGCGGAAAGGGAAGGGGAGTTCGGCGAGCGCTTCTGGCTGCTGGCGCGCAACAGCCTGACCTTGGCCCTGGTTGCCTCCTGCCTCGCCGTCCTGCTCGCCGCGGTGCTGGCCTATGCCGCGCGGGACCGGCGCCGCCTGCTGCCGCGCATCGCCGCACGCATCGTGGGGCTTGGCTATGCGGTCCCCGGATCGGTGATCGCGGTGGGCGTGCTGATTCCCGTCACCCGCCTGGACCACGCCCTGGCGGCCGTCTGGCGCCAGGTGGCCGGCACGGACCCCGGGCTGATCCTGACCGGGGGCATCGCGGCGCTGGTGTATGCCTATCTCGCGCGCTTCCTGGCGGTGGCGCTGCAAGGCGTCGAGGCCGGCCTCGGGAAGATCACGCCCAGCATGGACGACGCGGCCCGCAGCCTGGGTTGCGGGACCTTGCGGACCCTCGGGCGGGTGCACCTGCCGATGCTGCGCGGCAGCCTGCTGACGGCCCTGCTCCTGGTGTTCGTGGATGTCATGAAGGAACTGCCGGCGACCCTGGTCATGCGACCCTTCAACTTCGACACCCTCGCCACCCAGACCTACACCCTGGCCGCCGACGAGCGCCTCGCCGAGGCCTCCATCGTCGCCCTCGCCATCGTAGCGGTGGGCCTGATCCCCATCGCCGTCCTGGCCCGGCAGATCGCCGGGCGCGGTCGCGGAGCATCGCCGTGAGCATGGTCCACGGGGACGCCAGGGGGGTGGGGACGCACTGCGGGAAGCGGTCGCGCGGCGTTCGCCGTGCGGGATCGAGGGGCCGGATGCGGTGCGCCGTCCGGACCGCACACGCTGTGTGCCTGCCGAGCCTCGATGTCGTTGGTGGGTGGTACTGGGATCGAACCAGTGACCCCTGCCGTGTGAAGGCAGTGCTCTACCGCTGAGCTAACCACCCGTTTGGGAGGCGCGCATTTAACCACAGGGGCCTTTGGCGGTCAATTCGCCCACCGATGCCCCGCTGCCCTTGCCGTAGAATCGCGCCCGTTTCAGTCCCTCCCGTCCCTTCTCCTCCATGACCGTCCGCACCCGCTTCGCCCCGAGCCCCACGGGCTACCTCCACATCGGCGGCGCCCGCACGGCGCTGTTCGCCTGGGCCTTCGCACGCCGGCACGGCGGCCGCTTCATCCTGCGCATCGAGGACACGGACGTGGCCCGCTCGACGCCGGAGGCGGTGCAGGCGATCCTCGACGGCATGCAATGGCTGGGCCTGGACCACGACGAAGGCCCCTTCTACCAGATGCAGCGGATGGACCGCTACAAGGCCGTCATCGGGGAGATGCTGGCGGCCGGGACGGCCTACCGCTGCTATTGCTCGCCGGAGGAGCTGGACCGCATGCGCGAGGATCAGCGGGCGCGCGGCGAGAAGCCGCGCTACGACGGGCGCTGGCG
>JAEUNJ010000161.1 GCA_016791145.1 Rhodocyclaceae bacterium | reverse complement strand
ATCTCCGTGTTGAGCAGGAACTCGACGCCCCAGGTGAAGCAATAGCCCTGCACCGCGATGACAATGGGCTTGGCGTGCCGCGGCCCGTGCAGGCCGAAGGGATCGACGCCGCCCGGCGGCGCCCGGAACCCGGTGCCGGAGCGGAACACCGGCGCCCACTGGTCCAGTTCGATGCCGGCGGTGAAGTGCCTGCCTTCGGCATGGACCACCGCCACCCGCAGTTCCGGGTCCGCGTTGAGGCGGGCCAAGGCGGCCGCCAGTTCCGCGTACATCTGCAGCGAGAGGGCGTTGTACTTCGCCGGTCGGGCGAGCCGGATGACGAGGACAGCCCCGTCCGCATGCGTGTGTATCTGTTCCATCGTCGTCCTCGTCTGGCGACCGGGAGCGCGCCGGCCGGCGCGGCATTCTTGCACGCAGCGGCCGGACGGCTGCCGTGCAGGCGCGGGTGGCCGACTCAGCGGACCGGCATTTCCGGCACGTCGCCGCAGATGATCAACCGCGTCGCGGTCGCCGCCTCGATCGTGGCGAGGTCCACGCCTGGCGCCCTTTCCTTGAGCAGCAGCCCGCCCTCGATCGGCTCGATCACCGCCAGTTCGGTCACGATCAGGTCCACGCGGCGGATCGACGTGAGGGGAAGCGCGCATTTGGCCACGATCTTCGGCTCGCCCTTGGCCGTATGCGTCATGGCGACGATCACGCGCCGCGCGCCGCTGACCAGGTCCATCGCTCCGCCCATGCCGGGAACAAGGCTGCCCGGAACCATCCAGTTGGCCAGATGGCCGTCGTTGTCCACCTGCAGCCCCCCCAGCACCGTGACGTCCAGATGGCCGCCGCGAATGAGGCCGAAGGACATCGCGCTGTCGAAGGTGGCCGCTCCCGGGAGGGCGCTGATCGGCCGACCCGCCGCGTCGGTCAGGTCCTCCGATTCCAGTCCGTCCTCCGGCACCGCCTGCATGCCGACGATGCCATTCTCGGACTGGAAGAAGATGTGCGCGTCCGGCGGCACATGGGAAGCCACCAGGGTCGGCAGGCCGATTCCGAGGTTCACGAGGTAGCCCGGCTGGAGTTCCAGCGCGACGCGCCGCGCGATCAGGGTCTTGTCGTCCATTCAATGCTTCCTCGTGATCAGGTAGTCGACCAGGACCGAAGGCGTCGCCACGTCGTCCGGGGCGATCGCGCCGACCGGCACGATTTCCTGAGGTTCGGCGACGACCGTATCCGCCGCCATCGCCATCAGCGGATTGAAGTTGCGGGCGGTGAGCGCGTAGGTCAGGTTGCCGAGGTGGTCGGCGCGGCGCGCGTTGATCAGCGCGAACTCGGCGCGGACCGGCAGTTCCACCAGGAAGATCTTCCCGCCGACCGTCACCGTCTGCTTGCCTTGTTCGACCGCGGTGCCGACGCCGGTGGGCGTCAGCACGCCTCCGAGGCCATACCCGCCGGCCCGGATCTTCTCCGCGAGGCTGCCCTGGGGGACCAGTTCGACATCGATGTCGCCCGCGATCATCTGCCTTTGCGTCTCTGGATTGGTGCCGATGTGGCTGACCACGACCCGACGGACGAGGCGGGCGGCGATCAGTTTGCCGATGCCGACCCCCGGCCTCGCCGTATCGTTGGCGATGACCGTCAGGTTCGTCTTCTGCTGCCGCACGATCTCGTCGATCAGGCGCATGGGAGTGCCCACCCCCATGAAGCCGCCGATCATCAAGCGCGCGCCGTCGGGAATCTTCGCGACGGCTTCCTCAATGCCTACAGTCTTGCGCATAGCCCACCTCGGGTCGCTAGCCGCGACGCTTCATGCCGATCAAATGCCCCGCCAGCGTGCGGCGCACGTTTTCCGCTTCTTCCGGGGTCCACGTCCTGAGTCCCCGCCCCGCCCGCATTCCGGTGTGTCCGGCATCGATCAGGCGGTCCAGCAGTTTCGCCGGTGACTTGTCGCAGTTCAACTCGGGGAACATGACCCGATGGACGTCACGGGTGAGTTCCAGGCCCACGAGGTCGGCGTTCTCGATGGGCCCGAGCACCGCCAGCCGCATGCCGAAACTGCTCTTGACGACCGTGTCGATCGCTTCCGCGTCGCAGACGCCTGCCTCGACCAGGCTGATGGCTTCCCGCCACAACGCATGCTGCAGGCGGTTTCCGATGAAGCCGGCGACGTCCTGCTGGACCTTGACGGGATTCTTGCCTACCTGTTGCAACCATGCAACCGCCCGGTCGAAGACCCGGGGATCGGTGTAGGTCGTGCGCACGACTTCGACGAGCGGAATCAGGTGGGGCGGATTCCACCAGTGCGTGCCGAGCAGCCGGCTGCGGGCATCGGGATCCAGCTGTTCGCCGATCCGGGTGATCGGAATCACGGAGGTATTGCTGGCCAGCACCGCATGGCGCGGCGCGTGCAGGGCCACCGCCGCGAACAACTGCTGCTTCAATGCCAGCTTTTCCGGAACCGCCTCGAAAACCAGGTCCGCCCCGGCGACCGCCTCCTCGAGGCCACCCGCCAGCCGGATGTTGCCGAGGGTGGGCGTCGGGTCCACGTCCTCCTCCCGGAGGTTCCGCCGGATATGTTCGAGGGACGCCTCGCGAACGGCCCGGTCAGGATCGGTGATCGCGACGCGATGGCCCGCCCGGGCGAACACCTGGGCGATGCCATGCCCCATCAAGCCGGCGCCGATCACGGCCACCGCGATCCTGTTGGACTCACGCGCTTCCATCACCCTTGCCGCCAGGCCGAATCTTCGCCGAAATCCCGCTGGAGATCAGAAGCCCACGGCATCCTTGCCCTTCAGGCCCAGCATCGCCCGCGCCTCGTCGGGCGTCGCGATATCCAGCGACAACTCCTCGAGGATGCGGCGGATCTTGCGCACCTGCTCGGCGCTGGTACGGGCGTACTCGCCCCGGCCGAGATAGAGGCTGTCTTCGAGGCCGACCCGGACGTTTCCGCCCATGATCGCCGCCATGGTGAGCAGCGGCATCTGGTGGCGCCCGGCACCGAGGACCGAGAAGCGGTAGTTCTCCCGGCCGAAGAGGCGATCCGCCGTGGTGCGCATGATCGAGAGGTTCTCCGGATCGGCACCCATGCCGCCCAGGATGCCGTAGATCGACTGGATGAAGATCGGCCCCTTCACCAGGCCCTCGTCCACGAAATGGGCCAGCGTATACAGGTGGCCGAGGTCGTAGCATTCGAATTCGAAGCGCGTGCCGCATCCTTCGCCGAGGGCCTGCAGGATGTACCGGATGTCCTTGAACGTATTGCGGAAGATCAGGTCTTCCATTCCCTCGACATAGGCCTGCTCCCAGGGGAGCTTCCACTCCTTGATCTTCCGCGCGACGGGATGGATCGTGAAGTTCATCGAACCCATGTTCAGCGAGCACATTTCCGGCTTCGCCTTCAGCGGATAGGCGAGGCGCTCCTCCACCGTCATCCGCGTGCTTCCGCCGGTCGTGATGTTGACCACGGCGTCCGTCGCCGCCTTGATGCGCGGGACGAACTGGTCGAACACCTTCGGGTCGGGCGTCGGCTTTCCGTCGACGGGGTTGCGCGCATGCAGGTGCAGGATCGCCGCACCGGCCTCGGCCGCCTCGATCGCCTGCTCCGCGATCTGGTCGGGCGTCACCGGAAGATAGGGGGACATGGTCGGCGTATGCACCGACCCGGTCAATGCGCAGGAGATGATGACTTTGTCAGGTCTTGCCATGATTGAAATTTCCTCCACTCACGTTCCGATTCCTAGACCGCCAGCCAGTCGGCGAGCAGCTTCTCGTCCTCGATCAGTTGCCGGGGGCTTCCGTCGAACACGATTCGCCCGAGCCCCATCACGCAGGCCCGTGTCGACACCTTGAGCGCGATCGACAACTTCTGTTCGACGAGCACGACGGAGACTCCCCGCCTCTGCATGTCCAGGATGCACTCGCCGACGGCCGCGACGATCTTCGGGGCCAGACCTTCGGTCGGCTCGTCGATCAGCATGACCAGGGGGTTGCCCAGGAGGGAGCGGCAGATCGTCAGCATCTGCTGTTCGCCCCCGGAGATGCTGCCCCCCTTGGTATTGCGACGATCCTTGAGGCGCGGGAAATAGTCGAACATGTCCTCCATGGTCCATCGCGTCGCGCCGGCCACGGCCGCCTGCTCGCCCATCCGCAGGTTTTCTTCCACGGTCAGGTTGGCGAATATCTCCCGCTCCTCCGGGACATACGCGATGCCGGCGCGGCAGATCTCATAGGGCCGCGCGCGATCCAGCGCGACGCCTGCCAGCCGGACGGCGCCCTGCGTTGGCGGGACCAGCCCCATCACGGACTTCATCGTCGTCGAGCGGCCGGATCCGTTGCGACCGAGCAGGCTGACCACTTCGCCGCGGCCGACGTCGAAGGTGACGCCGTGCAGGACATGGCTCTTGCCATAGTGCGCATGCAGATTCTCGACGGCAAGCAGTGGCGTCTTCCCGTTCATGCCGCGACCTCCTCGCCCAGATAGGCCTCCTTGACGCTGGCGTTGCGGCGGATCTCCTCGGGAGTGCCGGTGGCGATGACCTGGCCATAGACGAGCACGCTGACACGCTCGCTCAGCGAAAACACGACGTCCATGTCGTGCTCGACGATCATCAGCGCCCGCCCCTTCGTCACTTCCCGGATCAGGTTGGACGTGTACTCGGTTTCGTCGCGTGACATGCCGGCCATGGGTTCGTCGAGCAGGATGACCCGCGGGTCCGACGCGAGCGTCATGGCGATTTCCAGGGAGCGTTGCTCCGAGTACGACATCTCGCCGGCGATGCTGTCGGCCCGCGCCTGGAGCCGCACCATTTCGAGCAGCCTTTCGGTCTGCTCGCGGACGCGCCGGTTGTTGTCCACCAGCCGCCAGAAGTTGTATTGCAGCCCGTGGGCGCGCATGACGGCGAGGCGGAGGTTCTCGAAGGTCGTCAGGCGGGGAAAGATGTTCGTGATCTGGAACGACCGCGAGATGCCCAGGTGATTGATCGCCTGCGGTTGCGCGCCGCCGATCTGCTTGCCCGCGAACATGATCTCCCCGGCCGTGGGGGCGATGTTGCCGGAGATGAGGTGGAAGATCGTCGACTTGCCGGCCCCGTTCGGCCCGATGAGCGCATGCCGCTCGCCGCCGAGCAGGTCGAGATCCACGCCGCGGATGATCTCGATGTCGCCGAAGGACTTCTTCAGGCCGCGCAGAGTGAGAATCGCGTCGCTCATGCCGCATCTCCCGGGACGGACGCCTCGGCGGCCGCCCTGTTGCTCTCCTCGCGCTGCACCAGCCGGCGCAGCCATTGCCGCGCCAGAACCGCGAGCCCGGCCCCCGCCGTCAGCAGGGTCGCGGGGACCAGCCAGGTGCCGGGTGCGGCGGGCGACCAGTCGTGCTTGAACAGTCGGATCGGCGGCCAGGTGCCGGCCGCATTGGCGCTTGCCAGCGCCTGGTAATCCTGGGACAGAAACCGCTGCAGCATTTCGATCGCGAAGGCGCCGCCCCCGCCGACCAGGAGCCCCGCGCCCAAGGCGAGCAGAACGAAGGGGATCAGCGCCGCAAGGCCGAACCGGCTCCGCCATTGCCCGATTTGCCCGAACAGCCCTGCGAGCCCGTTGGGCATGTACATCATCACAAGCACGAACAATGCGCCCTGGTAGAGCAGCCAGGACTGGGTCAGGTCCGAGACGGCATAGCCGAAGAAGGTCATCAGCGAGGCCCCGAGGATCGGTCCCAGGAAGACCCGGACCCCGCCGATGTAGGTGTTCAGGACGACGCTGGCGGACAGGTGGGCATCGAAGAGGACGTAGTTCGCCGCTTCGTTGCTGACGACGAGCAGTCCCCCGGCAACCCCCGAGAACATGGCGGAAACGACGAACACGCAGATGGCGAGGCCATGGGTGTTGTAGCCGAGGAAGCGCAGCCGGTGGGTGTTCTCGCGCAGCCCGAGGGTCAGGCGTCCAAGCGGCGTACGGGTATAGAGATAGAGCAGGGTCAGGCACAGGGCGACCCAGGCCAGGGTGAGGTAGTAGACCTCGTTGGTCGAACCGAACGTGAAGCCCCAGGCCGGCATGCGGGTCGCCGAAACGCCGGCCTCGCCACCGAACAGGGCCTTCAGGTGCGGCGCCAGGGCATGCACCAGTTCGGCGATCGCCAGCGTGATCATGGCGAAATAGGTTCCCGTCCGCTTCGTCGAAAAGTACCCGGCAAAGAACCCGAAGGCGCCGCCGCCGATCGCGCCCGCCAAGGGCATCAGCGGCGTCGGCAGCAGCCCGGTCCCGCCGATCGCGTTCATGGCGTGGATCGTCGCGAACGCCCCCATTCCGAAATAGGCGGCGTGGCCGAAGGACAGCATCCCCGCCTGTCCGCACAACAGGTAATAGGCGCTGGCGAAGAGCGCGGCGATCAGCATCTGGATCGCCGCGTTGACCAGCCCGGGCGTGAGGAAGGACGGCAGCGCCAGCAGCGCGAGGACGATGCCCAGGAGGAGGATGTGGACCGGCTTCATGGCGTCACCCCTTCTCGCCGAGCAGGCCGTGGGGCCGCACCAGCAGGATCAACAGCATCAGGGCGAAGGGAATGGTGCCTGCCGTGCTCGATACCTTCAGGGTGAGCAGGCCGCCGACGCCCTCGGCCCACTGGCGCGCGCCGAACAGCGCGAACAGGTCGGACAGGCTGGCGTCGATGCCCACCGACAGGGACGTGATGGTCCCGATGAGAATCGATGCCAGCATCGCGCCGCCCAGGGACCCCAGGCCGCCGACGACGACGACGACGAACACCATGACGCCCAGTTCGAGCGCCATGTTCGGATTCGTCGTGTAGAACGCGCCGGCCACCGCGCCGGCAAGCCCCGCGAGGGCCGCCCCGACCCCGAAGACGCCCATGAACACGAGCGGAACGTTATGGCCGAGCGCCTCGGCCATTCGCGGCTTGTAGATCGCGGAACGCACGATGATGCCGACCCGGGTGCGGGTCAGCAGCAGATAGATGAGGACGAACATCGCCATGGCCACGCCGCCCATCAGCACCCGGTAGGCCGGGTAGTCGAGGCCACCGACCGCGAACGCTGCGAAGTCCAGGGATCCCGGGATGCGGTAGTTGACCGGGTAATTGCCGTAGAACAGCTTGACGAGTTCGGCGATCATGAACGACAGGCCGAAGGTCAGGAGCAGTTCATGCGCATGGCCATACTGATGCACCCTTCTCAGGAAGTAGCGCTCGACCACGACGCCCACGGCGCCCACGATGATGGGAGCGACCAGGATGGCGCCCCAGAATCCGATGCGGGCCTGCAGGGAGAAGGCAAAATAGGCGCCCAGCATGTAGAACGAGGCGTGCGCGAAGTTCAGCACGCCCATCATGCCGAAGATCAGCGTCAGGCCTGCGGAAACCATGAACAGCAGCAGCCCGTAGACCACACCGTTCATCACCGAAACAAGTAGCCAGTCCATGTCGTCGCCAATGGGTAGGAAGCCTGCGCAAATCCGGAGGGCGGACGGCGCGCCGCGCCATCCGCCGGCTCTGTCGCCTCAGTTCGGCCGCTGCATCCGGCAGCTCGCCTGCACGGGGGATGCGATTTCCTCGGCGCGGTACACCTTGAGCAGCTTGAAGCCCATGTCGGTGCCGTCCTGCTTGTATTTGGCCGCCTTCGAGACCACGGAGACCGCGAACGGCAGTTGCGCCTGGTGATCCGCGGCGCGCATGCTCATCTCGCCCAGCGGGGACTTGATCTTCGTGGTCTCCAGGGTCTTGGCGAGCGTATTGACGTTCAGGACCCCTTTTTCCGCCTTGACGTTCTTCAGCGCCTCGGCCACCAGCATCATCCCCCAGGTTCCCTGCGGTTCGATGAACTGGGGGAAGTGCCCCATCTTGGCGGTGAAGTCCTTGACGAACTTCTCGGACTCGGGGCTGGCGTGTTCGGCGTTGAAGGTATGGGCGATGTAGTGGCCCAAGGCCACCTCGCCGGCATTGGCGATGTTGCCGGGCTGGTCGAGGAACACCGCGCCGAAGCGCACCTTGAGGCCGGCGGCCTTGCTGGCCTTCATCAGCAGCAGCAGGTCGTTCGACCAGTTGCCGGTCATCACCGTCTCCGCCTTCGACGCCGCGATCTTGGCCACGTAGGGCGAGAAATCCTGGATCTTGTTCGTGTCGTGCAGCGTCTTCTCGACCACCGCGTAGCCGCCGAAGGACGCCGCATCGACGATGGCCTGCTCCATGTCCTGCCCCCAGGAGTAGTTCTGGTTGATCGAATACACCTTCGTCCCCAGGACGCCCTCCTCCTTCATCGTGAGGACCATCGCCTTGATCTTCACCGGGGCATTGCCGCTCACGCGGAAGTGGTGGAAGTGGCACTTCTCGCCTGTCAGTTCGAGCGCGTCTCCCCCCATGTTGATGAATACGACCTCCTTGCCGGGGTTGCGCATGTTGTACTTCCGCACGTCCTCGGAGATCTGGGCGGAGATGGCCGACGACGCGCCCTGGCCCACGATCTGGACCCCGTCGGAGATGGCGGCCTTGAGTTTGTCGGCCGCCCCCGCCGGGCCGCCCTGGTTGTCGTACTCGAGCAATTGGACCGGCTCGCCGTTCCAGCCACCGTTGGAATTGATGTGGTCCACCACGAATCGCATCGCGTTGCGATACAGCTGCCCGGTCGAGGACTGCGGGCCGGAAAGGGTGTCAATGATGCCGAACTTCAAGGGCGCGGCCAGCGCCATGCCGGTGCCGAGATACATCGCAACGAGGCCGCCTGCGATCTGTCGATACGGTTTCATCCTTCTCTCCTCATCTGTCATTGGAAACGGCTCGGCTGGCCTTTGCTCCGGACCGACCGACGGCAGGTCCGGGAAAGTCCGCCGCAATGTCAAAGGTATTCCACGTTGCCATCCACGCTGATCGCCTGACCGGTGATGTTGCGTCCCGCGGGGGAACACAGGAACAGCGCCATCGCCGCCACATCCTCGGCGGTGACCATCCGCCGCAGGGAGATCTTCTGCAGGTAGGTTTCCCGCATGCGGTCCGTCGTCATTCCCGTCGCCAGCGCGCGCGCCTTGATGACGTTGTCCATCCGCTCGCCCGCCACCACGCCGGGCAGAATCGCGTTGACGCGGATGTCGTGCGAGCCGAGCTCTATGGCGAGAGACTTCATCATGCCGACGATGGCCCACTTGGTCGAAGCGTAGGGGGTGCGGTAGGCATATCCCAGTCGTCCGGCCACCGAACTGAGCGCGATCAGACAGGGACTGGTCCCGGACTGCTTCAGCAGCGGTACGGCACGCCGGGCGAAGTAGAACTGGCCATTCAGATTGACCGCGATCGTTCGATCCCAGTCGGCGGAGTCGATGTCCTCGATCGGATGGGTCGGACCGGCAATCCCGGCATTGTTGATGAGCACGTCCAGCCCCCCCAGGGCGGTGCCGACGTCGTCGATGACGCAGTCGACCTCCGAGGAGATCGACACATCGGCCATGCTTGCGGTCACCCCCGGGTGCCGGGAGGTATAGGTATCGAGCGCGGTCCGGTCCACGTCGCAGATGTGCACGCGGGCGCCGGCTTCGCGAAACGCGCTGGCGATGACCGACCCGATACCCGAGGCTCCGCCGGTGACCAACACCTTCAGTCCAGGTACCGGATGCAGAGAGTCAAGTATTCCCATCATTTCCTCCATCCAAGTGGCCGCGCAGGAAGCTGTGGCCCTGAGGCCGACCCGCCTTCCCTTCCCTGGAACCCAGTATCGACCATGGCCCTACCCCACTCAATGTTGTCGCGATATATACTTTTGCGAATTCTTATGTGCTTTGGGGACACCCATATTCCGCGTGGCGGTGCGGGCGCCGGGACCCCGGGGAGGGGTGGCCAATGGCCGATGAAGCTGCGCAACAACTGGGGACGGCGATCCTCGTGGAACTGATTCACGGCCTCCACCAGGGCGAGGCCGCCGAGGACTTTTTCGCCCAGATCGCCCGGGTCAACCAGCTGTCGCTCCCCGGGAACGAAAAGGCTTCCCTCATCGAGTGCGTGCGCATGGCGATGGCGATCCGCAATCGCCTTGAACTTCAACAGCAGCGGGAAAAGGGGTTGTTGGCGGTCATCGAATCCGCCCAGGACCTGTCGAGCCACCTGGACCTGATCGGATTGCTGCGGGCCATCGTGGCGCGCGCGCGCAACCTGCTCGGCGCCCACGTCGCCTGGTTTTCCTTCTACAACCCGGAAGCGGATGAAATGCAGGCGCAGGTGACCGACGGCGCCATATTCCGCGATACCGCCACGATGACCACGAAACGGCATCTGGGCTCGAGCAGCATCGTCTTCGCCACGAAGATGCCCTTCACGACGACGGACTACCTTTCCGACCAACGGTTCCAGCATGACCCGAAGCTCGACGCCATCTTTCGCAACGAAGGCGTGGCCGCGCTGGTCGGCGTGCCCCTGCTGCTGGAGAACGAGGTCGTCGGACTGCTGTTCGTCGCCGACCGCTACCATCGATCGCACACGGCGCTGGAAGTGTCCATCCTGTCGACGCTCGCCACGCATGCCGCCGTGGCGATCAACAACGCCAAGACCTTCGACCTGACCCACAAGGCGCTGCAAAAGGGCGACGTCGCCCGGGCGGCACTGGAGATCCACGCCCGTAACGTCCAGTCGGCATCCGAAGCCCACCAGCAACTGACGGCCATGCTGGCACAGGGCGCCTCGCTGTCCCAGTTGTGCGACCGGCTGGCCCAGCAGCTCGAAGGGGACATCCTCCTTCTCGACGAAGCGCTCCAGACGATCTGCCGCGGCCAGGTTCACGAGGACGGCGAAGCGAGCCTCGCGCAATTCGAACCGTATGGCGACCGGCGTTCCGCCATCGAGACGGCAATCCACGAAAGCCGGAAGACCGACCGGTCCGTCGTTGCCTACAAGGCGGACGGCCTGGTCTGTCGCGTCGTCTCCGTCCTGGGCGGCAGCGAGATGATCGGTTCCATCCTGCTGTTCACCAGGACTGAGGCGCGCGAGGTGTCCATACGCATCTTCGAGCGCAGCACGAGCGTCATCGGCATCGTCCTCGTTTCGCAGGAACGTCTGGAAATCCACCGCAACCGCGATGCCGCCGCGCTGCTCCGGGGGCTGCTGCTGTCCCACCAGTACGAGTGGGCGTCGACACGCGAACGCGCCGACCAGTTCGGACTGGAACTCGCGCAACCGCTTTCCCTGCTGCTGGTCGAATCCGATGCGTTGAAGGCGACCTACATCGCCAGGCGCCTGCGCACGCTTCCCTCCCTGGCCGGCGTGGTGCTGGACGAGATGGACGAATGCGTCGCGATCGTCTGCAGGACACCGGCCGCGCCGGAGGTCGTGCAGACCTGCGCGCGCCTGCTGGCCGGCGAACTGGGAATCGATTTCCGCGGGGTGCTGTCCCGGCCGGCGGCGGCCCCGGAAAAGCTCTCGGCCCTCTACGCCACCCTGCGGCGCGCGCTCTTCGTTGCCAGGAGGCTAGGCGCGCGGGGCATCCTGAACCAGCACGAACTGGCGCTGTATTCCGTCCTGCTCGAATCGCAGGACAGATCGTCGATCGACGCCTTCCTGCAATCCGCGCTCGGCCCGCTGCTGTCCCATGACATGCGGAAGAACGCGGACCTCGCCGAGACACTGCTGTGCTATTTCGATGCCAACCGCAATGGACGTCTCGTCGCCAGGCGCATGGGCATCCACGTCAATACGGTGCGCCAACGCCTCGCCACCATCGAGAACCTGCTCGGCCATCTGGGCAATCCAACCCGTGCGCTGGAACTCCACATGGCGCTGAGGCTTTGGGCATTGAGCCGGCCGGAACCGCGGGACGCCGGCTGAGCCGGCCGGAACGATCGGCAGTGACCCCGGCCGACACGCCCCCCCGGGATGGCTGCCGGCAGCGCCCGCGGGACTCCCGGGACCCGCGCCGCCGGCGAATGGCCGGATCGCGAGGACACCGAACCATGGCGGCGTGATCGCCACGGTCCGCGGCCCGCTGTCATGATGATGACAAACGCGAAGGGGAAGCGCATGGACAGGGAGGGGTTCTTCACCGTTCCGCGGGTGATGGCGCTCGGCGTCGTCCTGCCCCTCGCCCTGGCCTTCCTGTGGGCGGCCGGCTGGTTCGCGGCCGAGAGTCTGCGCGTGCAGCGGAACTGGATTCCCGTCGAGGCCGTCGTCGCGGACCTGTCGAAGGACGGCGTCGTCGCCTTCGACCTGCCGCTGCCCTCGGGGACGGTGCGGCAGGAGGCGGACCGGGGGGACGGCTTCTCCGACGTCAAAGAGGGCGAAACGGTCCCGCTCTACGTGAACCCCGCCGACGGGAAGCAGCTGCGCCGCAGCGACGCGGCCGAACTCTGGATCACTCCCGCCTTCTTCGGCCTGTTCGCCCTGGTGTTGGGGGGCGTCGGGACCTTCATGGTCTTCCACGACGAGGGAGCGGAACTGCGGCGCCTGCGTGCGCGGTTCGAGGCGGAGAGGAGGCAGGCGGAACGGAACCCGCCCGCCGCGCCGCCCGTCGACGACGGTGGCACCATCGTCCTCCACGAGCCGGGCCAGTCCTGGAAGGCCAATGTCTTCTGGGGGCTCCTGTTCGGCCTGGGCCTTGCGGTGCCGCCCTTCCTCGGGAGCGCAGGCCCGGCGTTCGAGCGCTACGGCATGGTCCTGGCCGGCCTCGCCTGGATGGCGTTCATGGGCTACCGCGCGGTCGGCAATTTCGGCAAGACGGTGCGCATCGACATGGCGGAGATCGTGGTCTCGACGCCCCTGGGAGAAAGGCGCGTCCCGCTGCGGGAAGTGAAGCGGATCAGCCTGTCCGACGTGCGCAAGGAACTGGCGGACCTGGAGAACCTGGGCGCGCCGGCCCACAAGGCGAAGCCCATGAACACCATGGGCCGGCTGCGCCTCTACGTGCTCCGCGACGCCGAGGGTCGCGAACTGCTGCGCCTGGACAGCGAGATGACCCCGGGCGCGGAGATGGTCCGCTTCCTGCGCCGGATGGAGGCGGTCACGGG
>JAEUNJ010000149.1 GCA_016791145.1 Rhodocyclaceae bacterium | reverse complement strand
GCCCGATGGCCGGGGGCGGACGGCAATGCTAGAATCCGCGCCTCCGGAAGGGTACCGAAGCGGTCATAACGGCGCCGACTCGAAATCGGATGGTTCGCGAAAGCGGGCACGTGGGTTCGAATCCCACCCCTTCCGCCAGATCGATGGATGCCCCGCGATGCGCGGGGCATCCGCGTTTACGGGACCCGGGCACGCCGGTTCCGTAATCGCCGCCGATACCCCTTCCCCTTGCGCCTTATCCAAGTTATTTGGTCGGAAAAGACCACGATAAAAAACCGGCTATTGTTTGATGCAGCGCAAGAACAGGTATTGACAAGGGCATCACCCGAATAATAGATTCGGTCCGAAATAACTCGCATATCTGATGCAAGACTGGTGTGCGGCTCGCGGCATCTGGAGGAGCGCGACAATGAATCGGGATCAATACGAATTGAAGAAGCGGCGTCTGGGTGACGTGCGCGCGGTGGTATCCCCGCCGGCGGTGGCCACCGGGGCGGCCCGCCCGACATACGAAACGGCGGAGATCCCCAAGATGGCGAGCCAACGACCGCTTCCCGGCATGGTGCGAAGCGGCGGTCGGAAATAACGGGCGGGATCAGCAGTTACCGGCGCGGCGCCAGCGGGCAATGCCCGTGCATGGCGACATGGCGGAGGAGGGGCCGTAACCCTTTTGGGTTATTGGCTCGCTCAAATACTTGAGTTAAATTATCGGGTATCACCAACCCCTAGAAGGAGAAACCCGATGATCGCCATCAACGGCCGCGAGATCGCCACCGACGCCGAAGGCTACCTGGCCAACCTGGAGGACTGGACCGACGAGGTCGCCGAATTCCTTTCGCGGCAGGACCAACTGGAACTGACGGAACGGCACTGGAAGGTGCTGCGCTGGATCCGCGATTACTATCAGGAGTACGGCACCGCACCCAACCTCCGCATCATGACCAAGACCATTGGCGAGGCGCTCGGCGGCGAGTATTCGGAAAAGAAGTTCCTGTTCGATCTCTTCCCCTACGGTCCCGCCAAGCAGGCGGCCCGCTACGCCGGAATGCCCAAGCCCACCGGTTGCGTCTGAATCAGGCGGTCCGGCACTCCAGGGCCTCCCAACGCTCCAGCAAGGCCGTGAGTTCGTCGTCGATGGCGGCGAGCCGGGCGGCCTTGGCCCGGGCGCCGTCCGGATCGCGCGCGTAGAGCGAGGGATTCTCCAATTCCCCGGCGAGGGCAGCCTGCTCGGCCTCCAGTTCGCCGATCCGGTTCGGAAGGCCTTCCAGTTCCCTGCGTTCCTTCCAGGACAGTCCGTTGCCTTCCGGCTTCGCCGGGGGTTTGCCGGATCGCGGTTTCGGCGGCGTCGTCTCGGCGCGGGCCGGGGCCTGCTTGGCGCGCCACTCCGCCCAGTCGCTGTAGCCACCGGCGAACTCGCGCCAGACGCCGTTGCCTTCGGCGGCGATGGTCTGGGTCACCACGTTGTCCAGGAAAAGACGATCGTGGCTGACCAGGAAGATCGTGCCGTCGTAATCCTGGAGCAGCTGTTCGAGCAGTTCCAGGGTCTCGATATCCAGGTCGTTGGTCGGTTCGTCGAGGACCAGCACGTTCGCCGGCCGGGCGAAGAGGCGGGCCAGGAGCAGCCGGTTGCGCTCTCCGCCGGACAGGGACTTGACCGGTGAGCGGGCCCGTTCCGGGGCGAACAGGAAGTCACCCAGGTAACCGATGACGTGTTTCCTCTGGCCGAGGATATCCACGTACTCCGACCCGGGCGAAATGATCTCGGCCAGCGTTGCCTCGGGGTCGAGTTGGGCCCGGAACTGGTCGAAGTACGCCACCTCGAGCCGGGTGCCCCGCCGCACGCTGCCGGAATCCGGTGCGATCTCCCCCAGGATCAGCCGTAGCAACGTGGTCTTCCCGGCCCCGTTGGGGCCGATGACCCCAATGCGGTCGCCGCGCAGGATGCGGATTCCGAGGTCCCTCACCACCGGCGTGTTTCCGAAGGATTTCGACACGTGCTGCAGTTCGGCCACCAGTTGCCCGCTCTTCTCGCCGGCATCCAGTTGCAGGCTGACCTTCCCGAGGCGCTCACGCCGGGCGGCCCGCTCGGCGCGCAGTCGGTCCAGGCGTTGCACCCGGAACTGGGCCCGGGTCCGTCTTGCCTCCACTCCCTTGCGAATCCAGACCTCCTCCTCCCGCAGCAGTTTGTCGAAACGGGCCGCGGCCTGGGCTTCGTCGTTCAGCAACTGCTCCTTGCGCCGCTGGTACGCGGCGTAGTTTCCGGGAAAGTCGCCGAGCCGTCCCCGGTCCAGCTCCACGACCCGGGTCGCCAGCCGGTCCAGGAAGCGGCGGTCGTGGGTGATGAACAGCAGGGCGGTCCCCGATTCGACCAGCAGGTCCTCGAGCCATTCGATGGCCCCGATGTCCAGGTGGTTGGTGGGCTCGTCGAGGAGCAGCACGTCTGGCGCAACGGCCAGCGCCCGGGCCAGCGCCACCCTTTTCTTCTGGCCGCCGGACAGGCTGCCCACCCGGGCATCGGGGTCCAGCGAGAAACGGCTGATGACCCGCTCGGCCTGGCTTTCCCAACTCCAGGCGCCCCGGGCTTCCAGTTCGTGCTGGAGCACCTCCAGAAGTTCCATGAGTTCGCGATGGGAATTCCCGGGCTCGGCGAGCCGGCGCGAAACTTCGTGGTATTCGGCGAGAAGGCGCGAAACCTCCCCCATGCCCGCCACCACGGCCGCGAAGACGGTGCCATCCTCCGGCAGCGGAGGTTCCTGGGGCACGTAACCGAGGCGCACCCCGGGTGCCCGCCACACCTCTCCGTCGTCCAGGTGGGACTGGCCGGCGATGGCCGCCAGCAGGGATGACTTGCCGGTCCCGTTGCGGCCGATGAGCGCGACCCGCTCGCCGGCTTCGAGTTGCAGCGAGACACCGTCGAGCAGCGGGACGTGGCCGAAGGCGAGATGGGCGCCAGTGACGGAAAGCAGGGGCATGGGATTCGGTCAGCGGGGAAAATGGGCGGCAGCCAGGCGCTTCAGGGTATCCCCGTCCGTCGGCGTGCGCGTGGCCACGGCCCAGAGATCGAAGGCGGGACCTTCCCGCCGCCTGCCGGCGACCGACGGGAAGCCGCCGGCCTTCAGGGTTGCCAGGAGGACCTTCAGGGTGAAGCCGCAGCGGTGGGCCATGAACAGGTTGCCGGCCGCCATCTGGGGGCGGTGGCCATACAGGATGTCGATCGGGGCGATGGGCCCTGCGGGGGAGGTGTAGGCCGGCTCCGTCAGTTTGTCCTCCGCGATCAGCCGGGCCACCGACTGGAGGTCGGGACAGGTGATGACGACAAACCCGGCGGGCTTGAGCACCCGGCGGAACTCGGCCAGGGCCCGGGGCACCTCGTGGGCGTAGAGGTGCTCGATGTTGTGGCTTGAATACACCGCGTCAACGCTGCCGTCGGTGACCGAGGCCATGTCGAGCATGCTGCCGACGATGTCGGGCCGGGCCGCAGGGTCGATGTCGAGGCGCAACTCCCGCCACTCCGCGGAGGCGAAGCCGGGCGTCGTGCGGTCCTTGCGCTTGCCGCCGCAGCCGACGTGCAGAAAAGTGGCCATGTCTGGGATGCTCCTTGGCGGGGGCCGGGAGGGATGCCCGGCGGGCGCTATTTTGCCCGGCGGCGGGGCGGACGGGGCCCGGGCGGGGCTGCCGGGACGGCGCCGCGGGCCGATTTGGGCGGCGCACTCCGCCCATCGGCCGAGGCCGCCGAGGCGCGGGTGGCGGGCCGGCGCGCCATCGGCGGTTCTCCGGGGCGGGGGGGCGGGACGAGATGCCGCTTGCCGGGCCCGATCAGATCGGCGCGCCCCATGGCCGCGAGGGCCTCCCGCAGCAGCGGCCAGTTCTCGGGATCGTGCCAGCGCAGGAATGCCTTGTGCAGACGGCGCTGGCGGCCGCCCCGGACCACGGGGACCCTCTCCGACCCGGGCCCGACCTTGCGCAGCGGATTCCTTTCCGTGTGGTACATGGCCGTGGCCAGCGCCAGGGGCGTGGGCAGGAAGGTCTGCACCTGGTCGAGACGGAAGTCGTTGCGCTTCAGCCACAGGGCCAGTTCCAGCATGTCCTCGTCCGCCGTTCCGGGGTGGGCGGCGATGAAGTAGGGGATCAGGTACTGCTCCTTGCCGGCCGCCCGGGAAGCCTGGTCGAAGAGCCGCTTGAACTTTTCGTAGGCACCCATGCCGGGCTTCATCATCTTCGACAGCGGCCCTTCCTCGGTATGTTCCGGCGCGATCTTCAGGTAGCCGCCCACGTGGTGGGTCACCAGCTCCTTCACGTATTCCGGGGAACGGACCGCCAGGTCGTAGCGCAGGCCCGAACCGATCAGGACCTTCTTGACGCCGGGCAGCGCGCGGGCGCGGCGATACAGGTGGATCAGGGGGCCGTGGTCCGTCCCCAGGTTCTCGCAGATCGCCGGATAGACGCAGGAAAGCCTCCGGCAGGCCGTTTCGATCAGCGGATCCCGGCACGCCATCCTGTACATGTTGGCGGTCGGGCCGCCCAGGTCCGAGACGATGCCGGTGAACCCCGGCGTCTTGTCGCGGATCTCCTCGATCTCATGCAGAATGGATTGCTCCGACCGGCTCTGGATGATGCGTCCCTCGTGCTCCGTGATCGAACAGAAGGTGCAGCCGCCGAAGCAGCCCCGCATGATGTTCACCGAGAAGCGGATCATCTCCCAGGCCGGGATGCGGGCGTCGCCGTAGGCCGGGTGGGGCCGCCGCGCGTAGGGCAGCCCGTACACGTGGTCCATCTCGGGCGTCGTGAGCGGGATGGGCGGCGGGTTCAGCCACAGGTCGCGGGCACCGGGCCCCTCGCCGTGGGCCTGGACCAGGGCGCGGGCGTTACCAGGGTTGGATTCCAGGTGGAAGGTGCGCGAAGCGTGGGCATAGAGCACCGGATCGTCCCGCACGGCCTCGAAGGCCGGGAGCCGGATGGCGGTCCGCTGTCGTGCGGCGCGCCTTGCGGCGTGGTGTTCCTCCCGGGAGACGAGCCGTACCGGCCGGGGGGCCGCGGGGCCGGCGGCGGGGCCGGCGGCCATCGCGTAGGGATCCGGGTGGGGTTGCACGGCGCCCGGCGTGTCCACGGTGGTCGAATCCAGTTCGCTCCACGCGTCCGAGGGGCGCCATCCGCGCGGCACGAGGAAGGCCGTCCCGCGCAGGTCGCGCACCGATCCGACGGGTTCGCCCCGACCCAGCCGGTGCGCCAATGCGACCAGGGCCCGCTCCGCGTTGCCGTAGATCAGCAGGTCGGCCTTGCTGTCCGCGAGCACCGACCGCCGGACGGTGTCGGACCAGTAATCGTAATGGGCGATGCGGCGCAGTGAGGCCTCGATGCCGCCGATCACGACGGGGCAGTCCGGAAAGGCCTCCCGTGCCCGTTGCGCGTAGACCACCACGGCCCGATCGGGGCGGCGGCCTGCCTCTCCCCCGGGCGTGTAGGCGTCGTCCGAGCGGATCTTCCGGTCCGCCGTGTACCGGTTCACCATCGAGTCCATATTGCCGGCCGTGATGCCGAAGAAGAGCCGCGGCCTGCCCAGGCGGCGGAAATCGACGGCCGACTTCCAGTCCGGCTGGCTGATGATCCCGACCCGGAATCCCTGGGCCTCGAGCAATCGGCCCACCAGGGCCATGCCGAAGCTCGGATGGTCGATGTAGGCATCGCCGGTGACGAGGATCACGTCGCAGGCGTCCCATCCCCGGGCCTCCATTTCGGCCGCGGACATGGGAAGGAAGGGGGCGATCCCGAACCGCTTCGCCCAATAGGGACGATAGGCGGTAAGGGAACGGGGCGGGGTCTGCTCTTGCATGGGCAAGCATCCTAGCAGCCTGTCGGACTCGATCCGCACCCGCGGAGCCGGTCCGACAGGCTGTCAGGCGTTGCGGCTCCGGGAAGGCACCCCGGCATCGACGCGGATCGCCTTACCGGGCCGTGCCCGGGCGCCGCTCACGCCGTCAGTCGGCTCGTCTTAGGGACGTGGCGGGCCAGGAAATCCATTTGGTCTACCAGGATGTGTCGATTGCACAGGATCAGGTATTCGGCCTTGTTGGGCACGTAGGGCGCGTAGAGGAGTTCCATGCCGG
Source organism: Rhodocyclaceae bacterium (assembly GCA_016791145.1). Lineage (GTDB taxonomy): Bacteria > Pseudomonadota > Gammaproteobacteria > Burkholderiales > Rhodocyclaceae > JAEUNJ01. The sequence goes on along the minus strand of JAEUNJ010000149.1, from coordinate 11,520 downwards.
CCTGCTCCGGTGTGCGCCCGCTTTTCAACTGGTTGCAGCTGCGGCACGCGGTGACCACGTTCATCCATGTGTCCCGGCCGCCGCGGGAGACCGGGATCACGTGGTCCCGCGTCAGCCGCGCGCTGGGCAGCTCGTCGCCGCAGTAGGCGCAAATGTGGCGGTCCCGGTGGAAGAGCTCCCGGTTGTCCAGCGGCGGCACCTGGAACAGGGACCTGGAGGCCAGGGCCTTGCCGCGGATCGCGATGATGCTGTTGGCACGGATCTCGGAGCGCTGCCCGGTGAGCCGGTTCAGTCCGCCACGGAAGGTGAAGCTGTGCTCGCCGATCGCCCAGGCCACCAGGTCCTTCGCATAGTAGAAGCACGCGTGCTGCCAGGTCACCCACCGGTGGGGGACTCCGTGCTGGTCCAGCGTCAGGATCAGGGGTGAATTGAACATCCCGACTAAAATGCCACAAGGCCCAAGGCTTGGCAAAGCAAAATGCGCGATCGAGGCGGTCAGGAGTGGGGGTTTTTCCCGTCAGCTCTGGCGATCTCCGCGGCACTGCACCTCCTGGTGCTCTGGTCGGGGGCGGTCCGCCTGCCGGCGGGCGAAATGCCTGGTGCCCCGCTTCCCCTGGTGGCGCATCTGCCGCCTCCGCCTGCCGAGGGCCCCGCACCCGCGCCGCCGTCGGAACCGGCCCCGGATTCGGCTCGCGAGCCGACTGCCACCCATGCCCCGGCGCGCATGGGAACGGTCCGCGAAATCCCGGCCGCGAGGGTCCCGCCTGCCCGGCGCCAGGCGGCACAGCGTGGTCCGCCGCCGGAGAATGTTCCTGTTCCGGCGCCCGAGGTCCCCGCGGCGGCCATGTTCCCCGATCCGCGCGCGGCCGGCACCCCGCCTGTTCCGGTGCCGTCGCTGGACCAACCGGGCAAGGCATCGGCCACCGAAGGGGCCGACGCAGGGGCGCTGCTCGAGTACCGGTGGGCGCTGACCGGAAAGGCGGGGAAGCCCGACCTGAAGTTCCCGGCCGGGGAGCGGGCGTCAGCGGGCCGGGTGGACATCCGCGTGACCGTGACGCCGCTGCGTACGCCGAAGGTGGAAGTCGCCCAGACGAGCGGCATGCGCCTGCTCGACGACGAAGCCTTGCGCATCATGCAGGCGGCGGCGGCGCGGGCGCCTGTTCCCGATGCCTTGAAGGGGCGCCCCTTCTCCGTGGTGTTGCCGGTTCATTTCGGCGCCGAGAATCCGTGATCCGGCGAGGCACGGGCCAGTCACCGTGCATCGGGGACGAAGACGGGGACCGGCCGCCGGGGAGCGCAGCCACGCCTCCGGCACGATACCGACGGTGTCCGGGCACCTCGCGTTACGGTTTTCCAGGCGCTTCCGATCTGCGGCGCGGCGAATGGACGCGTGGCCGCCTGATGCGACGGGCCGGAAATCTCCGCAGGCTTCCTCAGGTCCTGGCCGGAGGCGGCGGCGAGCCTTCTATGGCGCTGCTATGGAAACCGAAACCGCCCTGGCGCCGATCCTCGAAGAAATGCCGGAGGGTCATGGCGATGGTGCGGAACGCGATTTCCTGCCAGGGGATGTCCTCCTCCCGGAACAGCGCCACCTCGAGCGTTTCGATGCCGGGTGCGAAATCCAGGTCCAGCAGGCGGGCCCGGAAGACTGCGTGGACCTGGCTGATGTGCGGGACGCTGATGACGGTGTAAAGGCCGTCGAGGGCCACCCTGGCGCAGGCCTCCTCCAGGGTTTCCCTCGCCGCGGCATCCGCCAGGGTTTCGCCGTTTTCCATGAAACCGGCGGGCAGCGTCCATTTGCCGTACCGCGGTTCGATGGCCCGGCGGCAAAGCAGCACCCGGTCCTCCCAGACCGGCAGGCTGCCGACGACCAGCTTCGGGTTCCGGTAATGGATGACGCCACACCGATCGCAGACGTGGCGGGGCAGGGAATCGCCGTCCGGCACCCGGAAGCTCACCGGGGCACCGCAACTGCTGCAGAAGTTGATTGTCGGTTCCATGCGCCGTGCCTATCGGAAAGCCTATTCTAGCCCACGGCACCAGCGCCACACGGCAGCGCGGCAAGGCGGTCGCAGGTGCCCGATTGCCCGGGATGGCGGGCGATGGTATAAGCCTCGCATGCCCCAGAATCCCGGCCCGGCGTCCCAAGCGGCAGTTGCCTTCGACCTGCTCGATCGGCCGGATTTCGTCCGTTTCGGGGAACTCAAGGCAACCGGCGACCTGCCGTCGCCGAAGGCGGCCGCGCTTGCCATCATCCGCCTGACGACCCGGGAAAACGTTTCGCTGGCCGAGATCGCCCGGGCCACGAAATCGGACCCGGCCTTCGTGGGGCGTCTGATCAAGGCGGCCAACGGCCTGCATCCACCCGGTGGCAGGCCGGTGGCGTCGGTGCGGGATGCCCTCGCCCTGCTCGGGATACCGGCGGTCCGCTCCCTGGCCCTCGGTTTTTCCCTGCTCGCGGATTATGGTCGCGGGCGATGCGCGAACTTCCCCTACGCGCGTTTCTGGTCCCGTTCGCTGGCCGCCGCCATCGCCTTCCAGGCGCTGTGCGTGAAGACGCGCGCCGCCTCGCCAGAGGAGGCGTTCAGCATCGGCCTGCTGTCCCGGATCGGCCAGCTCGCGCTCGCAACGCTGTTTCCCGACGAGTACTCACGGATCCTGGGCGACGGCACCGGTGAACGCGACGATTCGGTGGCAACGCGCCTGAGGAAGGCCTTCGCGATCACCGATGTGGGCATGACCACCGGCATGCTCCTCGACTGGGGACTGCCGCGGGTGTTCGTCGAACCCGTGCATTACCACGGTCATCCGGAGGCCGCCCCTTTCCCGGTGGGGTCGCGGGCGGCGACGATCACCCTTTCCCTGCATCTGGCCCAGCGGATCGCGGACTTGTGTGTTGCCGACGATCTCGAGCGCCGCGGACTGCTCGCCGAATTGCTCCTTTGCGGGAGCCGCCTGTCCATCGACGACGCGGAGATGGGACGGCTGTGCGAAGCCGTTTCGCGCCAGTGGCAGGAATGGGGGGTCATGCTCCAGGTGCGGACCGTACCAGTGCCTTCCCTGGAGGAACTGGGCCAGGTGCCGCCGCCGCCGGCCGTGATGACCGGCGAACCGAAGCAGGCGAGGACGGCGGTGCCGATGCGCATCCTGGTCGTGGACGACGACAAGGTGCTGCGCGTCCTGCAACGATCGTTGCTGTCCGCTGCCGGACACGAGGTGTTCGAGGCCGAAAACGGGATTCTGGGACTCGAGATGGCGATGGAGGTGCATCCCCAGATCATGATCATCGACTGGATGATGCCGGAGATGGACGGGTTGCAACTGACCCGGGCCCTGCGCCAGAGCAAGGCGGGGCGCTCCATCTACATCCTGATCCTCACCGCCCTGGAGGACGACGACCACCTGGTGGAGGCCTTCGAGGCCGGCGTCGACGACTTCCTCGGCAAGCCCCTGCGGCCGCGCGTCCTGGCGGCCCGGCTGCGCGCGGGACAGCGGGTGGTGCAGTTGCAGGAGGAAGTCGAGAAGGATCGGGAGGAGATCCGGCGCTTCGCCAGCGAACTCGCCGTGACCAACCGGCGCCTGCAGGCGGCTGCCCTGACGGATCCGCTCACCCGTCTGCCGAATCGTCGTTACGCGATGGAACGCCTGCAGCAGGAATGGGCGTCGTCGTCCCGCCATGGCCGTCCCCTCTGTTGCATGGTCATCGACGTGGATCGATTCAAGAGCATCAACGACACCCACGGCCACGATGCCGGAGACCAGATTCTGCGCAGCCTTGGCGAGGCGGCGAGGCGGGCCGTGCGGACGGAGGACGTGGTGTGCCGGACGGGGGGCGATGAATTCCTCGCCATCTGCCCGGACACGACCCTGGATGCCTGCATGCAGGCGGCCGAGCGCGTGCGCGCCGCGGTCGCGGGCATCCGGATCCGGGCAGGGGAAGTGGAATTTGGCACCACGGTGAGCGTCGGCGTCGCCGAGCGGCGGGAAGCGATGCGGGACGTGGAGGCCCTTATCAAGTGCGCCGACCTGGGTGCCTACGAGGCGAAGACACGCGGACGCGACCGTGTCGCCTGCGTGCAGGGGGCCGGCGGTGCCACCCCCGGGGTGGTGGCGCCATGACCCGTCAGCCGGCCCTGCGCATGTTGATGGTCGAGGACTCGGAGGACGACGCCTTCCTGCTTTTTTCGGAACTGAAGGCGCGTGGTGTCCGGCTGCATTACCAGCGAGTCGATTGCGCGGACGACATGGCGGCGGCGCTCAGGGACGGGGAGTGGGACGTCATCATCTGCGACCACGACATGCCGCGTTTCGATTCCCTCTCCGCCCTCCACACCCTGAAGGGCAGCCGGCGGGACATCCCCTTCATCATCTATTCGGGCCAGATCAGCGACCAGCAGGCCGTCTCCGCCATGCGGGAGGGCGTCCAGGACTACGTGGAGAAGGGCAACATCTCCCGGCTGATGCCCGTGATCGAGCGCGAACTCCGCAACGCATCCGCCCGAAGGGCGGTTCGGGAGGCCGACGGCCGCATCCGATCCCTCGCCTTCTACGACGCCCTGTCCCAGTTGCCCAACCTCAACCTGTTCTGTTCCCGCGTGACCGAGTGGATCCTGTCCACAGAACACGCCGGGGGCCGTCCGGCGGGCGCCGTGCTGCACATCGACCTGGACCGCTTCATGCGGATCAACGCCTCCTTCGGCTACGAGGCGGGGAGCGACATCCTGCGTGACGCGGCGGATCGGATCACCGCGGCCGTGGGCCCGGAAGTGCTGGTCGCCCGGCTCGGCGGGGACACCTTCGGCGTGTTTCTCCGCTGCGAGGCCGATGGCGACGTCGTGGAACGAACGCTCGCCGCCCTGCGCGCCGCCTTCGAGTCCTCCTTCCGGAAGGGCACGGTGGAATTGTTCCTGTCCGCCAGCATAGGCGTGGCCATCCTGCCCCGGGACGGCGTCGAGGTCTATGAACTGCTGCTGAACGCGGAGACGGCGGCCGCGCAGGTGAAGCGCCGCGGCGGAAACGGCACGGAGTTCTATCGGCGGGACATGAGCGCCAACTCGGCCGAGCGGCTGGCCATCGAGTCGGACCTCCGGCACGCCATCGAACGTCACCAGTTGTTCCTGCAATATCAGCCTTGCGTCGATGCCCGCGACCACCGGGTCGTCGGGGTCGAGGCGCTGGTCCGCTGGCGGCACCCGGAACGAGGGCTGATGGCGCCCGACCGCTTCATTCCCATCGCCGACGAATCCGGCCTGATCGTGGAGATCGGGGAATGGGTGCTCCGGGAGGCCTGCCGGGAGGGCCGGCGCCTGCACGACGCCGGCCACGCGATCTACATGGCAGTGAATGTGTCGGCGGTCCAGTTCGCCCAGCCCAGGTTGTTGCAGGTGGTCGGCGACGTGCTGACCCAGACGGGTTTTCCGGCCAGTTTCCTGCAGATCGAGATTACCGAGTCCGTGCTGATGGCCGACGCGGAGTCGGCGAGCGGCATGCTGAAGGCCTTCAAGCACATGGGCGTCAAGATCTCGGTGGACGACTTCGGCACCGGCTACTCGTCCCTTTCGTACCTCAAGCGGTTTCCCATCGACGTGCTGAAGATCGACAAGTCCTTCGTGCGCGACCTGCCGGGGGACGAGGATGACGAGTCCATCGTGCGGGCCATCGTTGCCCTCGCCCGCAGCCTTCGCCTGGCGACGGTCGCGGAGGGCGTCGAAACCGCGGAGCAGGCTGCCTTCCTGGCCCGTGAGCAATGCGAGCGCTTCCAGGGGTATTTCTTCAGCCGGCCCATCGATGCCGCCGACCTGGAACGTCGCTTGGCGGTGCAGAGTGCCGAATAAGGCAAGTAATTCAGCCTGATATCTTCGTTTTGTAAGGTTTTTTCTTACAAAACGGCGCGAAGTGCTTCTTACAAAAAAACCGTTTTCCCCGGGATGGTTTCGTTGACAGGCTTGCGGCGACAATTCACACACCGCCCAACCATCCGCGCGCGCCGCGCGGGGCGGTTCGCCAAGGAGCACACAATGAAATCGACTGACACCTACAACGACATAAAGGAAGTCAATCTCGCCTACCTGATGCTGGCCCAGAACATGGTCCGTTCCGACAAGGCGGCTGCCATCTTCCGCCTGGGCATCAGCGAGGAGATTGCGGACATCCTCGATCGACTCACCCCTGGCCAGGTGCTCAAGATGGCCAGCACGGACATGCTCCTGTGCCGCTTCCGGTTCGATGATTCCCTGCTCATCGACCTGCTTGCCAATCACGAGCGCGACCGCGGTATCGGCCATCTCCATGCGGCAATCCTCGCCGCCGGCCGGCCGGTCGAAACCGTCGCCTGATTCCCGACCCCGGTCCCGGGCCGGGATTCATTCCCCGCATCCGCCAGCGGAGAGATCCATGCGCAACAAATCCGTCATTTCCGAGGCCCGTGACATCCGTCTGGCCATAGAACTCATCGAACTGGGTGCGCGCCTCCAGTTGCTGGAAGCCGAGACCAAACTGTCCCGCGAGCGTCTGCTCAAGCTCTACAAGGAGGTCAAGGGTGAATCCCCGCCCAAGGGCATGCTGCCCTTCTCCACGGACTGGTTCATGACCTGGCAGCCGAACATCCATGCCTCACTCTTCATGGCCTACTTCCGTTTTCTGGCGCGGCAGACCCGGCTGGAAGGACTGGAGCGCATCATCAAGTCCTATCGGCTCTACCTGGATCAGGTGGGGCGTCTCGGCATGGATCCGGTGCTTTCCCTGACACGGGCGTGGACCATGGTCCGCTTCTTCGATGCGAAGATGCTGCAGATGGCAGCCTGCGGCGAATGCGGCGGTGAATTCGTTGCCCATGCCTTCGATCCGGTGGACCGCTACGTCTGCGGCCTCTGCCACATACCGGCCCGCGCCGGCAAGACCCGCCGCGCGGCCGAGTCTGTGCCGCGGCTGGCGGTCGCCGGCTAGGCGAGCCGCCGCCGTCCGAACGGCGACCCCCGGGGTCACCGTTCGGCTTCTCGCGAGGCCACTTGCGCGGAAACACGGATCACCCACGATCCGTGCCGCCATCGTTCGTTAACCACAGGTTGTTTTGCGTTGTCCAACGGTGCAATCGGGGGGCGTTTACGGTTATGATTAGCCGTTTCGCCAAGGGGTCGGAATGGGCGGCGGCCGGGGGACCGGGGCCTTTCCGCGCGATGGTTGCCTTGGGGCAGAGAAAAGATCCGGCCGGCGCCAAAGTGCGCCGCCCGCCCATGCCGGATCACGTGGGAGATAGTCGATGTTCCTGTTGATCGGGTACGTGATCATCCTGGCCGCGTCGGTCGGGACCTATGCCGTGCACGGCAGCCTGGCGGCCCTGTTCGTGCCGCTCGAATACCTGGCTATCATCGGACTGATGACGGGTGGATTCGTGGCCGGCAACGGCGGCAAGGCGATCAAGGCGACCCTGTCCGCGCTTCCGTCGGTGCTCAAGGGGTCCCATTTCACGAAGGCCCTCTACATGGACCTGCTGGCCATGCTCTTCGAGATCCTGGCCAAGGTGCGCAAGGAGGGGCTGATGTCCATCGAGGGCGACATCGAGAACCCCGAGTCCAGCCCGATCTTCTCGAAGTACCCGAGCATCGCGGGCGACCACCACGTGATGGAGTTCCTCACGGACTATCTGCGCATGATGGTCGGCGGGAACCTGAATGCCTTCGAGATCGAAAACCTCATGGACATCGAGATCGAGACGCACCACCAGGAGGCGCACCTGCCGGCCCACATCATGTCCAAGGTGGCCGACTCGGTGCCGGCCTTCGGTATCGTCGTCGCGGTGATGGGCGTCGTGAACGTGATGGGATCCGTCGGGGAACCGCCTGCCGTGCTGGGCCGGATGATCGGGGGAGCGCTCGTCGGCACCTTCCTGGGCATCCTGGTGTCCTACGGGTTCGTGGCGCCGATCGCCAGCCAGCTCGAGCAGAAGGTGGAGGAAGGGAGCAAGATCTTCGTCTGCATGAAGACGGTGCTGCTGGCCAGCATGAACGGCTACGCGCCGCAGATCGCTGTCGAGTTCGGTCGCAAGGTCCTGTTCTCGACCGAACGTCCCACGTTCAGCGAGCTGGAAGAGGACCTGAAGGCGCGCAAGGGCAAGTAAGGACCCGCCGTGAGCGACGATAGCCAGCAACCGATAGTCGTCAAGAAGGTCAAGAAGGGCGGCGGCGGCCACCACGGCGGCGCATGGAAGATCGCCTACGCCGACTTTGTGACGGCGATGATGGCCTTCTTCCTGCTGATGTGGTTGCTGGGTTCGACCACCAAGGGGGACCTGAAGGGCATTGCCGACTATTTCCAGACCCCCTTGAAGGTGGCCCTGTCCGGTGGGTCGGGTTCCGGGGATTCCTCCAGCCTCGTGCAGGGGGGCGGAGAGGACCTGACGCGCACGCACGGGCAGGTCAAGCGCGGTGACGTGCAGGCGGAGAAGAAGACGATCAACCTGCAGGCCCTGCGCGCCGATTTCGAGCGGCAGGAGAAGGCACGCCTGGAAACCCTCAAGGTCCAGATCGAAAAGATGATCGAGGCGGACCCGGTCCTGAAGCAGTTCCGCAGCCAGTTGCTTCTCGACCTGACCAGCGAGGGGCTGCGCATCCAGATCGTGGATGAGAAGAACCGGCCAATGTTCGATTCGGCGAGTTCGGAGCTCAAGTCCTACACGCGCCAGATCCTGCGGGAGATCGGTCGTGCGCTGAACGGAGTGGAGAACCGGATCTCGCTATCGGGCCATACGGACGCCACTCCCTATTCGGGTGGCGACCGTGGATTCGGCAATTGGGAGCTTTCCACCAACAGGGCCAACGCCTCCAGGCGGGAACTGGTGTCCGGCGGGCTCGTCGATGCCAAGGTGATGCGGGTGGTAGGGCTGGCGTCGACGGTCCTTTATGACAAGGACGATCCGCAGAACCCGATCAACCGCCGCATTTCGATCATCGTGATGAACAAGCGGACGGAGGAGGCGATCCTCCGGGACGGCCGGCCGGAGGAGGACGTGGAGGTGTCTGACCCGGCCAGCGTGAAAGCGGCCGCGGGGCAGGCGGCCGGTGGGGAAAGGCAATAGAATCGAACGATGGCGGGCGCACCGGGAGGACAGGCGGGCATGAGGTTTTTCGGCAAGGAGTTCTGGATCGGGCTGGTGGCGACGGCCGTCGTCGGAGTCGGGTTCATTGCCCTGGTGCCGACCCTCGCCCAGGCGGTCGTCCCATTCGCGGCCGCGCTGGCGCTGGTTTTTCTGGGGTGCCGGGCGGCCGCCGTCCTGGCCGGGGGCGAGACGCCCGACGTGGCGGACCACCCGCCACCCTCGTCGGGAGACCTGGCGGGGGAAATGCGGGTCGCGCTTGCCGAAACGGGCCGGCAGTTCGCCGACCAGCATGGGTCGGTGACGGCCGAATTGACCCAGGTCCAGACCGTGCTCGGCAATGCGATCTCGCAATTGACCGAGAGTTTCCAGGGGCTTTACGGGATCACCGAGACGCAGCGCAAGGTCACGCTCTCTGTGACGGCCGGCAATGGCGGCGAGGAGTCCGCGGCGGGGTTCGAGGAGTTCGTACACAACACCTCCGAGGTGATGCAGAAGGTGGTGGATTCGGTGGTGGCGAACAGCAAGCTCGGGATGGAACTGGTCGATCTCACGGACAGCATCGCGGGTCGCACCCGGGATGTCCAGGGAATCCTTTCCGAGATCGGTGCGATCGCCAAGCAAACGAACCTGCTCGCGCTGAACGCAGCCATCGAGGCGGCGCGGGCCGGCGAGGCCGGCCGCGGATTCGCCGTGGTCGCCGATGAAGTGCGCGACCTCTCCGGCCGGACCACGCAGTTCAGCCAGCAGATCAACGCGATGATGCAGTCGATGCAGCAATCGGTCCGCCAGACCGAGGAGGCGATCCAGCGCATGGCCAGCCAGGACATGACCTTCGCCCTGGAATCGAAGAGCCGGGTGGCGGAGATCATCGAGACCATGGAAGGCGAAAACCGGAAACGGGCGGACGCGATCGCCCGCCTCGGCGAAAGCGCGGGGCAGGTCGACACCCAGGTGGCGCGGGCGGTCACCGCCCTCCAGTTCCAGGATCTCGTGTCGCAGCTCGTCGGGCGGGTCCGGCAACGCGTTGACGGGCTCCAGGAGGTTGCGGAGGTGCTCTCCACCCTGGGGGACCGCGTTGCCGCCTCCGGAGGCGGGCCCGAGGCGAGCGCCGCGATCGAGGCGGGGCGGCTGGAGGTGCAAAGGATCGGCGCGCGGCTGGCCGGCCTCGGGGCGACCCGGAGCGAATCCGCAGGATCGAACACCCCGTCCCTCGCCCAGGGGGACATAGAACTCTTCTAGCAGGAGCTTACGCATGGCGAAAAACATTCTCGCAGTCGACGATTCCGCCTCCATCCGTCAGATGGTGTCCTTCACCCTGAAGAGCTCCGGCTACGAGGTCACCGAGGCCGTGGACGGCCAGGACGGCCTCGACAAGGCCAAGTCGAAGACCTTCAACCTGATCCTCACCGACCAGAACATGCCCCGGATGGATGGCCTGACGCTCATCAAGAGCCTGCGGGCGATGCCCCAGTACAAGTCGGTCCCCATCCTGATGTTGACGACGGAGTCCTCCGACGCCATGAAACAGCAGGGACGCACCGCCGGAGCGACCGGATGGCTGGTCAAGCCCTTCGATCCCCAGAAGCTCGTCGAAGTGGTCAAGAAGGTCATCGGCTGAGTCTTGTCGCCGGTTGAGGGAGGAGGAGGAGCGATGACCATCGACATGAGCCAGTTCTACCAGGTCTTCTTCGAGGAGACGGAGGAACACCTGGCGTCCATGGAGTCCCTGTTGCTCGACCTGGACGTCGGCGCCCCGGACCCGGAGCAATTGAACGCCGTCTTCCGGGCCGCCCATTCCATCAAGGGCTCGTCCGGAACCTTCGGCTTCACGGACCTGGCCGACGTCACCCACATTCTCGAGAACCTGCTGGACCGGGTGCGCAAGGGCGAACTGGCCCTGCGCGAGGAAATGATCGACGCATTCCTCGCTGCCGGGGACGTACTGAAGGTCCTTCTCGCGGCCCATCGCGGCGAAGGCGGCGCGGATCCGGCTGCCGTCGAGGCCATTTGCACCCGGCTGCGCGGCCTGACGGAAGGTGGTTCGGCAGCGAAAGGCGCCGGGCCGGAGGTTCCGGCGGATGTTTCTCCGCCCGCACCCGCCGCGACTGACGCCGCGACCAGCGGGCTGGATCTGCGATTCCTGCTCGAACCGTCGGCGGACGAGGATACGGTCACCAATCTGATCGCCGAACTGGAGGAATGCGGGCGGGTCAGCATCGTGACTCGCGGCGGTGCGGACACCCCCTGGCATATCGAATTGCGCGGTGCCGCCGATGCGGACGATGCACGCGGCATCCTGGAATTCGTCGCCAGGACGGACAGCATCCGTGTGACGCCCCTGGGCGCGGTGGCACCCGCCGGCGACGCGCCCGACGGTGCCTACGGATTCTTCGCCGACGAGACTCCCGAAACGAAAGATGAGGCAT
>JAEUNJ010000300.1 GCA_016791145.1 Rhodocyclaceae bacterium | reverse complement strand
TGCTTCCGCTTTCGGCGACCCGGGTCTCGATGGTCAGGTCGGGATTCTGGAAAACGATGATACGGATGTTGTCGCCTGGCCCCAGCTTGTAGTCGCCGCCCTTGTCCTGGGCGAGGGCGCTGCCGCCGAGGATCATCGCGGAAAGCACCATCAGGATGCGTAGATAGGTGGTCACGGCCATTCCCCTCTTTATCGTCTGTGTTGCTTCACTTGAGGCCCGCCGCGCCTTTCTCCAGCGCGGATTTCGGCACTTCGGTCCCGGCCGGCGCGGCGGCATCCTTGGCGGGAGCCCCGGGCGCCTTCGCGGCATCGGTCGCGGGCGGCTTCGCGAAGTCACCGACGAACTCGATCTTGGCCTTGTCCTTAAGCTGCTTCATCTCGGCGGCAATGGCTTCGCTAGCCCGCTTGTTGGAAAGGAACTGAGTGATTCGCGGAGTCGCGGTCTTCTCGTCGACGGCCGCCGAACGGGAAGCCGCGACCCGGATGACGAGGATCGCCTGGGGCGTACCCATGACGAGGGTCTGGCCGTCCTTGGTTTCGTGGAGCTTCGGCAGGATATCGAGCGGTATCTGTTCGGCCGCCCTCGCCCCCGCATTCACCGCGAACTTCGCGTTGCGCCCCTTCAACCACGCGGCCACCTCCTCCAGATTCTTGGCCGTCGACACCTTCTCCTGCACCGCCGCAAGCAATCCCTCCTGCGGCTGGATCGATATCTCCTGGACGTTATAGATACGCCGCTGGCTGAACAACTCCGGGTGTTCGTTGTAGTAGGCCTTGATTTCGTCGGGCGTAGGCTTGGGCAGCCCGGCCGCGAACTTCTCGAGGTAGGCCCGGGCAATGATCTCCCGCCGCGCCGACTCGATGGCCATCATGACCTCCGGGTTGCGGTCCAGCTTCTGCTCGGCCGCCTTGTTCACGGCGATCTGCTGGTCGACCAGCTTGTTGAGGATCTCGCGCCGAGCCTCCTCGGCCCGCTCCTGGGGGATCCCAGGCGTTTTCGCCATCACGTTGTTGATTTGATGGACGGAGATCTCCTCCCCGTCCACTTTCGCCGCAACCTGGGTCGCGTGCTTCTTCTCGTCCTTCTTCTTTTCTCCACAGCCCGCCACACCGACACTGATCGCCACCGCTACGAGGATTGCCGCTGTCCTGGAATTGCTCAACATGTCTTTGGTCATTTCAAAAAAGTTGCCGGACGCCTAGGGCGACAACCGGTTGAAAACCCCGAGATCGGGGACGCCTGTGGTGGTACGAACTGCCTGGGTGATTTCCCCTTGACCGATAAGACCCGTTCTGCCGGCCCGACCTCGTACGGCGTCGCCGTCGATGCCATGTTTTTCCGGCGATGATGCTACCACCGCCCATTTTTTCGGGTCGACGGATTATCCCCCATCATCGTGACAAATTGCCGAGGCCCCCGACCGCCCTTCCCCAGGGCTGCTCAGAAGACGAACTGCGCCCCCAACGTGCCAGTGATGCTGTTGTAATCAAGCCCGCGAATGTTCGATGTCCGGCGGTCATGTCGCAGAGATGCCGTCAGGGTCACCGCCTGCCACGGATTCCAGTCCAGCGAGGCCTGGAGGCTCGTAATATCGTCGGCCCGGCGCACGGCAGCCACTGCCGGCCCCTCTCCGTGCAAGGATAGGTGGCTGCGTTCGGCATTCAGTCTTGCGGAAGACTTGGCCGCCCAACGCCAGACCGCGTTGACGGAAACGCCATCCTTGATCGAAAAGCTTTCGCTTGGGCCCTGCCACGGCGCGACAACGCGCCCGCCCCCTACCGTCAATTGGAGTTTTCCGGTCGGGAACCAGATCCAATCCAGTCTTCCCGAGGCTCTCCGGAAATCCCGCTGCGGCGTGTGTGGATGGGTCCGTATCGTGCTGCCGATACGACCCTGCAGCGTCGACTTACCAGTAAGCTTCCAACTACCGCGAAACTCCGTTTCGTCCTGGTCGAAGTGGTTGTCGAACAGGTTCGCCATGCTCACCGCACGCTTCAGATAATCGCCTTGGCCCGAACGCTGTGCTACGGCCAATTCGCTGCCGGAACTGAACAGATACCGGATTTCGGCATTCGCGGAACGATAACGGTAGTCCGGTTCCTCGTTGAAAATTTGCCCCTGGATCTGCCTGTCCTCGCGAAGGCCGGCGACGATATGCCACCCTCCGAACGGATTCCAATCCCCGTTCATCAGGTCGCTTTCGGTGGTCCTCACATTTCGGGCGCCGAAATTCCGGTAATCGGCGAAATTCGCGGACGCCTGCTTGCGACTGGTGGAAACGGTCCCGGATAGATCCGGTGTCAATCGCCACCGCCAGGCCATATCGTGGTTCCGTCCATCGAAATTCAAGAAACGGAAACTATCGTATCGATATGCCTGCAGGTTGAGATTGAACTCGAACCGCTGCAATCCGATCGGTTTTTCGAATCGGATTCCCATCATCGAGATGTTGATGGTGTCGTCCCGATTGGGCTTGCCCAGGAACCGGGTGGGATCAGCCGACGACGACAGGCGGAACAGGTTGCTCTCGTTTTGGATCGTATGACCTACGATGAAATGTAAGACATCCTCCTGGCCTGCATGCGCCTCCGGGAAAGGCAGCGTCGCGAACACGCCGCAGCACCAAGCCACCCACCCGACCATTGCGGCGGAGCGCTTGGTGCTGCATTTGTATCCGATTTCACCACCGAGTGCTGCCGCCACCTTCACCTAGATCGCAACTTCCGAAATGTATGGCAACAGGCGCTCGCTCGCGTCCCGAAGCCGATGGGCCATCATCTGAAGCAAGACCAGCAGGAGTTTGTTCCCCAGGCGAGGCTGGTTGATCAGTATCTCGTTCAACTCGTCACGAGTCAGGACCGCGAAGTCGGTCGGTTCCACCGTCAGGCAGCTGGCAAACCGGGGATGTCCGTCGATAAGCGACATCTCGCCCAACGACGCACCCGGCCCCACCATCGTGATCACTTTGGTTTCGTTGGTGGGCATTGCCTTCTTGACCGCCACCTTGCCCGTAAGCACGACCAGTAGGAAGTCCCCTTCCTCCCCCTCCCTGAGAATCGGCACATCCCTGGGCGCCGCGTAACAGGTCATGTACGCGCACAACGCCTCGATCTCGCTTCGATTGAAATCCTCGAACAGTGGAATCCGGTCGATGATTTCGTGGATCTCCTCCGCGAATCTCGACGCGCTCCCCAACGATTCCAAAGCATTGAATGCCGCGAAGCCGTTATTTCCCATGGCGCATTCTACCAAGAAAAATTTCTTCAGGAATATCAATAATAATCAGTCAAGTACGCGCAACTCTTCATCCACTGCAAAAAAACCACACTTGGCGGAAGAATCACATCGATACTGCCCCAGGCAGGAAGGAGGCGCAGCCTGACCGTCGTGGCGAGTATGAGCGGCCCGGATGCGTGGGGCAATAGGCCGTTTGGCCTATTGGGCCGTGAAAAACGGCACGCCGGGGAGGGAATTAAGGCCGGGCGGACCAGATCGCCCTGCCCGTAACGGAACTTTGTCACATGGGCCCATTCCTGCGCCCCATAGAATCGCCCCAACAAAAGGATGGGGGGACTGGCCGGATTTCGAGGTTTGACTCCCCTCCCCCGACCAACAAGCGGCCCACATGTCCTTCTTCTCTCATCTGCCCGTCGAGGATCTCGCGCTCTTTCTGCGGGTCGTCCAGGAATCGCTTCAGGTGCGCCGCCACCTGGAGCTTTTCGTTTGGCTGCAGGGCAATGTCCAGCGCTTCCTGCCCCACGAGATCCTGATTGCGGGGTGGGGGGATTTCTCCTTGGGGCTCATCCACTTCGACGTCATCTCGCCGCTGCCCGGGATAAGGACCAATCAACTCTGCGAAAAGGAGTTGTCGCCCTTCCTACGCGACCAGTTCTACCGCTGGATGGACATCGGGCGCAGCCCGTTTACGATCGAAGTCGAAGAAGGAGGCTTTGCCCGCGACCTGGCGAGCGAAGGTTCGGGGATGTTCCAGGCGTTCGGGAGGATGCGGTCCGCCATCGTCCAGGGCATCAAGGACGAACGCGGGCGGCACGATTGCCTGTACGTGGCCCTGAGTTCCGAACAGACGGCGGACTCAAGATCGCGAGAGGCGATGGAGGTATTGCTGCCTTACATCGACACCGCACTCCGGCAGGTGTCCCACCTGCCCACCCAGTTCGCGGCGGAACCTCCTCCGGCGGCCGAATACCAGGCCGCGGGCAACGGGGAGGCCGAAATGGACGAGCGGTCACTATCCTCGAGGGAATTCGAGATCCTCGAGTGGGTTCGCAAGGGAAAGACGAACCAGGAGATCGGTGCTATCCTTGACATCAGTGCTTTCACCGTCAAGAACCACCTCCAACGCGTGTTCAAGAAGCTCGATGTGATCAACCGCGCGCAGGCGGTTGCGCGGTTCGAGCAGTCCTTCCGAAACCTCCGTGCCTAGTTCCGTTTCGTCGATCCACATTCGGCGGGCCGCCAGCCTTACGATTGGCTGGGGCAACCTGCTCAATCTCGTGGAGGCACTGCTCGAGCCTCTCGTGATGGTGTTTTCCCTGTGGAGCGTCGCCGCGTTCCGCGAAGGCGAGATCACCCCTCCGTACCTCATCCTTTCGCTGATCGTCTTCTCGCTGACCTTCCCCGGATCGGCCAGGCTCAAGCTCACCGTCTGGCAGAGCGTGCGGAACATCGTCTTCGGCTGGATCGGCATCGCCGCCCTGCTCCTGTTTTTTGGCTATGCAAGCCGCTACATCAAGCAGTTCGACCCGGAGGTCCTGATCACCTGGGCCTGGGCGGCACCGGTAAGCCTGGTCGCCGGGCACTTGTTCTTCCGGGTGGCGGCGCCTTACATCCTCCACCTCCAGAGTCCCCCGAAGCGAGTCGTGATCGTGGGGATGAACGAGCAGGGCATAGCGCTCGCCGAGCGGATCGCCGGCGACCGCTACGCGAACATGATCCTGCTGGGCTTCTTCGATGACCGCGCCCCAGAGCGCCTTGCCAAGCACTCCGAATACAACCTGCTCGGGCGATTCGCGGATCTGTCGAGCTACGCCAAGGAAGAACGCGTCCACGTCATCTACATGTCCCTGCCGATGACCACGCAGCCACGAATCCTCCGCCTGCTGGACGACCTGCGCGACACCACGGCTTCCATCTACTTCGTGCCGGACCTGTTCGTGACCGACCTGATCCAGGGCCGCATGGACATGGTGTGCGGGATGCCGGTCGTGGCCGTCTGCGAATCGCCTTTCATGGGCACGAACGGACTCGTGAAGAGGGTTTCGGACGTCGTCCTTTCCCTCCTGATCCTCATCCTGATTTCCCCTGTCCTCCTGTTCATCGCCATTGCCGTCAAGCTCACCTCGCCGGGCCCCGTGATATTCAAGCAGCGTCGCTACGGCCTCGAGGGCGAGGAGATCATCGTCTACAAGTTCCGCTCGATGACCGTCACCGAGGATGGCGGCAGCATCAGGCAGGCCCAGAAGAACGACCAGCGGGTGACGCCGCTTGGCGCCTTCCTGCGAAAGTCATCTCTGGATGAACTGCCCCAGTTCTTCAATGTCCTGCAGGGGCGAATGAGCATCGTCGGGCCGCGACCCCACGCGGTGGCGCATAACGAGATGTACCGCAAGCTGATCAAGGGATACATGGTCCGCCACAAGGTGAAGCCGGGCATCACCGGCTGGGCGCAGGTCAATGGAATGCGTGGGGAAACCGAGACCCTCGAGAAGATGAAGGCGCGGATCGACTTCGATCTCGACTACCTGCGCAACTGGTCGGTGAGGCTGGACCTCTACATCATCCTGAAGACGGTGCTGGTCGTCTTCAAGGACCAGAACGCATACTGAAACGCGTCCGCCGCCATCGGCGGCCAGACGAGCCGTATCTCCGCGAGAAGCGATTCCCACCAGCCAGCCGGCAACCGGGAAGACGCCTGCGTCGCGGCAAGCGCCACGCTCTGGGTGGCGCCGCTCTGCCCGGCCCCAATCGTTGCCGAGACGCAACCGGGGCAGGGCCCCGGAACTCGACCCGCACCGGATCGCGGACCCGCCCCCGCGAATGGCGAAAATTGCCTTGCCCCCGTGGGAGCTGGCAGCCTTACCCCGTCACTTCCATTTGATGGAGCAGCCTATGGAGGGGATCTGGTCCGCCGGCCCACGCCCCGACTCGGCCACACTCCGCATCGCCTCGAAGAGGTCCCGCCGCACCCCCTCCGGGGCCGCCTCCTTCCTGGATTCGTCGAGCCGTCCCCGGTACTGGAGTTCCAAGTCAGCGTTGAACCCGAAGAAATCCGGCGTGCATACCGCACCGTAGGCGCGGGCGACTTCCTGCGTCCCGTCGAGCACGTAGGGGAACGGGAATGCCTTCTCCCTGGCGACGGCCGCCATGCGGTCCCAGGAATCCTCCGGGTAGTCGGTGGGATCGTTGGACATGATGGCAATGGTACCGATGCCCAGCGGCGCAAGGTCCCGGGCGTCACGGACGATGCGATCGAGGACGGCCTTCACATAGGGGCAGTGGTTGCATATGAACATGACCAGCAGTCCGCGCGGTCCGCGGGCGGAGGCCAGGCTGTGCCGCCTTCCATCGGTGCCGGGCAGGTCGAAATCGAGCGCCTTCCAGCCGAAATCGCAGACGGGGGTCGGGGTGCTGGCCATGGCGTTTCCTCCTTGCGGCGGAGCCGCGGCGCGGGCCCGCCGGCTCCTATAATGACCCGGCTATGTTACCCAGATTCCACGTCCCCTTTCCGCTGGCGCCGGGGGCCGGCGTCGAACTGCCCGAGGAGTCGGCGCACCACGCCTTCCGCGTGCTGCGCCTCGAGGACGGCGACCCCGTCGTGCTCTTCGACGGCCGCGGCGGCGAGTGGCGCGCCCACCTGCATCGCGCCGGCAAGGGCGCCCGGGCCGTGCTGGAAAGCTATGCGGTGGAAGACCGGGAGCCGCCCCTGCGGGTGACTCTGGTGCAGGCCCTGCCGGCGGGGGACAAGATGGACTTCGTGGTGCAGAAATGCACCGAACTCGGCGTGGCGGCGATCCAACCCGTGGCGGCGCGGCGCAGCGTGATCCGGCTCTCCGGGGACCGGCTGGAGCGGCGGGTCCAGCACTGGCGGCAGGTGGCCATCGCGGCCTGCGAGCAGTGCGGCCGCAACCAGCCTCCGGTGGTGGCGCCCATCGTTGATCTGCCTCAATATCTGGCCCGCATGGCGGTCGAGAATGGCAACGCGCAGGCGCGCTGGCTGCTCGCGCCGGGGGGTGGTGGCCGGCTCAGGGAGATGCCGACGCCGCCGGCAGGAGTGCAGATTCTGGTCGGTCCGGAGGGCGGCTTCGAGGAGGACGAGTTGAAGGCGACCGCGCTGGCGGGTTTCCAGCCGGTGGGCCTGGGGCCGCGGGTGTTGCGCACGGAGACGGCAGGGGCGGCGGCAATCGCCGCGATGATGGCTCTTTGGGGGGATTTCTGAGATGTTCGAATCCGCGGAACTCGGCCACAAGATCGACAAGAAGACCTACCGCAAGGCGGTGCCGGAATTGCGCGCTGCCCTGCTCGACGCCCAGTACGACCTGAAGGAGAACGGCAAGATTCCTGTGGTGGTGCTGGTCAG
Source organism: Rhodocyclaceae bacterium (assembly GCA_016791145.1). GTDB lineage: Bacteria > Pseudomonadota > Gammaproteobacteria > Burkholderiales > Rhodocyclaceae > JAEUNJ01. The sequence continues at coordinate 17,621 of JAEUNJ010000300.1, read as the reverse complement.
CGGCCAGGACGGGGCCGGCAAGGGCGAGACCATCAACGTGCTCTACGAGTGGATGGACCCGCGCTTTCTTTCCACGCTGGCCTTCTCCGCCGCCACCGACGAGGAGCGGGACAGGCCCTTCATGTGGCGCTACTGGCGCGCCCTGCCGCCCAAGGGGCGAATCGGCATCTTCGCCGGCTCCTGGTACTCGATGCCCATCCACGAGCGCATCGAGGGCCTGATGAGCAAGTCAGCCCTGGACCAGCGCATCGACCAGATCAACCGCTTCGAGGCCATGCTGGTGAACGAGGGTGCCATCGTCCTCAAGTTCTGGTTCCACCTGACCAAGGAGGGCCAGAAAAAGCGCCTCCGCGATCTGGAGAAGGACCCCCGCACGGCCTGGCGGGTCACCAAATGGAACTGGGAGCGCCTCAAGACCTACGACAAACTGCAGGATGTGGCCGGCCACATCCTGCGCATGACCAACACCCCCTGGGCACCCTGGATCGTCGTCGAGGGCGCCGACGACCGATACCGGTCATTGACCGTCGGCAAGATCCTGCTGGACAGCCTGAAGGCCAAGCTGGCCAACACGGACCAGCAGGCGACCCCGGTCGCGCCACCCGTGCATCCGAACATCGACGGCCGCGACGTGATATCGGAACTGGACCTGTCCCGGCGCATATCGGCCAAGGACTACGACACGGAACTCGCCCGCTGGCAGGGCAAGCTCTCCGAACTGGTCCGCGACCCGCGTTTCAAGGAACGTTCGCTGATCTGCGTCTTCGAGGGGGCGGATGCCGCGGGCAAGGGCGGCGCCATCCGCCGCATCGGTGCCGCCATGGATGCCCGGCAATACCAGATCGTCCCCATTGCCGCGCCGACGGAGGAGGAGAGGGCCCAGCCCTACCTGTGGCGCTTCTGGCGGCACATGCCGCGCAAGGGGCGTGTCTCCATCTTCGACCGCTCCTGGTACGGGCGCGTGCTCGTCGAGCGGGTCGAGGGCTTCTGCGCCGAGGCCGACTGGCTGCGGGCCTATTCGGAGATCAATGACTTCGAGCACGAACTGGCCGGTGCCGGCGCGGTGGTGATCAAGTTCTGGCTGCAGATCAGCCGCGAGGAGCAGTTGAAACGCTTCAAGGAGCGGGAAAAGATCGAGTTCAAGCGCTTCAAGATCACCGAGGAGGACTGGCGCAACCGCGAGAAGTGGGATGCCTACCACCGGGCCATCTGCGACATGGTGGAGCGGACCAGCACGGGCATCGTGCCCTGGACCCTGGTCGAGGCCAACGACAAGAACTATGCCCGCGTCAAGGTGCTGAAGACCATCTGCCAGCGCCTCGAGACGGCCCTGAAGAACAAGGAATAGACGCATGGCGAAGGATGCTCCCCCGCAGCCGCAACGGACCGCCGCAGACCCGGCGCTCGTCGCCTGGGTTCGCCAGGCCGCTCCCTACATCCACGCCTTCCGGGGCCGCACCTTCGTCATCGCCTTCGGCGGGGAGGTCCTGGAGACCGAGCGGCCCCTGGCCCTGATCCACGACATCGCGCTGCTGGACAGCATCGGCATCCGCCTGGTGCTTGTGCACGGCGCGCGACCCCAGATCGACGCGGAGATGCGCGCCCGGGGGCTGGAGCCGCGCTTCCACAAGGGTCTGCGGGTGACCGACGGCGAGGCCCTGGAATGCGTCAAGCGGGCCATGGGCGTGACCCGCCTGGAGATCGAGGCCCTCCTGTCCCAGGGCCTGCCGAACACCCCGCTGGCCGGGGGCTACCTGCGGGTCACCGGCGGCAACTTCATTACCGCCAAGCCGGTGGGCGTCGTGGACGGGGTCGACTACCAATACACCGGCGCCGTGCGCAAGATCGTCGCCGAGGAGATCCAGGCCGACCTGGCCCAGGAGAACGTGGTCCTGATCACCCCCATCGGCATGTCGCCCTCCGGGGAGATATTCAACCTGGCCTGGGAGGAGGTAGCCGAGAGCGTCGCCGTGGCCATCCGGGCCGACAAGCTCATCTACCTCTGTGACGCCCCGGGCATCGCGGACCGCAAGGGGCAGCTCGTGGAGGCCCTGACCGCCGACGAGGCGGAGACCCTGGTCGGCAAGGCCCGTCAAGCACCCGAAATAGCCCGGGTGCTGCCGGGCGGCGTCCGGGCCTGCCGAAACGGCGTCGGCCGCGTGCACTTCCTCGACCGGACGGCCGACGGCGCCATGCTCATGGAATTCTTCACCCGCGACGGGGTCGGCACGGTGATGACGCGGTCGCCGCTGGCCGGCCTCCGGGAGGCGACGGCCGACGACGTGGGCGCCATCCTGGCGCTGATCGCGCCGCTGGAAGCGGACGGCACCCTGGTCAAGCGGGGAAGAGAGCGCCTGGAGATGGAGATCACCCAGTTCTCGGTGCTGGTCCACGACGGGGTGATCGTCGGATGCGCCGCCTTGTACCCGTTCTCGCGGGACAAGGCCGCCGAACTGGCCTGCCTGGCCGTGATGCCCGAGTACCGCCGCCTTGGCTACGGGGACCAGTTGATGCGCCATATCGAGGCGCGCGCGCGCAAGGCGCGCCTGCGCCGCCTCTTCGTATTGACCACGCGCACGGCCCACTGGTTCGTGGAGCGGGGCTTCGACGAGAAGGGCCTGGACGACCTGCCGGATGCCAAGCGGGAGCTCTACAACCTGCAACGGCGGTCAAAGGTCCTGGTCAAGTCCTTGTAGCCGTGCCGGGCACGGCCCGCGGGGCCGGCGCCGGGGCACGCATCGGAGTCGCCATGAGAATCGAATCGCCCCTGTACGGCCCCATCGAAGTGGCCGCCGACCGCATCATCGAGTTCCCGCGGGGATTGCCCGGCTTCGAGGAACTGCGACGTTTCTCCCTGTTCCATCCGGAGGGGGAGGCACCCGCCTATTTCATCCTCCAGTCGCTGGATGCCCCGGACGTGGCTTTCCACGTCGCCGACCCGGCGCGCTTCGGCTTCGACTATCGGATCTCCCTGTCCGACGAGGAGGCCGGGGTGCTGGGCCTCGGCGACCCGGCGGATGCCGCCGTGGTCGTCATGCTGCTGCGGGATCCCCAGGCCGACGGCCGCCCGGGACCGCTGCGCGCCAACCTCCAGGCTCCGCTGGTCCTCAACGTGGCCGCCCGCCGCGGGCTGCAGCACGTCTTCGAACGCCTGGATTACGCGGTGGGCTGACCGGCGCGCCCTGGGTCAGCGGAACAGGACACGGCGGTTCTTCCCCAGGCGCTTCGCCCCGTACATCGCCGAATCGGCGTGTTGCATCAGGCTGTCCGCATCCATGCCGTGGTCGGGGTAGAGCGCGACACCGACGCTGGCGCCCAGCGTGAATACGTGGTCGTCCAGGCGCACCGGCTCGGTGATGGCGGCGATCACCTTGTCGGCGATCGCCGTCGCGGCGTCTGCGTTGGCGACATCGTTCACCAGCAGGATGAACTCGTCGCCGCCGACCCGCGCCACGGTGTCGCTCTCCCGCACGCAGGAGCGCAGGCGTTCGGCGACACCGCGCAGGGCCAGGTCCCCCGCATCGTGTCCCAGCGTATCGTTGATGGGCTTGAAGTCGTCCAGGTCCAGGAACAGCAGGGCAAAGCAGTTTTGCAGGCGGCGCGCGCGGGCGATGGCCGAATTGAGCCGATCGAAGAACAGCACCCGGTTGGCCAGGCCCGTCAGGCTGTCGTGCAGGGCCAGGTACTGCACCCGCTCCTCGGCCAGCTTGCGGTCCGTGATGTCAACGGCCACGACCAGGACGGCCGGTTGTTCGCGGCCGGCGATGGTGGCCACGGCAATCTCCACCTCCCGTCGTTCGCCGAACCTGGTGACGATGGAAATGTCGTAGCGGTTCTCGAAACTCTCGCCTGACAGGCGGCGCTGGTGGTTGAAGGCGACCCGTTCCCGGTCCGCCGGATGGCACAGGTCCAGGAAGGACGGCAGGAGCAGCATCTCTTCCGGGCTGTAATCCGTGATCCGGCAGATGGCATCGTTGCAGAAAACGATCCGCCCGGCTTCGATGACGATCTGGCCGACACCGGCTTCCGACTGGGCGTCGAGCATCGCCTGGTTCAGGGCATTCTGCTCGGAGAGGTCCTTCTCCCTTTCGCGCAGGGCGTCCTCCGCCTGCTTGCGGGCCGTGATATCGAGGGCAAACCCGACGAGGCCCGCCGGGCGCCCGGCGTCGTCCGTCAGCGGCGAGGCGGCCAGGTGGATGAAGACGCGCCGTCCGTCCTTGCGAACGCGCCAGCCTTCGATTTCCAGGCGTTCGCCACCCATCAGCCGGGGCCCCATCTCCTGCATCAGGGCCTGCTCCTCCTCACGCCCGCCGGGGTAGAGCATCGAGAAGTGACGCCCGATGGCCTCCTCCCGCGGGTAGCCGTAGAGGAGCTCCGCCCCCTTGTTCCAATAGGTGATGCGGCCTTCCAGGTCCACGCAGATGACTGATTCCAGGATGCCGTCCAGGACGCCCCGGTCGGCGATGGAAGTGGCGGTGGAATTGGCGGACGGCAGGGTCATGGGGATCGGATTATAGGGGCGCGGCCGGAGGCGGATAACATACGTGCTTTCTCCAGGAGGATGCAATGCCGCGCCAGATCATCGCCACGCCGGGGGCACCGGCCGCCATCGGCACCTATTCCCAGGCCGTGCGGGCGGGTGACACCGTCTACCTTTCCGGCCAGATCGGCCTGGATCCCGCCACCATGCAGATGGTCGAGGGCATCGACGCCCAGATCGTCCGCGTGTTCGAGAATCTCAAGGCCGTCGCCGAGGCCGCCGGTGGCAGTCTCGACACAGCCGTGAAGATCACCATCTACCTGACGGACCTGGGCCATTTCGCCAAGGTGAACGAGGTCATGGCCCGGTACATCTCCCAGCCCTATCCGGCCCGGGCCGCCGTCGGCGTCAAGGAACTGCCGCGTGGCGCCCTGGTGGAGGCCGACGCCGTTCTCCACCTGGGCTGACCTGCACTCCTGACGCGGTGGGCCAAGTGGCATCCGCCGGACGCAAGGCGGCCGGGCGGCCCGGTCCCGTCGCCTTTCCCGGCGTCGGGCCGGCGCTGGCCGAAAAGCTCCATCGCCTGGGGTTGCGCCGGCTCCACGATCTGGTGCTGCACCTTCCCCTGCGCTACGAGGACGAAACCCGCATCACACCCCTGGCCGAGGCGCTGCCCGGGGTGGCAGCCCAGTTCGAGGTGGAGGTGGTGGACTGCGAGATCGCCTACCGGCCGCGCAGGCAACTCGTGGCCCGGGTCCGGGATGCCTCGGACCCCCTCGCCTGCCTGGTCCTGCGTTTCCTGAACTTCTACCCCAGCCAGCAGAAGCAGCTGCAGCCCGGACGGCGTCTGCGGGTCTTCGGCGAGGTGCGCAACGGCTTTCTTGGCCCGGAGCTCGTGCACCCCCGCACCCGCGTCGTCGAGGCCGGCGACGCGCTGCCGCCGGCCTTGACGCCGGTGTATCCGACGACGGCAGGACTCGCCCAAAGTGTCCTGCGCCGCCTGGTGGCCCGGGCCCTCGCAGACGCCGACCTGGGTGACACGCTGCCCGAGGCCCTGCTTGCCTCGCTGGGACTGCCCGATTTCGGGACGGCCATCCGGGCCCTGCACAACCCTCCTCCGGGGCTGGACGCAGACGCGCTGGACGAACGACTCGCGCCCGCCTGGCACCGCATCCGCTTCGACGAACTGCTGGCCCAGCAACTGTCGCTGCGCCGGGCCTACGAGGCGAGGCGGCGCCATTCGGCACCCGCCCTGGGAAACGGCGCGGAACTCACCGGACGGCTCTTGCGGACGCTGCCCTTTCCGCTGACCGGGGCACAGTGCCGCGCCTGGGAGGAAATCGCCGCGGACCTGGCGGCGCCGCACCCGATGCAGCGCCTGCTGCAGGGCGACGTGGGCAGCGGCAAGACCGTCGTCGCCGCCCTGGCCATGCTGCGCGCCGCGGAGAATGGCTCGCAGGCCGCCATGATGGCACCCACGGAAATCCTCGCCGAACAGCATTGGCGCAAACTGGATGCCTGGCTTCGCCCCCTGGGCATCGAGGTGGCGTGGCTGTCCGGCAGCCGCAGCAAGGCGGACAGGAAGGCGGCCCGGGAAGCCCTGGCCGAAGGCCGCACGATGCTGGCGGTCGGCACCCATGCCCTGATCGAGGCGGAGGTGGCCTTCCCGAAGCTGGGACTCGCCATCATCGACGAGCAGCACCGCTTCGGCGTGCGGCAACGCCTCGCCCTGAAACGAAAGGGGACCGGCCACATGGAACCGCACCAGCTCACCATGTCGGCGACGCCGATTCCCCGTACGCTGGCCATGAGCCATTACGCGGACCTGGACGTCTCCGTCCTCGACGAATTGCCGCCCGGCCGCCGGCCGGTGCTGACCAAGCTGGTGGCCGAGAACCGGCGCGACGAAGTCCTCGCCCGGGTGCGCGACGCATGCCGGGCCGGACGCCAGGCCTATTGGGTCTGCCCGCTGATCGAGGAATCGGAGACCCTGGAACTGAAGACGGCCCAGGAGACCTTCGACCGCCTGACCACCGAGTTGCCGGACCTGGCCGTGGGCCTGGTGCATGGCCGCCTGAAGCCGGACGAGAAGGCCGCGGTGATGGATCGCTTTGCCGGCGGGCGGACCGACCTGCTGGTGGCCACCACGGTAATCGAGGTGGGGGTGGACGTGCCCAACGCGGCCCTGATGGTCATCGAGCATGCCGAGCGCTTCGGGCTGGCCCAGCTCCACCAGTTGCGTGGCCGGGTGGGCCGCGGGACGGCCGAGTCCGCCTGCATCCTGCTATATGCCGCGCCGCTTTCCGCCACGGCCCGCGAACGGCTGAAGATCATCTACGAGAACTCGGACGGCTTCGAGATCGCACGCCTGGACCTGCGGATGCGGGGACCGGGCGAATTCATCGGTTCCCGCCAGAGCGGCGTGCCGCTGTTGCGCTTCGCCGACCTGGAGGATGCCGGCCTCGTCGAGTCGGCACGGAGGGAAGCGGAAAGGATGCTGCGCGAGGCGCCGGCCGCCTGCGATGCGCATCTCGGCCGGTGGCTTTCCGGCCGGGAGGACCTCCTCAAGGCGTGAGCGCCCCGCGCGGCCGCCCGGAGGGGCGCAGCCAAGAACATGGGGCCGCGCAGCGGCGAACCGCCGTCACCCACTCCCTTCGGGAGGGGGCGGGGGGAGGGTGGGCCGGTGAGCCGCGCGCGGTCGTCCGGCGCCCCGATGCGGGCGTGCTGGAATTCACCGATAATTCCCGCCTGGCAAGCCCAGGGCGAAGGAGGATGCGATGACGGCACGACTGCGGGGGCAGGCAGGGCATGAGTGAGACCGGCCAGTTCGGGCTGTTGAGGAGCCGGCGCTTCCTGCCCTTCTTCGTTACCCAGTTCCTGGGTGCATTCAATGACAACGTTTTCAAGAATGCCCTGGTCGTCCTGCTGACCTTCCAGGCCGCCCAATGGACCACGCTGAAGCCGGAGGTGCTGGCCAACGTGGCCGCCGGCATCTTCATCCTCCCCTTCTTCCTCTTCTCGGCCACGGCGGGCCAACTGGCGGACAAGCTCGACCGGTCAAGGGTGGCGCGATTCGTCAAGCTGCTGGAGATGGGCATCATGGTCGTGGCGGGCCTCGGGTTCTGGCTGCACAGCCTGGCAGTGCTCCTGGCGGCCCTCTTCCTGCTGGGCCTCCACTCGACGCTGTTCGGCCCGGTGAAGTACGCCATCCTGCCCCAGCATCTCCGGGAGGAGGAACTGGTGGGCGGCAACGCCCTCGTCGAGGCGGGAACCTTCGTCGCCATTCTGCTCGGCACCCTCGCCGGCGGCATCCTGGCGGGCAGCGGGAACGCCACCGCCTGGGTGGCCGGATCCGGCTTCCTCGTGGCGGCCGCGGGTTACCTGAGCGCCCGCGCCATTCCGGCGGCACCGGCCCCGGAGCCGACCCTGCGGGTCAATCCGAACCCGATCACCGAGACCTGGCGCAACATCGCCTTCGCCCGCGAGAACCAGACGGTCTTCCTGTCCATCCTGGGCATCTCCTGGTTCTGGCTCTACGGCGCCCTCTTCCTCGCGCAGTTCCCCGCCTATGCCAAGAACGTGCTGGGCGGCGCCGAGTCGTCCGTCACCCTGCTCCTGGCCACGTTCACGGTCGGCATCGGCCTCGGCTCGCTGCTCTGCGAGCGGCTCTCCGCCCGGCAGGTGGAACTGGGCCTGGTGCCTTTCGGTTCCATCGGCCTCACCCTGTTCGGACTGGACATCGCCCTCGCCTCCCCGGCCGCGCCTCTCGGGCAGGCACTCGGCGCCTTCGCGCTGCTGGCCGAACCCGCCGCGTGGCGGGTCCTCGCCGACCTGCTGCTCATCGGGCTGTTCGGCGGCTTCTTCATCGTGCCCCTGTACGCCCTGGTGCAGCAACGCAGCGCCGAGGCGCACCGGGCCCGCATCATCGCCGCCAACAACATCCTCAACGCCCTGTTCATGGTGGCCGGGGCGCTGGCCGCCGCGGGCTTCCTGGGGGAGGGCCTGGGCATCCCGGCCCTCTTCGGCATCGCCGCGGTGTGCAACGCGGCCGTGGCCCTCTTCATCTACAAGCTGGTGCCCGAGTTCCTGCTGCGCTTCATCGTCTGGATGCTGGTGCACTCGGTCTACCGGCTCGAGAAGGAGGGGCTGGAACACATTCCCGACGCCGGGCCGGCCGTGGTCGTATGCAACCACGTGAGCTTCGTCGATGCGCTGGTCATCATGGCCGCCTGCCGGCGGCCGATCCGCTTCATCATGGACCACAACATCTTCCGCTGGCCGGTCCTGAGCTTCGTATTCCGCGAAAGCCGCGCCATTCCCATCGCGCCGGCCAGGGAGGATGCGTCCCTGATGGAGCGCGCCTTCGACGAGGCAGCGCGCGCCCTCGAAGCCGGAGAGGTGGTCGGGATATTTCCCGAGGGGCGGATCACGGACACGGGGGAGATGTATCCGTTCCGACCCGGCATAGGCAAGATCCTTTCCCGGACGGGCGCCGAGAACGTCGTGGTCGTGCCCATGGCGCTGCGCGGCCTCTGGGGGAGCTTCTTCTCCCGCAAGGGCGGGCCCGCCATGACCAGGCCCTTCCGGCGCGGCTTCTTCTCCCGCATCGCGCTGGCCGTGGGACCACCGGTCGCGGCATGCGATGCCGATCCCGGACGGCTCGGCGACAGGGTCGCGGCGCTTCGCGGCGCCCGGCCCTGACCCGCGCCAGCCACATGCCGTGGATGACGATAGAATCCCGGCTGCCCGCCTTGACTCCCGAGCCGCGCGATCATGCCTTGGACCCTGCCCCGCCTCGCCATCCCCCTGATCCTGATCCTGTGCGCAGCCGCCTGCCCGGCATTGGCCCAGGGCAACGCGAAGGCCGGTTTCACGAGGCCGCCACCGGGCGCCAGAATCGTCCTCATGCCGATGGACGTGGAACTGTTCTCCATCAGCGCCGGCGGCATCCTGGAGCCCCGGGCGGAATGGACCCAGGCCGCCGTCCGCCACCTGAAGGATGCCTACCTGGGCCGCAAGGAGAGCCTGAAGGTGGATTTCTCGGAACTCGACGACGCGCCGGACGAGACCATCGAGGACCTCAACCGCCTGCACGGGGCGGTCGGCGCCGCCATCAACCTCCACCACCTGGGCATGTTCAAGCTGCCCACCAAGGAAGGCCGGCTGGACTGGAGCCTGGGTTCCGACGTATCGGCCCTCAAGGCGCGCACCGGGGCGGACTACGCGCTCTTCACCTTCGTCCGGGACAGCTACGCGACGGGTGAGCGGGTGGCGGCCATGGTCGTGGCCGCCCTGTTCGGCGTTGGCCTCGGAGGTGGTATGCAGGCCGCCTACGTGTCCCTGGTGGACTTGGGCAGCGGCGATATCGTCTGGTTCAACCGGCTGATCCGCGCCTCCGGCGACCTCCGCGAGGCGGCGAAGGCCGCCGAGACCCTCGACGCGCTGCTTTCCGGCTTCCCGAAATGAGCCTGGGCATCGCCGCCACTCCATAAGGGACCTTGGAGACATGGACAGGCGCGGTTTCCTGGCCGGATGCTGCTGCGGCGCCCTTCCCGGCTGCCTGACGGGCGCCCTCGCGGCGGAAGGACAGGCATGGGTCGCGCCGCCGCGCCTGGTCCGCCCCGAGTCCGGCACCGATGAAGGCGGCTTGTGGGCCTTCGTCGACCGCGAGGAGACGAAACTGCGCCGCAGCCGCTTCGTGCTTCGCGACAGGCCCCTCAACGAATACCTGACGGGCATCGCCTGCCGCCTGGCCGGCGACCATTGCCCGGACCTGCGTGTCTACGTGGTGAGGACGCCGGTGTTCAACGCCTCGATGGCCCCCAACGGCATGCTGCAGATCTGGACGGGGCTGCTGTTGCGCATGGCCAACGAGGCCCAGCTTGCGGCCGTCATCGGCCACGAGATCGGCCATTACCTGGCCCGCCACTCCCTCGACCGCCTGCGCGACGCCAAGTCCCGGTCGGCCTTCGGCCAGTTCCTGGGGATCGCCCTGGCGGCGGCCGGGGCCGGAGGCGCGGGCTCCCTGGCGCAGCTGGCCGTCGTGGCCAGCGCCTTCGCCTACGGGCGGGACCACGAGCGGGAGGCGGACCGCATCGGTCAGGAATTGATGGCGCGGGCGGGCTACGATCCGGGCGAGGCACCGCGCGTGTGGAGCCAACTGCTGGCCGAGATCAAGGCCGAGGCGGACTGGGTCGGGGAACTCGAGCGCCGCTCGGTCCTGTTCGCCTCGCACCCACATCCCGAGGAGCGGATGGAGACGCTCGGCGAGCGCGCGACGGAACTGCGCCGGGACGGGATGGGCACGGGAACCGAACCATGGCGTCGCGCCTGCGGCCCCTACCGGAAGACACTGCTCGAGGACGAGTTGCGCCGCCGGCGATCGGGAGAAACTCTCGCCCTGCTGGACCGCATGATCGCCGCGGAACCGACGGACCCGGAACTGCATTATTTCCGCGGCGAGGCCTACCGGCAGCGGGGCGCCGACGGCGACAATGCGCGGGCCCTGGACGCCTATGCCGCCGCCGAAACATTCCCCGCCGCGCCGGCCGAGCTCCATCGCGGCCGCGGCATGATCCTGCAGGCAACCGGCGACGAACCCGGCGCATCCCAGGCCTTCGCCGCCTACGTCCGGCTGCGTCCCGATGCGGAGGATGCCGCCCTGTTCCAACGTTACGTGAATCGGTGATCGCCATGAGGAATCCGGCTCTGCTGTCCATCGTCCTGACCCTCGCCGCCTGCGTCAACATGACCCAGGTCGGCCCCGGGGAGGTCCCGCTGGGCGACCGACTGGTCGCCAACCCCGGCCTGGCCTGGAACCGCCTCGAGGCACCGGGGATGGGCCGCGTGGAACTCTGGACCCGGGACGGCTTCCCCCTCGACACCCTGCGCTTCTTCCTGGGCATCCGGGAGGGGGAGCCGCTGGTCGAGCAGCGGGGCGCCAAGGACAAGCAGGTTCCGAAGTTCCGCGCCGGCATGCAGGAAAGGGAGATCGTGGAGATGTTCGAGGCCGCCGCCGCGGACGCCGGTACGGTCCGCATCGACCGGGTGGCGCCGGCGAGCTTTGCCGGCCAGTCGGCGACCCGCTTCGAATACACGCTGACCCGCAAGGGGGACGAGGTGGTCGTCAAGGGCTTCGCCTATGCCGCCGTTCGCGACCGGGAGCTGTTCATGGCCGTGTTCCAGGCCCCGCGCATCCACTACTTCGCCAGGCACGCGGAGGCCGCCGAGGCCGTCCTGCGCAGCGTCCGCTTCAAGGGCGCCGGAAAGGGATCCTGAGCCCCGCCGGCACCGCGATGCCTATGTCCTTGGTCGTATTTACAGCGGCAAACGGCGCGCCTATGATCGGGGCATTGCCGCCCGCCGGCCCCCGGCAGCGGCGCAGCGGGCCACGATCATGCCTTCCCCTTTCAAGGATCTGCTTTCCTGCCTGCATCGGGCGCCCTGCTGGCAGTGCCGGGAGACCGGGCACTGCCACTCACCGGTGCTCCGGCACCTGATGGAGTATTCCCAGCGGCTCGCGGCGTGGGCCCGGCGCGAGCCAGGGGTCGGCGAGGAGGAGTTGGAGCACCTCGCCCGGGAATACTCGGTCGAGGTGGCCCGCGTCGATCACGCCTGCGCGGGCTTGGTGCCGGGCGCCCGCGGCGGCGGCACCGGTCGCCCCGGGAGTAAAATCGGGGCCGATGAACGTGCAGGCCCTGCGCCACCGGCTCAACCTCTATGAAAGGCTGATGCGGCTCGACAAGCCCATCGGCATCCTCCTGCTGCTGTGGCCCACCCTGTGGGCGGTCTGGCTGGCCGGTGCCGGGCGTCCCAGCCTCGCCATCGTCTGGATTTTCGTGCTGGGAACGGTCCTGATGCGCTCGGCGGGCTGCGTCCTCAACGACCTGGCCGACCGCGAATTCGACCCCCACGTGGCACGGACCCGCGAGCGGCCGCTGGCCGCCGGCACTGTCTCCGTTCGGGAGGCCCTGGTGCTGGCGGCAATCCTGTGCGTCGCCGCCTTCCTGCTGATCCTGCCCCTGCGCCCCCTGGTCTGGGCGCTCTCGGTGGCCGCCCTGTTCCTCGCCGCGAGCTACCCGTTCACCAAGCGCTTCCTGGCGGTGCCCCAGGCCTACCTGGGAGTCGCATTCGGCTTCGGCATCCCGATGGCCTTCGCCGCCCAGCTGGATCGGGTGCCCCCCCTGTGCTGGGTGCTGCTGCTGGCGAACGTGTTCTGGGCCGTCGCCTACGACACCGAGTACGCGATGGTGGACCGGGAGGACGATCTCAAGATCGGCATCCGCACCTCGGCCATCACCTTCGGCCGGTGGGACGTGGCGGCGGTGATGCTGTTCTACGGCCTGACCCTGGCGACCCTGGCCGCCGTCGGCCGATGGGTGGGTTTCGGCTGGGCCTACTGGCTCGGCCTGGCGACCGCAGCCGGCATCGCCGCCTACCACTACACGCTGATCCGGCACCGGGACCGGGCCGGCTGCTTCAAAGCCTTCCTGCACAACAACTGGTTCGGCGCCGCGGTGTTCGCGGGCATCCTGGGCGAGTTCCACCTGCGGCCGCTGCTCGGGTAGCGCGCCCCACGGGCTCGGAAGCCCAAGAACCTCACCGCAGAGGATGCGGAGGAGTTCGAACGAGAACCCGTTGGAATCGCGGCCCTTGCCGGGCGGATCCGTGCTCGGCGGCGATGCGGCCTGGCTCTTCCTCCGCGTCGCCTTGGTCCTCGCTGGTTCAGACCTTGCTTCGACGTTTCAACGGACTGCGGACAGATCGGGCAGGACCACTCGCAGGGCCCGGGGCAGCACGCTCAGCGTCGCCGGCAGGCGGCCGACGATGTCGCCGTCCGCCTCCAGGAGCGTGCCCTCGGGCCCTTCGAACACCACCCGGCCGGTTCGTTTCACGACCACCTTCGGATGCGCCGGAAGGGTTCCGTCGAACAATCGCGGCAGGTCGCGCAGGATTTCCCACGGGCGCATGTGCCGGATCACCGTCAGGTCCAGGAGCCCGTCATCGGTACGGGCCCCCGGGGCCACGTCCATGCCGCCCCCGCAGTAGCGGCCGAGGCAGGCAAACGCCACGAGCGTCGATATCTCCTCGCGCGTGCCGTCCGCCTCCAGCCGGAGGGGCAGCACCCGGTAGGCGGCCAGCCCGCGCAGCAGCCCCACGAGATAGGCCAGCCGACCGAAGCGGCGCGAGGGCATGCGGTCCACCACGGTCGAGTCGAAACCGCAGCCGGCCACGTTGATGAAATGGCGGCGGCCACCGTCGGCGAACTCGATCAGACCCGCATCGTGGGGTCTGGCCTCGGCCCTCGCGGCCAGCGCCACGGCGGCCCGGGCATCCCGCCGCAGGCCGTGGCCACGGCCCCAGTCGTTGCCGGTACCCACCGGAAGCAGGGCCAGCCGCACGGCATCGGGCGATACCGCATCCTGGGCGAAAAGACCGTTGACCGCCTCGTTGAGGCTGCCGTCGCCGCCCGCGACCAGCACCCGTCGGCAACCGACCCGCACCGCATCGGCCGCGAGCACGGTCGTATGGCCGGCGTATTCACTGACGACGGTGCGCCAGGCCATCCCTTCGGCCGCCAGCAAGGCCTCGATCTCCCCGCGGTGGCGGGTCCCGCGGCCGCGGCCGGAAATCGGATTCAGGACCAGCAACCACTGGTCGGGAGCGAAGGCATCGGCGGGCATCCGCGAAACATACGCAAAGGGCCGGCACGAGGCAATCCATGCGCCCGGGCAGGCGGGGTTGGGGGACCGTCGCCGGTGCCCCGACTATAATCGGCCGACCATCTTCGACGGCCCGAGCGATGCGCTACCAAGACCTGCGCGAATTCCTGGAACAACTGGAGCGCCTCGGCGAGCTCAAGCGCGTGGGCGTCGAGGTGGATCCGCATCTGGAGATGACGGAAGTCTGCGACCGCGTGCTGCGGGCCGGCGGCCCGGCCGTCCTGTTCGAGAAGCCGCGCGGAAGCACGATTCCCGTGCTCGCGAACCTGTTCGGGACGCCGCGCCGCGTGGCCCTGGGCATGGGGGAGGAAGGGGACTGGAGGCCCGCCCTGCGGGAGATCGGCCGGCTCCTCGCCTTCCTCAAGGAACCGGAACCGCCCCGGGGCCTCAAGGACGCCTGGGAGAAGTGGCCGGTGCTGAAGCAGGTGCTGAACATGGCGCCGAAGCAGGTGTCATCGGCCCCCTGCCAGGAGGTGGTGCGGGAAGGCGCCGACGTGGATCTCGCGCGCCTGCCGATCCAGACCTGCTGGCCGGGCGACGTGGCGCCGCTCATCACCTGGGGCCTGGTGGTGACCCGCGGGCCCCGCAAGGCGCGCCAGAACCTGGGCATCTACCGCCAGCAGGTCCTCGGTCCGAACCGGGTCGTCATGCGCTGGCTGGCCCATCGCGGCGGCGCGCTGGATTTCCGCGACCACTGCGAGGCCTCGCCGGGCGAACCCTTCCCGGTGGCGGTCGTCATCGGCGCCGACCCCGCAACCATCCTGGGCGCCGTCACCCCCGTGCCCGACACCCTTTCGGAGTATCAGTTCGCCGGGCTCCTGCGGGGTGCCCGCACGGAACTCGTCCGCTGCCTGGGGTCGGAACTGCAGGTGCCGGCCTCCGCCGAGATAGTGCTCGAGGGCGTGATCCGGCCCGGGGACACGGCCCCGGAAGGGCCCTACGGCGACCACACCGGCTACTACAACGAGGTGTCCGAATTCCCGGTCTTCACGGTGGAACGCATCACCACCCGCCGCGCCCCCATCTACCACTCGACCTACACGGGCAAGCCGCCCGATGAGCCCGCCATGCTGGGCGTGGCCCTGAACGAGGTCTTCGTGCCGCTGCTGCAAAAGCAGTTCCCCGAGATCGCGGACTTCTACCTGCCGCCCGAAGGCTGCTCCTACCGGCTGGCGGTGGTGAGCCTGAAGAAGCAGTACCCGGGCCATGCCAAGCGGGTCATGTTCGGCATCTGGTCCTTCCTGCGCCAGTTCATGTATACGAAATTCATCATCGTCACCGACGACGACGTGGACGTGCGGGACTGGAAGGAGGTGATCTGGGCGCTGACGACCCGGGTGGACGCGGCCCGCGACACCCTGATCGCCGAGAACACTCCCATCGATTACCTCGACTTCGCCTCGCCGGTCGCGGGCCTGGGCAGCAAGATGGGGATCGACGCGACCCACAAGTGGCCCGGGGAGACCACCCGGGAATGGGGGCGGCCCATCGCCATGGATGCCGCCGTGAAGCGGCGGGTGGACGAACTCTGGGGCCGGCTGGGGCTCTGAACGGCGAGGAGCAGGACATGAACGACATCGAAGTGATCCGTCCGGGCGAGGACGACGAGGGTCCCCGGGCCTGGTGCCACGTGATGTACGCGCTGCACACCTTCTCGGCGGTGACCGGCCTCGTCTCGTCGGCCTTCATCATCGCCGCCTTCGTCACCGGGTGGCCCTCGATCATCGCGGTGATCATCAACTACGTGACCCGGAACCGGGTCCGCGGCACCTGGCTGGACAGCCACTGGGCCTGGCAGCTGCGGACCTTCTGGTTTTCCCTGGTCTGGATCGTCGTCTGCTGGACGCTGGCCCTCACGATCATCGGCATTCCCTTCGCCATCGCCCTGGCCCTGATGGCGGGCGTCTGGGTCCTCTACCGCATGGTGCGCGGCTGGATGACGCTGTTCGACCGGAAGGCCCTGCCGCGGCCCGGCGAGGCGTGAGGCTGCCGCCGCTCGCCGAGGGGCGGCTGGTCCGGCGGCGCAACCGCTTCGTCGCCGAGGTGGAACTCGACGGACGCCCGGTCGAGGCCCATTGCCCGAACACCGGATCCATGCTCGGCTGTCGCGAACCCGGCAGCCGCGTCTGGCTCTCGGCGGCCGGCAACCCCGCCCGCAAGCTTGCCTGGACCTGGGAACTGGTCGAGTCGGCCGGGACCCTCGTGGGCATCCACACCGGGCGCAGCAACGGCCTGGTCCGGGAGGCCATCGAGGCCGGCGCGGTTTCGCCCCTGGCCGGCTACCGCCGGATCCGCCCGGAGGTCCGCTACGGGGAGGGCAGCCGCATCGACCTCCTGCTCGAAGCGGAGGGACGTCCGCCCTGCTGGGTGGAGGTGAAGAACGTCACCGCCGCCGTGGCGGACGGCGTCGGCCACTTTCCCGACGCCGTCACCGAACGCGGTGCCCGGCACCTGCGGGAAATGGCCGCCCGGGTCGCCGCCGGCGACCGGGCGGTGCTGGTGTTCTGCGTGCAGCGGGCGGACGTGCGCGAGGTGCGTCCCGCCGACCACATCGACCCCGCCTATGGCCGCGCCCTGCGGGAGGCGCTGGCCGCGGGCGTCGAGGCCGTGGCCCTCGGCGCGCGGGTGTCTCCCGGGGAAATCTCCCTCGTCCGGCAGTTGCCGGTCAGGTCCACCTGAGGACCGCCCCCCGGCTCCGCCGGCGGCGCCGCGCACGCGGCGCCGGGACGGACCACAGACAGGTGCCGCCACCAGATCCAGCCGAGGACCGGAGCGAGGGCCAACGCCGCCCAGTGCCACGGTCCCGGCGACGCATCGCCGCGCCACCACTCGTGCAGCGCACGGACGGTCTCGATCAGCAGCACCATGTAGCCGAAGCCGCCGGCCAGCAGGGCGAGCCGGGTCAGGGGCTGCGCTCGTATACCCACTGCAGCAATGCGTCCTGGGCGGGTTGGGCGGCGGCGGCGTTGGGATGGTTCACGAGGAGGACGACAATCTGCCGCCGACCGGCCCGGTCAAGCACGTATCCGGCCATTGTCTTGACCCCCTCCAGGGTCCCGGTCTTGATGTGGGCCTGGCCGGCCACCGCATTGGTCTTCAGGCGGCGCTGCATGGTGCCATCCACCGCCGTCAGCGGCAGGGAGGAGATGAACTCCGGCATCACCGGGCTCTTCCAGGCGGCCGCCAGCAACCTCGCCAGACTGTCCGCCGACATGCGCTCCCGACGCGACAGCCCGGAGCCGTTCTCGAGCACCAGCTCGGGCATGCGCAGGTTCTTCGCCTCCAGCCAGGCCTTGATGGCGGCCTCGGCCCGGTCGGCCGTCGCCGGCCCGCCGCCGTTCGCGCCCAGGGTGAGGAAGAGCTGGCGCGCCATGACGTTGTTGCTGAACTTGTTGATGTCGCGGACCACGTCGGCCAGC
>JAEUNJ010000285.1 GCA_016791145.1 Rhodocyclaceae bacterium | reverse complement strand
GTAGGGGGAGTTGAAGTTGAGGGGCAGGCGGATGTTGAAGAGCAGCGAGAGGCCCAGGGCCATGTCGCTGTAGCCGCTGAAGTCGAAGTAGAGCTGCCCCGTGTAGGCCAGCGCCACGAACCAGGCCTCGAAGAACTGCATCGCGTGGGGCTGGTCGAAGCCCGCGTTGGCGAAGCCCGCCAGGTGGTCGGCGACCAGGGTCTTCTTGGCCAGCCCGATGGCGAGCAGCGCCGTGCCGCGGGCCAGGTTCTCCCAGTTGACGACGCGGTTCGTCCGGTCGGCGAACTGGGGCATCATCTCCCGGTGGTGCAGGATGGGCCCCGCCAGCAGGTGCGGGAAGTAGGTCACGAAGAGCGCGTAGGCGACCGGGTCGTACTCCTTCACCTCGCCGCGCCAGGCATCCACCAGGAATGCGATCTGGGTGAAGGTGAAGAAGGAGATGCCCAGCGGCAGCACCACCCGCAGCGGCGGCCAGCCGGTGCCGGCCACGTGGTTCACGGTCTCCAGGAAGAAGTCCGCGTACTTGAACCAGCCGAGCAGCCCCAGGTTGGCCGCCACCGCGCAGGCGAGGAGCCGCCGGGACCGCCCGCGCGCGAGGGCCCGCCCGGCAACGAAGTTGAACAGGATGCTGCCGCCGATCAGCGGCAGGTAGATCGGGTTCCACCAGCCGTAGAAGAACAGGGAGGCGACCACCAGGGAGCCCAGGGCCGCCCCGGCGGCGCCGCGGCGGGCGAGGAGGAAGTAGGCGCCCAGGCTCGCCGGGAGGAACAGGAAGAGGAACTCGGCGGAATTGAAGAGCATCGGCGGTGGCGCCCGCCGGGCGGGGAACCGGGGCGCTGGCTTAGAATCGGGCGGATCGCGGTCGCGTGGGCCCGCTAGGGTAACGGCGGCGGCGGCGGCAGGCAAGCACGGCGGAGGAGACCCATGAAGATACGTGCCAACGGCATCGACGTCGAATACCGGATCGAGGGCAGCGGCCCCTGGGTGATGCTGTCCCATTCCCTCTCGACGGACCTCCGGATGTGGGACGGCCAGGCGGCGGCGCTGGCCGCCCGGTATACGGTGCTGCGCTACGACACCCGGGGGCACGGCGGCAGCGGCGTGCCCCCTTCCCCCTATGCCTTCGCCGACATGGCCGGGGATGCCCTGGCCCTGATGGACGCCCTGGGCATCGCCGCCGTGCGCTTCGTCGGGCTGTCCATGGGCGGCATGATCGGCCAGCACCTGGCGCTCCAGGCCCCGGAGCGCCTGGAGCGGCTGGTGGTCGCCAGCAGCACCAGCCGAATCCCGCCGGAGGGGGCGGCGATCTGGGACGAGCGCATCGCGACGGTGCGCGCCGGGGGCATGGCCGCCATGGTGGAACCGACGCTGGGGCGCTGGTTCACGGAAGCCTTCCGCCGCGACCACCCGGAGGCGATGGCGCGGATCGGCGGCATGATCCGCAACTCGCCGCCCGAGGGCTACATCGGCTGCGGCATGGCCATCCGCGGCCTCGACATCACGGGCCGGCTCGGGGCGGTGCGCACGCCGACCCTGGTGGTGGTCGGCGAGCAGGACCCCGGCACGCCGGTGGCGGCCAGCCGGGCCATCGCCCAGGCCATCCCCGGCGCCCGGCTGGAGATCATTCCGGACGCCTCCCACCTCTGCAACATCCAGCGGGAAGAGGCCTTCAACCGCCTGCTCCTGGGCTTCCTGGCCGAGGACTGACCATGGACCTGGGAATCCGCGGCCGCCGGGCCCTGGTCTGCGCCTCCAGCCGCGGCCTCGGCCGCGCCTGCGCCTTCGCCCTGGCCCGGGAGGGCGTCGCCCTGACCCTGGTGGCGCGGGGCCGGGAGGCCCTGGAGGCGACCGCCCGGGAGATCCGCGATGCCACCGGCGTGGCGGTGACGCCGGTGGCGGCGGACATCGTGACGCCGGAGGGGCGGGAAGCCGCCCTGGCCGCCTGCCCGGAACCCGACATCCTGGTGAACAACGCCGGCGGGCCGCCGCCGGGCGATTTCCGCCACTGGACCCGGGACGACTGGCTGGCCGCCCTCGATGCCAACATGCTGACGCCCATCGAGCTGATCAGGGCGACGGTGGACGGCATGATCGCCCGCCGGTTCGGGCGCATCGTGAACATCACCTCCGGCGCCGTGAAGGCGCCCCTGGACGTGCTGGGCCTGTCCAACGGCGCGCGCTCGGGCCTCACCGGCTTCGTGGCCGGCATCGCCCGGAAGACGGTGCGGCACAACGTGACGATCAACAACCTGCTGCCGGGCTTCTTCGCCACCGACCGGATGCAGTCGGTGATCGGCGGCACGGCCCGGACGCGGGGACTCTCCTTCGCGGAGGCCATGGCCGAGCGGGTGGCGACGATCCCGGCCGGCCGGGTCGGCGACCCGGAGGAGTTCGGCGCCGCCTGTGCCTGGCTGTGCAGCGCCCAGGCCGCCTTCATCACCGGCCAGAACTGGCTGATCGACGGCGGCGCCTATCCGGGCACCTTCTGACCGGCCCGTGAATGACGAAGCCCCGCGCGGGCGGGGCTTCGTCGGCCGGCCGCCGGGCGGCGGTCAGGTCTCGGAATCCAGGAAGCTGCGCAGCTTCTCGGACCGGCTCGGGTGGCGCAGCTTGCGCAGGGCCTTGGCCTCGATCTGGCGGATCCGCTCGCGGGTGACGTCGAACTGCTTGCCGACCTCCTCCAGCGTGTGGTCCGTGTTCATCTCGATGCCGAAGCGCATGCGCAGGACCTTCGCCTCCCGGGGGGTCAGGGAATCCAGGACCTCCTTGGTCACCTCCCGCAGGCTGGCGAAGAGGGCCGCGTCGGCCGGGGCCAGCGTGGACTGGTCCTCGATGAAATCCCCCAGGTGGGAGTCGTCGTCGTCGCCGATCGGCGTCTCCATGGAGATGGGCTCCTTGGAGATCTTCAGGATCTTGCGGATCTTCTCCTCGGGCATCTCCATCTTGACGGCCAGGGTGGCCGGATCGGGTTCCGTGCCGGTCTCCTGCAGGATCTGGCGGCTGATCCGGTTCATCTTGTTGATGGTCTCGATCATGTGCACCGGGATGCGGATCGTGCGCGCCTGGTCGGCGATGGAGCGGGTGATGGCCTGCCGGATCCACCAGGTGGCATAGGTCGAGAACTTGTAGCCGCGGCGGTATTCGAACTTGTCCACCGCCTTCATCAGGCCGATGTTGCCCTCCTGGATCAGGTCCAGGAACTGGAGCCCCCGGTTGGTGTATTTCTTGGCGATCGAGATCACGAGGCGCAGGTTGGCCTCGGTCATCTCGCGCTTCGCGCGGCGGGCCTTGGCCTCGCCGGTGGACATCTGCTTGTTGATCTCCTTCAGCTCGCGCAGCGGGATGCCGATGCGCGCCTGCAGGTCGATCAGCTTCTGCTGCTCCTCCAGGATGGCCGGGGCGGCGCGCATCAGCTGGGCCGCATAGGGCTTGCTGGCCTGGACCTCGCTCTTCAGCCACTCCAGGTTGGTCTCGTTGCCCGGGAACACCTTGATGAAGTGGGGCCGCGGCATGTGGGCCTTGTCCACGCAGAGGTGCAGGATTTTGCGCTCGTGGCCGCGGGCCGCTTCGACCATGCCGCGCACCGAGTCGCACAGGCGCTCGATGGTGCGGGCGGTGAAGCGGATGTTCATCAGCTCGTCGGAGATCTGCTTCTGGAGCTTCAGGTAGGTCTTGTCCTGGGAGCCCTTCCGGGTCAGGATGGACTGGACCTTGGCATGGTATTGCTGGATCACCCCGAAGCGCTCCAGGGCGTCCTGCTTCAACTGGAGCAGCGAGGCCGAGACGGCGGCGGCGCCGTCGTCGTCATCCACCTCGTCCTCCTCGTCCTCCACGTCCAGGTCCTCGGCCTCGGCGATCGCCTCCAGGTCCTCGTCGGCGGCATCGAGGTCGATGAGGCCGTCCACCAGTTCATCGACGCGCATCTCGTCGCGCGCCACCCGGTCGGCCAGGTCGAGGATCTCGGCGATGGTGGTGGGGCAGGCGGAAATCGCCTGGATCATGTGCTTCAGGCCGTCCTCGATGCGCTTGGCGATCTCGATCTCGCCTTCGCGGGTGAGGAGCTCCACGGAGCCCATCTCGCGCATGTACATGCGGACGGGATCGGTGGTGCGACCGAATTCCGAATCGACGGTGGACAGGGCCTGCTCGGCCTCCTCCTCCACCTCCTCCTCGTCCACGGGCGCCGGGGCGGCCTCGTTGAGCAGCATCTCCTCGGCGGCCGGGGCCTCGTCGAAGACCTGGATGCCCATGTCGTTGAACGTGGAGATGATGGACTCGATCTGCTCCGCGTCCACCAGGTCGTCGGGCAGGTGGTCGTTGATCTCGGCGTAGGTCAGGTAGCCACGCTCCTTGCCCAGGCCGATCAGGTTCTTCAGCCGCGTCCGGCGGGTTTCCAGGTCCTCGGGCGGCACGTCGGCCACCGGCGGCAGCAGGCGGTCCTTGCCCCGCTTGCCCTTGCCGTCGCCCTTGCCGGACTTGCCCGCGGCGGGCTTGGCCAGGGGAGCCGGCGCGGCGGCCGGGACTTGCGCCTCAGCGGGCGCGGCCGGTGCGACGGACGGGACGGGCTTGGCGGCCACGGGGGCCGCGGCGGGCTGGGGCGCCGGCGGGACGGCGGCCGGCGCCTTGGCGGGCGCGGGCCTGGCCGGCGGGGTGACCGGCTTGGCGGCCGCCTTCGGCGCCGCCTTGGCCGCGGCGGGGGCAGGCTTGGCGGCCGGCTTGGCCGGTGCCTTGGGCGGAAGCTTGGCGGTGGCCTTGGGGGCCGGCTTGGCGGCCGCCCTGGGGGCTGGCGCCGGCTTCGCGGCCTTGTGCGCCGCCTTCGGCGCCGGCTTGGCGGGGGCCTGGGCCTTGCCCTTGGCGGTGGTCTTCGCTTTCGCTTGCTTCGCGGTTTCTTTCGGCATCTGCTTCCTCGGAATCACGCAGCCCATGGCCCTCGCGGCCACGGCCGCTCAGGTTCGGCGAAAAATAGGGAAACCGTTCATTATACGCGAGAACCCGCCGGAAACCCAGCCACGGAAGGGCATCCCGGCGGCGAGCCGGGGGCTCCGCGGATCCCGGTGGCCCTCAGGCGCCGCGGCCCCGGCCGGAAGCTTCGTCCTTCAGCCAGGCGAGAAGTTCCTCCCACCGCCGCTGCTCCTCCGGATCCAGGTGGGCGCGGCGGGCCGTCAGTTCCGCCAGTTCGTCCTTCCTGGCGCGGGTCTGGATGCGGACGACCGCGTCGCTGAACTCCTGCTCCTCGGCGGCCTCGTCGGCCTTGTCGTCGATGCTGGCCGCAATCTCCCCGATCACCGGCTCGTGGGCCGTGCCGCGGAAATACTCGAAGAGCGGCGCGAGGCGGCCCGGGGCCAGTTCGCCGTGGTCGAGGGCGTCGGCGACCTCGTGGAGCAGCGCGCCGTAGCGGTTCTCCCGGTCGATCAGCTCCAGCGGCAGGCGGGCCGCCCGCTCCGGCCGCCGGAGCACGTGGCGCAGCAGCGTGCGGACCTGGGAAACTTCCAGCACGCGGGGCTGGCGCCGCGGCGCGGGCCGGCCGGCGGCCAGGGGCTTCAGGCCGCACTCGGCGGCGATCTCCTGCTCCTGCATCGCGCTGGCCGCCGCCAGGGCCTTGACGATCTGCACCCGCAGCACCGGCGCGGCCAGCCGCTGCAGGAGGGGCTTCGCCTCGTGGACCAGCTGGGCACGGCCCTCGGCCGAGCCCAGGTCGGCCCGCGACCGGAGCTCCCGCAGCAGGAACTCCGACAGGGCCGTGGGGCGCGCCACCAGGGCCTGGAAGGCGTCCGCGCCCTCGGCGCGGACGAAACTGTCCGGGTCGTGCTCGGGGGGCAGGAACAGGAAGCCCGCGAAGCGGTCGTCCGTCAGATGTTCCAGGCTGGCCTCCAGGGCCCGCCAGGCCGCCTTGCGGCCGGCCGCGTCCCCGTCGAAGCAGAAGACGATGCGGCTGGCCTGGCGCAGCAGCTTCTGCACGTGCGCCGGCGTCGTGGCCGTGCCGAGGGTCGCCACCGCGTTGCCGACCCCGTGCTGGGCCAGGGCCACCACGTCCATGTAGCCCTCCACCACGATGACGGTGTCCCGCTCCCGGATCGCCTGCCGGGCCTGCACCAGACCGTAGAGCTCCCGGCCCTTCTCGAACAGCGGCGTCTCGGGGGAATTCAGGTACTTGGGGCCGTCGGCGCCGCCCTTCCCGCCGGACAGGATGCGCCCCCCGAAGCCGATCACGTTGCCGCGCTGGTCCAGGATCGGGAACATGATCCGGTCCCGGAAGCGGTCGTAGCGGCGGCCCTGGTCGCTGTCGATCACCAGCCCGCATTCGAGCAGGGCCGGGTCGGCATAGTCCGGGAATACGCGTTGCAGGCCCTGCCACTCGTCCGGCGCGTAGCCGAGCCCGAAGCGCGCGGCCACTTCCCCGGTGAGGCCCCGTTCCTTCAGGTAATCGATGGCCTTCGGGGAGCCCTTCAGCTGGTCCTTGTAGAAGCGGGCGGCCCGGGCCATCAGCTCGGTGAGCGGCGCCTTGCGCGCCTTGGCCGCCTGGCCGGCCTCGCCGCGCGCTTCCCGCGGCACCTGCAGGCCCGTGTGGCTGGCCAGGTCCTCCACCGCCTCCACGAAGCCGAGGCCGGCGTACTGCATCAGGAAGCCGATGGCCGTGCCGTGGGCCCCGCAGCCGAAGCAGTGGTAGAACTGCTTGGACGGGCTGACCGTGAAGGAGGGCGTCTTCTCGGAGTGGAAGGGGCAGCAGGCCGAGTAGTTGGCCCCGGCCTTCTTCAGGGTCACGTAGCGCTCGACCACGTCGACGATGTCGACGCGGGCGAGCAGTTCCTGGATGAAGCTCTCGGGAATCACGGCGCGATTATGCGCCGGTCAAGGGGCCGCCAGCTTCGCCCTGATGAGCCGGGAGACCTCGGCCATGTCGGCCCGGCCGGCGACCCTGGGCTTGACGATGGCCATCACCTTGCCCATGTCGGCCGGGCCCTTGGCGCCGGATTCGGCCAGCGCGGCGGCCACGGCCGCCTCCACCTCCGCCGCCGTGAGGCCCTGGGGCATGTAGGCGGCGAGCACCTGCACCTCGAACTTCTCGGCGTCCGCCAGGTCCTGGCGCTTGGCCGCCTCGTACTGGGCGATGGAGTCCCGGCGCTGCTTCAGCATCTTCTCGATGACCTGGACCACGCCCGCGTCGTCCAGTTCGATGCGCTCGTCCACCTCCTTCTGCTTCATGGCGGCCATCAGCAGGCGGATGGCCGCCAGGCGGGCGGCTTCCCGGGCCTTCATGGCCGTCTTCATGTCCTCTTGGATGCGTGCTTTCAGCGACATCGGCGTCTCCCGGCGGCAAAAACGCCGAAACCGCCGGACGGCGGTTTCGACGGGTCGTTCGTGGCTGGACCGGCCGGCGGCCGGCAGCGGATCAGTACATCTTCGGGGGCAGCATCTGGCTGCGGATGCGCTTGTGATGGCGCTTCACCGCGGCCGCCAGCTTGCGCTTGCGCTCCGACGTGGGCTTCTCGTAGAACTCGCGGGCACGCAGCTCGGTCAGCAGACCGGTCTTCTCGATGGTGCGCTTGAAGCGGCGGATGGCCACCTCGAAGGGCTCGTTTTCCTTGACGCGGATACCAGGCATTCGGATTCCTTCAATGACCCACGCGGGGTCGCGACTTGAGCGAAGCGCGCGATTTTATCCATTTTTTCGGCCGCGTCAAAGGGGTTGCCCGTAAAATCCCGCGCCGTGTTGGTCCTGGGCATCGAAACCTCCTGCGACGAGACCGGCGTCGCCCTCCACGACACGGGGCGGGGCCTGCTGGCCCACGCCGTCCATACCCAGGTGGCCATGCACGAGGCCTACGGGGGCGTCGTCCCCGAACTCGCCTCCCGGGACCACATCCGCCGCCTGGTCCCCCTGCTCGACCGCGTCCTCGCCGAGGCCGGCCTCGGCCGGCGCGACATCGACGCCATCGGCTACACGGCCGGACCCGGCCTCGCCGGGGCCCTGCTGGTGGGCGCCAGCTTCGCCGAATCCCTGGCCCTGGCCCTGGGCATCCCCGCCCTGCCGGTGCACCATCTGGAAGGGCACCTCCTCTCGCCGCTGCTCTCCGGGACCCCGCCGGAGTTTCCCTTCGTGGCCCTGCTGGTCTCCGGCGGCCACACCCAGCTGATGCGGGTGGCCGACGTGGGCGATTACGAACTCCTCGGCGAATCCCTGGACGACGCGGCCGGCGAGGCCTTCGACAAGACCGCCAAGCTGCTCGGCCTGGGTTACCCGGGCGGGCCGGCCGTGGCTGCCCTGGCCGAGGCCGGACGGCCGGGCAGGTTTTCGCTCCCCCGGCCCATGCTGGGCAGCGGCGACCTCAACTTCAGCTTTTCCGGCCTCAAGACCGCGGTGCTGACCGCCGTGCGCCAGCATGCGCTGGACGAGGCCGGCAAGGCCGACCTGGCCTGGGAATTCCAGGAGGCGGTCGCCGAGGTCCTGACCGGCAAGGCCCTGGCGGCCCTGGACCGCACCGGCCTCGCGCAACTGGTCGTGGCCGGCGGCGTCGGCGCCAACCGGCGCCTGCGCGCCCGCCTGGACGAAGCCACCGCCCGCCGCGGATGCCGCGTCTTCTACCCCGAACTGGCCCTGTGCACCGACAACGGCGCGATGATCGCCTACTGCGCCGCGCGGCGCCTGGCCCGGCGCCAGGCGGGCGACGCCGCCGGCCGGGCCGGGACCGGCGCCTTCGCGATCCGCCCCCGCTGGCCGCTGGCCGAAGCCTGATCCGCGGCTGTCGGCCGGCCCGTCAGCTTGCCGACCCCGCTCCCCCGCCAGCGCTCCGCGGGCGCCCCGGTGGCGGGCGCCGTCCCCGGCGCGAGTGCGGGCGGTTCCGTTCCGATACACCCTCGGCCAACCACCGGGACGCCAAGGGCACCAAGGGGCACCAAGGGGCATCAAGGGAAGGCCGAAGGCGGGCCGGGGCGGGCCCGGGTGGAAACGGTATCCGCCCACCACGGTGGCCATGAGGCGCGCCGGGTCGCGTCCTCCGCGTCCTCGATGGCGGGGGCTGTTGGCCGTGTCGGAAAATCGCGGCGACGACGCCGCCCACAACAGCCGGTCCGCGGTCCCCCCTGGGGAATCGCGGACCGCGGCGCGGCCGGAGCGGTCGCGGCGGAGCGGCCTACTGGCCCGCGGGGGCCTTCTTCTTCGCGCCGATGCGGCTTTCGGTACCCGAGAGCAGGCGGCGGATGTTCTCGCGGTGCCGGAAGATCAGCAGGGCCGACATGGCCGACACCGCCAGCACCGCCCGCATGTCCACCAGCAGCGCCGCGGTGGCGAAAGGTGCCGCCAGGGCGGCGCAGATGGCGGCCAGGGAGGAATAGCGGAACAGCAGCGCGGCGGCGGCCCAGACCGCGCCGCAGGCCAGCGCGACCCACCCGGAGAACCCCGCCAGCACGCCCAGCGCCGTGGCCACCCCCTTGCCGCCGCGGAAGCGGTGGAAGACGGGGAACAGGTGGCCCGCGAAGGCGGCCAGGCCCGCCCCGGCGACGGACGCCGCATCCGCCCCCAGCCACCGGGCCGCCTGCATCGCCAGCCAGCCCTTGAGGGCGTCCCCCAGCAGGGTCAGCAGGGCCGCGGACTTGTGGCCCGAGCGCAGCACGTTGGTCGCCCCGGGGTTCCCCGAGCCGAAGGTGCGCGGATCGGCGAGGCGGAAGGCGCGGGAGACGAGGACGGCGAAGGACACCGAACCGAGCAGGTATCCGAACAGCAGGAAGGCGGCGAAGGTCACCGGCGGGAGCAGGAAGGTTGGCCTAGAATCGGCCCGATTTTAACCGAGGGCCGCCATGGACTTCATATTCATCGACGAGATGCGGGTCGAGGCCCACGTGGGCATCTATGCCCGCGAGAAGGCCGCGCCCCAGACCCTCGAGATCAGCATGACCTTCGGCGTCCCCGACGAGGCGGCCCGGGACGACGACATCGCGAAGACCATCGACTACGCGGTCGTCATCGACCG
>JAEUNJ010000266.1 GCA_016791145.1 Rhodocyclaceae bacterium | reverse complement strand
CACGTGGTAGGGATTGGCACCGAGCACGGGACCTTTGTACAGGCCTTCGAGCACCGCGAATACCTCTCGGTTGATCAGGCGGCGGCCGGCCTCGTCGGCGATGCCTTCGAGGCTGTCCACGTACAGTGCGTCGCAGCCCGCCATGGCACGGGCGTGGGCGCGGAGGTCCTGAACGGTGCGGGCCTTGAAGAAGCCGGCGACGGTGGCGGGATAGGAGTTCCTTTCCGCGGCGACCTGGGCCTCCAGGGCCCGGCCGGCCGGACTGTCGCCGACCAGGAAGCAGACCCGGCGGACGTTCGGGACGAGCTGGCTGACCAGGGACAGGGTGCCGGCCACGTGGCCCCGCTCGAGCACGCCCGAAATCTGGTTGTCTGGATACCCGTAGGCGCCGGCGTCGGCATTGACGCCGCAGAACATCACCGGGGTTGCCACCTTTCCCTTCAGGTGGGGGACGACGAACATCGCCTGGGCATCGTCGTCGGCCGCTATCACCCCGTCGGGCCTCAGTTCCCGGAAGAGCGCCGCGGCTTCCTCCGCCCGGGCCGGCCCGCCCTGGAAATCCGCCTTCGTGTTCATGTAGAAGTAGGTCACATCGGCGAAGGGCGCGAGAACCGCGTCGATGCCCCGGCGGATTCCGGCACACCAGGGATTGTCCTGCTCGTAGCTCATGACCACGAGGACCTTGAAGGGATCGGCCGCGGCGGACGCCACCCAGAGGAAAAGCGCGATTGCCAGTCCGGCATTCCGCGAAAGCGGAAAAGGGAAATGACGCACCATGGTCCTATCCCCCTGCATTGCAAACGGATTGCAAAATATCACCAAAGACATAACGGCGAATTGACGTGGCACAAAACCCGCTGCGACGCGTGGATTGGGTAACGGTGTCGGCGGCGAGCCATCGCGCTCAGCGGTGGGAAAGGAGGGTGCTTGCGGCTTCGCCCGCCTGGGCCATGCGGTCCAGTTGCTGGAGGACGCTGAGGCTCGCGGCCTCCATGACGGCAATTTCGCCGAGAGCGGCCTCGTGATCGCCCTGGGCATGGCGCGCCAGGGCGGAGAGGCCGGCCTGGTGTACCCGGACGTGGGCGGGCTCCAGATCGGCGTAGCCCGGTGTTCCCGCATACAGCCGGCGGCCATCGCCTTCGTAGTACCAGCGGCCCAGGCGGCAGGCCCGGTGGTCGGCAAACTCGTGCGCGGAACGTTCCGACGTGCCGGCCAGGACGCGATAGACCTCGAACTTGAA
The DNA here is from genome assembly GCA_016791145.1 of Rhodocyclaceae bacterium. Lineage (GTDB taxonomy): Bacteria > Pseudomonadota > Gammaproteobacteria > Burkholderiales > Rhodocyclaceae > JAEUNJ01. The sequence continues at coordinate 3,925 of JAEUNJ010000266.1, read as the reverse complement.
CACCAGGTGGTCCGCCTTCGCCAGTTCAACGAAGCTGCGCAGGGAGCTCGCCCGGATGGCGGCTTCCATCTGGTTGGCCAGGGTCATCAGGGACTGCATCTCGGCGGCGGCATGGACACCGTCTTCGCTGTAGGCGAGGGCGTTCCGGGCGTGGTCTTCCATCAGCCGCTTCGACTGCTGGGCGCCTTCCTGGATGTTGCCGACGAGGGTCGAGATCTCGCTGGTGGCCTGGGTGGTCCGTTCGGCGAGCTTGCGCACCTCGTCGGCGACCACGGCGAAGCCGCGGCCGCTTTCGCCGGCCCGGGCCGCCTCGATGGCGGCATTGAGCGCCAGCAGGTTGGTCTGGTCGGCGATTTCCTTGATCAGCTTGACGATGCCGCCGATCCGGTCGACCCGCTGGTTCAGGGAGTCGACGCTGTCGGTGCTCTCCCGGGTCTTTTCCGACATCTGGCGCAGGTTCTCCACGATGCGCTCCATCGCGCTCCGGCCGGCCTCGGTGGTGGCGGCCGCCCGGGCGGCACTCGCCTGTTCCTCCTGGAGCCCCGTGGCCAGGCCAGACAAGGTGGCCTGGAAGTCGGCGAGCGAGCGGGCGAAGGACTGCATGTGCCCGAAGAGGCCCGCATAAAGCTCGCACTGCCGGGCGGCGAAGGCGTCCGTCTCGGCCTGCGCGAGGCGCCCCCGGAGGGCGGTTGCCTCGCCGCGCCAGCGCTCGCTTTCCGCACGCAGGGCGTCGATCTCCTCCTGCTGGAGGGCGATGGTGCGCTTCAGTCCACGGCTGAAAATCATGGGGATCTCCTTCGAATGAAGAACGGGATCTGATCCATCACGTCACCGCCGGACCGGGTATGGCGCGGCGGGATTCTCGGCGGGGGCGTGCAAGGGCCATTTTCAGTGCTCCGCGAGCCTCTGGAACTCACGATGCAGGTCGGTGGCCGACTCGGCGACCCCTGCCAGGGCCTCGATGGTGGCCCGGCCGCGCCCCAGCCGGCGAAGCGCAACGGCGCGCCGGCAGTTTGCATGAAAGAGTGCATCCAGTTCCGCCAGGCGCTCAGGCCATTGGGTCCCCGCGTCGGCCAACGGATTCAGGCCACACCGGTCTGCCACCGCCCAGATGTCCGGGCCGTACAGGGAGGGATTCGTGATCGCCTGCAATACGCGCAACTCGTCCACCACGTGTTCCAGTTGCCACTGACGTGCCGATATTTCCATGCGGATCAGGCAATACGCGGCCCATGATTCGATCAGGAACTCGGGGGAATCGCCCTCGGTGGCAATGTCCCGTCGAGCCGGCAATGCTGTCGTTTCCATTTTTCGTTCCACATCTGCGAGACGGCTCTGCAGGTGAACGCAGGCCTGGTCCACGGCCTCGATGCGCTCGGTCAGCGCGAGGCGATTCTCCAGCAGGGTGGCGACCAAATCCCTCGCCTCGCCTTCCAGCGCAGGATCCACGACCGAGGAACGGTAGATGGCATCGACGGCCGACACGAGGGCTCTGCGTACCGCACGCAGGAGTTGCGCCGTGGCGGCTACGGCTTCGGGAAGGGAGGTTGCGCCACCTATCATGCTTTCGGCATCCACGGCAGAGGGAGTCGCAGCGCCCAAGGCGATACGATCCGTCATTCACGAGCCCGCACGATCTTCATTGGCGTCATGGTCTGAGGCCGATTCTCCCTGGGTCACGTGCGGGGTCTGACCGCCCGCCACGGGAGTCCGGTCCCGCCGCAGCCACCTCAAGAGGGTCGCGTACAACGAACCGGGAACAATGGGTTTGGCGACGAAGTCGTTCATGCGGGCCGCTTCGCATCGCTCCCTGTCCTCGGCGAAGGCATTGGCGGAAAGCGCCACGATGGGCAGGCCAGCCCTGCCCGGCATCGCCCTGATTCGCTTGCTGGCCTCGATGCCATCCATGACCGGCAACTGAATATCCATCAGGACCAGGTCGAACTCTCCGGTGCCGACCCGGTCGACCGCCTCGGCGCCGTTCTCGACAGCGACCACGACCATGCCCACGTCTTCGAGCAGCATGGAGGCAATCTCGCGATTGATCGGCTCGTCCTCCGCCAGGAGAACCCTTCGACCGGAATGTTCCCGCCGAAGGACTTCGGCCGCCTGCTGCGTTTGTTGGGGCGGATACTGGGCCGACGACTTGGCGAGGCGGGCCGTGAACCAGAACCGGCTTCCCTGGCCGGGGGAACTCTCGGCGCCTGCGTCACCGCCCATCAGTTGCGCGAGTTTACGGGTCACCGCAAGGCCGAGCCCCGTTCCGCCGTACTTGCGTGTCGTCGTGTTGTCGGCCTGTTCGAACGCGAGAAAAATACGGCGCAGCGATTCTGCCGGGACGCCGATTCCCGTGTCCTCGACTTCAAAACGCATCAGGACGCCTTCCCTGTCTTCGTCGGAGATCACCGCGCGCAGGGTAATGCCTCCGGCATCGGTGAACTTCACCGCATTGGCGGCGAAATTGAGCAGCGCCTGTCGGATCCTGGTGGCGTCGCCAAGCAGACCTTGGCGGGGATCTCCAATCTCGACGCGCAAAGCCAGCGCCTTCTCCTCTGCCGACCGCTGGATCATGGCCAGGACATCGGACACCACTGCCTCGACATTCACTTCCCGGGCTTCCAGAGTAAATTTCCCGGCCTCGATCTTCGATAGTTCGAGCACGGCGTTGACGATCCCGATCAGATGATTGGTGGCCTTCTCCAGCTTGCCGAGTTGCTCCTGCTGGGCCGGCTCCAGCCCCCCCCGCCGGATCAGGTAGGCCATGCCGGTGATCGCATTGAGGGGCGTCCGGATCTCGTGGCTCATGTTGGCGAGAAAGGCGCTTTTTGCGACATTGGCGGCCTCGGCTGCCTGCTTCGCCACCGACAATGCGGCAGTGCGTTCCTCCACCAGCGCTTCCAGATGGTGGCGGTAGCGATCCAGTTCCTCCTCCGCTTTCCGGCGTTCCGTGACGTCCCGTGCCGCCGCGAACACGCCTTCCACCTCACCCGATTCCGCTCGATAGACCGCTGCGTTGTACAGCACATGAACCACGTGCCCGTCGACGTGCCTGATGGCCAGCGGGAAGTCCCTCACGCTGCCTTCGGAGAATGCCTTCCGGTAGCCTGCGCGGGCCAACGCGGGCTCCGTGAAGTAGTCGGAAAAATCGCTGCCGACCAGCACTTCCCGCCCCAGGCCGGTTGCTCTTTCCGTTGCCTGGTTGACGTCGGTGATCTTTCCCTCGGGGCTGATGGTCACCAAAGGGTCCAGGCTTGCCTCGAGCAGGCTGCGCGCATACCGGGAGGCCTTGCGCAACGCTTCCTCGTTCTGGCGGCGCTCGCTAATGTCCTGCACGGTGCCGGAGGAACTGATCGGCTTGCCCTCCGGGTCGTAATGGTTTTCCCAGCGGGCGAGCAGGAATTTGACTCGTCCGTCGGGCAGCACGATCCGATGCGTGATCGCAGATGGGGCGCGGGTCACCAATGAACGCGTATAGGCCTCCCGCACCGCCGCCCGATCATCGGGGTGGATGGCCTCCAAGAGGGCCTCATAGGTAGGCCGGAAACCCTCCTGATCGCGTTCGAAGATGCGGAACACCTCCAATGACCAGATGAGCCGCTTGTCTGCGAGATCGAACTGCCAGTCGCCGACGTGTGCGACCCGCTGGGCCTCGTTGAGGCGACGCGCATTTTCCCTGACGGAAATCTCGGCGTTCTTCCGGTCCGTGATGTCGATGCGATTGCCAACGATGAAGCCGCTGGGCGTCCTGTACTCGACGATGAGCAGCCAGCGTCCATCGTCCAGGTGTTGCTCGATCAGTGTGCCGTCCGCCTGCTGATGCTTGCGCACCCGCTCATTGACCCACTCGTCCTGGCGGCCGAAGGCCTCGCGATACTGACCCCGTTCCGCCCCCCGCCGCACGATTTCCTCGAAGGTGACTCCCGGG
>JAEUNJ010000260.1 GCA_016791145.1 Rhodocyclaceae bacterium | reverse complement strand
GGCCCCTGGACCGTGCCGGAAAACTACGGCAAGCTGAACGGCGTGCTGCGCTGGTCCTGGGGCAGCGAGGACAACGGCGGCGCCATCACCGCCCTGGGCTACAAGGCCGCATGGTCTTCCACCGACCAGGTGCCGCAGCGGGCCATCGATACCGGGGCCATCTCCCGCTTCGGCACAGTGGACCCGACCGACGGCGGCCGGACCTCCCGCTACAGCCTGTCCGGCGAATGGGCGCGCGGCGACGCCGCCTCCCGCACGCGCGCCTCGGCCTATGCCATCCGCTCCGCCCTCGACCTCTGGTCGAACTTCACCTTCTTCATGGACAACCCGGTCCTCGGCGACCAGTTCCTGCAGAGCGAACGGCGTCACGTGCTCGGCGGCCAGGCCGCCCACACCTGGTTCGCCGACTTCCTCGGGCGGCCGGCGGAGTTCACCGTCGGCACCCAGGTACGCCGGGACCGCCTGGACCCGGTCGCCCTGCGCCTCGATTCGGCGCGCCGCACCCACACGACCGTGCGCGAGGACACGGTCACCCAGACCAGCGCGGCGTTGCACGCCGAGGGCCTCGTCTACTGGACCGATTGGCTGCGCAGCATCGTCGGCCTGCGCGCCGACCACTATGCCTTCGACATCACGTCGTCCCTGCCCGCCAACTCGGGGCGGACCTCGGACCGCATCGCCAGCCCCAAGTTTTCGCTGGTCCTCGGCCCCTGGGCGAAAACCGAACTGTTCGTCAACCACGGCTACGGCTTCCACAGCAATGACGCCCGCGGCGCCACCACCCGCGTGAATCCCGACCCCCGCGACCCCGGTTTCCTGGCGACGGTGGATCCGGTCAATCCCCTGGTCCGGGCGAAGGCGATGGAACTCGGGCTGCGCACGGCCGCCGTGCCGGGGCTCGTTTCCTCCCTGGCCCTCTGGCGCCTGGACATCGACTCCGAACTCCTCTTCGTCGGCGACGCCGGCACGACGGAGCCTTCCCGTCCCTCGCGCCGCCAGGGCTTCGAGTGGGCCAACTGGTGGACGCCGGTCGCCGGCCTGACGGTGGATGCGGACCTGGCCGTGTCCCGGGCCCGCTTCCGCGATTTCGACCCGGCCGGCGACCGCATTCCCGGCGCCATCGAGCGCACGGCCTCCCTGGGTATCGCCTGGGATGACCAGGGCAGGTGGTTCGCCGGCCTGCGCCTGCGTTATTTCGGGCCTCGGGCGCTGATCGAGGACAACAGCGTGCGTTCCCGGGCTTCCACCCTGGTGAACCTGCGGGCCGGCTGGCGTATCGACCGCAACAACCAGATCACCGCCGACATCCTCAACCTCCTTGGCGCCCGGGCCAGCGACATCGACTACCATTACCAGTCCCGGCTCCGGGGTGAAGCGGCGCCTGTCGCCGACATCCACACCCACCCGGCGGAGCCGCGCACCCTGCGCGTCGCCTGGAAGACCCGATTCTGATGGAGGTGGCCGTCCGCCCCGATCGCCGATTGCTGTGGGCCCTGGGGGCCTCCGTGGCCGTGCACGCGGCGGCGGTGTCCTGGGTCCGGGGCCCCTCCCAATGGTCCCTTCGCTGGCCGTCGGAACTGCCGAGGGTGCTCGAGGTGGCCATGCGCGCCCTGCCGGATGCCAGGCCCGAGCCGGCGCCGATGGCACCGCCGCCGGCCCGGCGGACGGCCGAGTCCCGGCCGTCCGCCCGGGCCCCCTCCACGACTGCCCACCCCCCGACGCCGGTCCTGACGGCACCGGTGGCGGCCCCGGCCACGGAGTTCCGGGTACCGGCGGCCCCGGCCTTGCCCGCCGCCCCGCAGGCCGCGCCCGCCGCCGCGCCAACCCGGGCGCCGGCTGCGGATGCGCCGGTGACGGCACCACGCTTCGACGCCGACTACCTGGAAAACCCGCCCCCCGCCTACCCCCTGGCCGCCCGGCGGCGCGGCCTGCAGGGCACGGTGCGGATCGAAGTGCTGGTAGCCCGGGACGGCCGGGTCCGCGACCTGAAGGTGGACGAGGGCTCCGGCCACCCGGAACTGGACGAGGCGGCACTGCGCGCCGTGCGCGAGTGGCGCTTCGTCCCGGCCCGCCGGGGCGGCGACCCGGTCGAGGCCTCCGTGATCGTCCCCGTGCGCTTCCAGCTGGACCGGCGTTGAGGGCACCCCGGACCCGTCTCCCCGCGCCACGGCCCGCGGCAGCCCCGCAATGTCCCCGCCGATGGCATGATTGCTGCGTCGTTCCGGCCGACCCACGCCACCACGATCGGACCCAGGGATGGGGTCCTGGGAGAGGAACCATGAAGTCCGAGGAAACAATCGTCCTTCGCGGGGATGCCAGATCCGGCACCGGCCGGAATACCCCCGCCTGCCGGCCCGGGGGGACAATCGCCCGCCCGCCGCCCCCCGCCGGTGCACCGCGATCCGGGCACCCGCTTCCCGCCCGGCACCGCCTCGCGGGATTCGCCGCATGAACCCGCTCCTGCCCGCCGCCATGCCGGACTCGCCCGAGGGCCGCTACCGGATGCTCCGCCATTTCACCTGGGCAAGCCTCGCCGCCTTCGCGGTGGCCGGCCTGATCCTTTTCCTCCTCGAGCGGGAGGAGGAGCGCTTCTTCGCCGAGGTGCAGCAGAGCCAGTCCACCTTCGTCGCCCGGGTCCAGGCCGAACTGGGCCACGAGCAGGAATCGGCCGCCCGCGAGAACCTGCTTTCCGTCCACGAGAACGGGCATGTCAATCTGGCGCGGCTGTTCGCCAACGTCCTCTGGGACTCCGATTTCGCCCCTTTCGCCGCGCGGGCGGCCCAGGTGCCGGTGGACCATTGCCGCGCCCCCACGGGCGAGGACGCGGTGGCCGCCAAGGCATGCCTGGCCGAGGCGGGTCGCCGGATCGCCGCCCTGCCGGGCTTCGCGGCCATGGACCGGCGGGCCTACGCGATGATGCAGCGGACCACGGTGTTCAAGATCAAGGTCTTCGACCGGCGGGGCATCACCGTCTATTCTTCCGAGCATGGGCAGATCGGCGAGGACAAGTCCGGCAACGAAGGCTGGCGCACGGCGATGGCCGGCCGCCCGGCGAGCGAACTGACCCATCGGGACAGGTTCAGCGCCTTCGAGGGCGTCGTGGAGAACCGGGACCTGATTTCCAGCTACCTGCCCGTGTTCTCGCCGTCCGGCACCGAGGTCGTCGGCGTCTTCGAGATCTATTCCGACGTCACCCCCTTCCTGGAACGCAACCGGGCCACCGCCGCCCGCATCGAGGCCCTCGCGGCGGCGAACCAGTCGCGGGTGGAGAAGGCCGCCCGCGAGAATTCGGAAAAGGTGCGCGCCGCATCGAACCGCCTGCTGCTGATCTTCGGCATTCTCCTCGCCCTGCTCTACGGCGTCACGGTGCTGCTGGTGCGGCATGGCCAGCGCATCATCGACGCCCAGGCCAGCGCCCGGGACCAGGCCGCGCGCCGCGAAGAACTCTGGCACCGGGAGAAGATGTCGGCGCTGGCCACCATGGCGGCCAACGTCTCGCACGAAGTCGGCAATCCCCTGGCCGTCATCTCCGGCATGGCGGAGATCATGGCCGACGAGCAGGCCAGGGGGAAATGCGCCGTCTGCCAGCCCCAGACGATCCTGTCGGAGACCCGCCGCATCGCGGTGATGACCCGGCGCATCGCCGATTTCGCCACGGCGCGCAGCGGCCAGCCGGAACGGGGGGACGTGGGCCCGATGGCCGCCGCCGTCTGCGACTTCATGAGCTTCGACCGGCAGTTCCACCGCCTGCGCTTCCGGTTCAGTCCCGGCGACGGGCTGCCGCTGGTCGACCTGGTCCCGGACCACCTGAACGAGGTGCTGATGAACCTCGTCCAGTTATGCGGCGAGAAGGCCGTGGCGGGCGACTGCGCCGCCCCGGCCCTGGTGGTGGCCACCCGGGCCGAGGAAGGGGAGGCCCGGATCTCCGTGTCCATCGAGTCCGGCGGTGTTCCCTGGGCCCTGCCGGCACCCTCGAACGACCCTCGGCTGGACCTGGCCGTCCGCCGTGTCGCGGGGATGGGCGGACGCCTGTCCGCCGTTGCGTCGGGATTCGAGATCGCGCTGCCCGCCGCGCCCCCTGCCTGAGCCGCGGCGGCCGCGCCCTCAGCGAGGCATCCCTTGCGGCCGGTAACCGGCGGGAGGGCCCTCAGGCGGCCGAGGTCTCCGTGCCCTGGCGCAGGGCCTTGGCCACGTTCGTCGCGGTGCGCTCGATGTGCAGGCCCAGGGCCTTTTCGGCCTGGTCCACGTCCCGGGCCAGGGCGGCCTGGAGGATCACGTCGTGCTCGCACTGGATGTCCCGGGCCAGCGGGCGGGAGCGCAGGAAGATGCGCCGGTAGCGGTCGCTGAAGTCGAGCAGGCTCTCGCAGAACTGGAGCAGCACGGGCATCCGGGAGGCGGCGATCAGCGCCAGGTGGAATTCCCGGTGGCGGGC